>JBFGIM010000014.1:0-33193 GCA_041577695.1 Myxococcota bacterium | reverse complement strand
GGTGCCGACGCTCATCGTCTGGGGCGACGCCGACCCGATCATTCCGGTCGATCACGCCTACGCCGCGCACGCCTCCATCCCCGGCAGCCATCTCGAGATCTTCGAGGGGGTCGGCCACTACCCCCACTGCGAGCAACCCGAGCGCTTCGTCGAGGTGCTGAGTGAGTTCATCGAGACGACGGTGCCGGCTCGGATCACGGTCGCCGCGCACCACGTGACTCGGCAGACCGGGAGCTGACGAACTTCTCGCACCGGGTCGCGCCGCGTGGCGCTGCCCGACTCAGAGCGGTGCGTAAGGCAGACCCACCAGGGTGTAGGTGAAGGCGAAGTGCGCGGTCGCGCCCGCCAGCACGAACAGGTGCCAGATCTCGTGGTGGCCGAAGCGGCCCGGCCACGGGTCGGGCCAGTTGCGGGCGTAGACCACGGCGCCGAGCGTGTAGGCCACACCACCCCCCACCAGCCAGGCCAGTGCTCCGCCCGAGAGCTGCGGCAGGATCTTGTGGGCGGGGACGACCACCACGGCGCTGAGCCCGAAGTAGAGCGCCATGCCGAGCCAGCCCGGACAATCGATCCAGATGATCTTGAGCAGCGCCCCGGCCGCACCGAGGCCCAGGACGAGCGACAACAGCACGATGCGCCAGGTGCCGTCGAGCAGGTGCAGCAGCGGGGGGACGTAGGTGCCGGCGATCAGCAGGAAGATCGCCGCATGGTCCAGGCGCCGCAGCCAGCGGTTGCCGCGCTCGCCGATGTCGAGCCAGTGATAGAGGCTCGACGCGAGGAAGACAGCCACCAACGTGCTGCCGTAGATCGCCATGCCGATCGCTTTCGGCGAGTCGTCGGCCACGCGCCAGACGAGTGCCGCCGCGGCTGCGAGGGCCAGCCAGAACCCGACGAAGTGCGTCCAGGCACTCACGGGGTCCTTGAAGATCCGGAAGCGTACTTCGCTGGGCATGGGATGGCTCTGGGTCGGAGACGAAGATCGGATCAGACGGAACGCAGCCCGGTTGCGCTGGTGCCGCGGCGTCGGCTGCGGCCGCGCCCCCGGCCCGAAGCCGCGCCGCCGTTGCCGGGACGTCGTCGCGCCGGCTGGCGCGGCCCCCGCCCCGGCCGTGCCGCGGGTTCGGCACCGCCGACGGCGACCAGCCCGGCGGGCGTCTCCAGCTTCCGGATCTTCTGCCGGGTGAGCCGCTCGATCGACGCGAGCTGTTCCCGTTCGTCGGCCGCGCAGAGCGAGAAGGCGGTTCCGGTGGCACCGGCACGTCCCGTTCGTCCCACCCGGTGGATGTAGGTCTCGGGCTCGTTCGGGATGTCGAAGTTGATGACCGTGTCGATCTCTTCGACGTGGATGCCGCGCGCGGCCACGTCGGTTGCGACCAGCACGCGCGTGCGCCCGCGCTTGAAGGCCTCGAGGGCGCGGGTCCGGGCGCTCTGCGACTTGTCGCCGTGGATGGCCTGTGCGTCGACACCCTCGCGGCTGAGGCTCTTCGCCAGCCGGTCCGCCCGGCGCTTGGTCCGGGTGAAGACGAGCGCGCGGGCGATCTCGTCGCCCGCCAGCAGCGAGAGCAGCAGGCCGAGCTTGCGCGGTCCGTCCACGAAGTAGACCGACTGGGAGATCGGCTCCACGGTCGAGGAGACCGGATCGGCGGCGACCTCCACCGGCTCGTACAGCAGCGAGCTGGCGAGCTTGCGGATCTCGGGGGGCTGGGTCGCCGAGAAGAGCAGCGTCTGGCGCTTGCGCGGCAGCGCCTTGGTGATGCGGCGCACGTCGGGGATGAAGCCCATGTCGAGCATGCGGTCGGCTTCGTCGAGGACGAACATCTCCACCCGGGAGAGATTCACCTCGCCGTCGTTCATCAGGTCGAGCAGCCTTCCAGGCGTGGCGACCAGGACGTCGACGCCGCGTCGCAGCGCCGTCACCTGGGGCCGCTTGCCGACGCCGCCGAAGACGACCTCGCAGCGGATGCGTCCCCCGGGCGTATAGCTCCGGAAGCTCTCGGCGATCTGCGCGGCGAGCTCGCGGGTCGGGGCCAGCACCAGGGCGCGGATCGGCCGGCGACCCCTTTCGGGCTCGAGGTTCAGCAGCTCGTCGAGGATGGGAAGGGCGAAGGCCGCCGTCTTGCCGGTGCCGGTCTGGGCGCAGGCGAGAACGTCCCGGGCTTCGAGGACATGGGGAATGGCGTCTCGCTGGATCGGGGTCGGCTCGGTGTAACCGATCTTCTGGAGGACGGCGATCAGCTCGGGGTCGAGATCCAGGGTCTCGAAGCCGCGCGCGGAGCGCGGAAGGGTTTCGCGATTCAAGGCAGAGGTAGACAAATGGATTTCCTGTCACGTAGGCGCATGCAGCAGGCGAGGGGTGCCTGCGCTGGGCGCTCGGAGTCGGCGTCTCCACGCGAGCCCTGTGCTCACGTGGGCAGCTTCGAAACCAACACTGGGCCGACTTGCAGACTGAGACGAGGCTCGGAAGAAAGGCGGGCAGGGCCTGATTTGAGGCTGGAAAGAACGTAACGTACGTCGGCAGAACGCGCCCGCCGCCTTAGCGCGGCCGGTGTGGGCCGCTCTTCGGGGCGTTTCGGGCCCGGCTCAGCTCGGCCAGGCGCACGTTCGACCCGGCGGCGCGGCGAAGCGTCAGGATCTGGCTCTGGAGGATCTCCCAGGTCCAGCTGTACATGCCATCCGCCGACCGGGCCGTGGTCGGTTTGGTACACATGAGATCGCGGCGACCCCAGAGCAGGAAGTAGGGGCGCTTCTCCTCCCGGGCGATGCGAAGCTCGGTGCCCATGCGCTCCGAGCAGTCGGTGTGCTCGCCGCAGATGGTGATGACGGCGTCGGCCCCGCGGATCTCGCGGCGCAGCCCTTCCTCGGCCACCGCCGTCGTGGGCCTGGCCTTGGAACGAGCCGAGATCTCGAACCCTGATGCGGCCTTCCTCGCCTGGGCGACGAGCCGATCGTGCAGGTCCTTGTCGTGCTCGCGGTCGTAGCTCACGAAGACGCGAATCTCCGTACTCGCCGATCCCGCTCCTAGACGTCCCGACTCGAGCATTGATCCCTCTCTCGAGCTGGATGATAGCGTATGTGGGCTTCTCGCCCTGTCGACGCCGCCTTCTTCCTGACGGCGGGCGTGACGATCCTGCTGGAGAGCCGCCCGCAGCGAGAGCGCCTGCTCTAGGTCCCGGCCGACCTGATCGGAGGTGCGACCGTGACGCGAACGCTCGCCTGGGCGCTCCACGGCGCCGACTTCGCCGCGTTCTTCATCGCCGTCGAGGTCGTCACCGCGGTCCTGCTGTTGAGTGCCGCGCGCGGGATCGACCCGCTGCCCACTCGATGACATACCTGGCTCAGGTGGCCGCTTCCGGGCGGGGAAGACGCGCCTCGACTGCGGGCAGCGCCGGTAGCGGCTGCACTCGCGACTGCTGGTACCAGTAGGCGACGCTCGAGTAGTCGTTCGCGAGCGCATTGTCGTGTCCCGTTTCGATCGACACGCGGATCGAGCGCTCGAAGGCGATCGGGTCCTCGACGTGGAAGCGGTACATCGAGTTCTTGCCGCCCCAGGGCCAGGCCTCGCTTCCGCTGTAGACCGTGATGCCGTGATAGGGAGCGCTGAACTCCTGCTTGGGGCAGAAGGCGGTGTTGAAGTAGTCCTCGGTGCCGGTGCCGTGGAGTCGCGGCGGCCAGGGCTCGTCGTCGATGAAGATCATGTCGTCGCCCTCGCCGTACCAGTCGTTGACCTGGCGCTCGAAGACGTCGATGTTCAGCACGCAGCCCACGTACTGGCCGCGTCCCCGGGTCTCGAGCAGCGTGTAGTTGGCGGCGCCGTCGAGATTCGGGTCGCGCCACGGTCCGGCCAGGGCATTGCCCGGGCCGGCCGGTCGCTCGTCTGTGTAGCCGTAGTCCGCCCGGGTGTAGCCCCGCGCGCGGGCCGTTCCCGCGCTGGGGTCGAGCCGGTTCCACACGGCGTGGAAGCGGCCCAGCTCGGGATCGAGCTCGTCGTAGAGCTCGTAGTCGACGTAGTAGTAGAAGACCAGCGCCGAGTCGCTCTGGTTCTCGACCTCGAAGCGGGCGCCCTGGGCGAAGGGCATCGGGAACCAGCAGTTCATCCCCTTTCCATCCTGGGGACTCATCTGGAGCGGCAGCGATTGGAAGTTGCGGCGCAGGCCGAAACCCACGCCGAAGAAATCGCCGATGGGAACCTCGACGCTCGGCCGCGTTTCCCCGTCCCAGTACATTCGCAACACGGTTCGGGTCAGCTCGTGGGGCTCCGGTGGCAGGGTCATGAGCGTCACCCACCAGTGCTTGACGCAGCCGGCGCCCTCGATCTCTCCCAGGCTGCTCACGTCGCCGGCCCGGATCAGCAGCGCGTCCAGGTTGCCGCCACTGCGGTCCCAGGAGGAGAGACGGCCGCGGCGGAAACGCCGCAATCGCGCCAGGTCTGCCAGCGAACCCGATCCGAGCTGCATGCCTTCTCCTCTCCGGCGCGCCCGACGGAGCGGGCGGCCGCTCAAGTCGCGTGGGGCAGGTAGAGGATGAAGCGCGCGCCGCCCAGCAGCGGCGAGGAGTCGACCGTGACGTCTCCGCCGTGGGCGCGGGCGATGGCGCGCGCCAGCGCCAGGCCCACGCCGGCCCCGTCGCCAGTGCGGTCGGCCCGGGCGAAGCGCTCGAAGATCCACTCGCGCTCCTCGCGGGGTACACCGGGCCCGGCGTCATCGACGCGGATCTGGACGCGGCCGTCGGCGCGGGAGGCGTGGACCTCCACCAGGGCGCCTTCCGGGCTGTAGCGGAAGGCGTTCTCGAGCAGGTTGGCGAGGAGCCGGTCGAGAAGGTGCGAATCGCCCTCGATCGCGCCCGCGTCGCAGTCGACGTCGAGCTTGATGCCCTTCTCCTCGAAGATCGGCCCGAAGATCTCGGCCGTGCGCGCAACCCACTCGCAGACCTGGATGCGCTCGCGCTCCAGCTCGAAACGGTCGTCGTCGAGCTCCGCGAGCAGCAGCAGCGATTGGACCACACGCGAAAGGTGCTCGGTGGTCTCGTTGATCGAGTGGAGCGCGGCTCGGATCTCGTCCTCGCGGTCGCCGAGCAACGCCACCTCGGAGACGTTGATCATCCGATTGAGCGGCGTGCGCAGCTCGTGGGCTGCGTCACTGCTGAAGGCTCGCAGTCGCGCGAAGGCGGAGTCGATGCGTGCCAGCACACGGTTCAGGGTCTCGGCGTGCTCGTCCACCGGATCGCGGGTGCTGCGCGTGGGAAGGCGGCGCCCGAGGTTTCGCGCGTCCACGTCGCGCAATAGCGCCGTGGCGCGGCGCAGCGGGGCGAAGGCGCGCACGGTGGCGACGGCCGCGATCAGCGCGCCGAGGATGCCAGAGAGCAGCGCCGCCAGCGCGATCCCCCGCGCCACCTCCATGCTCTCCTGGGCGAAATGATCGACGGGAACGGCGACCTCGAGGACTCCTCCCGAGCTCAACGCCGTGTCACCGATCAGCTGGTTCCCCGCCACGAGTAGCCGCCAGGCGCCGAGGCCGCGCTGGTCCTCGCCGGGCGAGCTGGGCAGCTGCCGATCCGGCGCCGGCCACTCGCCCCAGGATTCGAGTATGGCCCCGTGTTCGTTGCGCAGCTGCGCCGCACTCGCCAGCTGCACCGGCGAGGCCGCCAGCACGTCGTGTGCCGCCGAGTCGAGCGATTCGCCGGCCTCGATCGGCGCGGTGAGCAGCTCCAGGTTCAGCTCGACCCAACGATCGGCCTCTTCCAACGTTTCCATTGCGACGAAGGCGTAGAGGAGAACACCCTGGAGGCTGACGGCCAGCAGCAGGAACGCCGCCACCACCAGCGTGGCGCGCACGTCGGTTCGAGCGAAGAACTGCCTCAGCGTCTCATCCGGCCGCATAGCCGCGCCCGCGAATCGTGCGGATCAGGTCACGGATGCCGGCGTCGTCCAGCTTGCGCCGCAGCCGGTTCACGTGGACGTCCACGACGTTGGTTCCCGGGTCGAAGTCGTAGCCCCATACTTCGCGCAGCAGCTCGGTGCGGCTCAGCGCTTCGCCCGCCGCGCGCAGCAGGCCGACCAGCAGGGAGAACTCGGTCGGGGTCAGGTCGATCCTGCGCGCACCGGCGGTGGCCACCCGCCGCACCACGTCGATCTCGAGCTCTCTCGCGCTCAGCACGGTCGAAGGACCCGTGCGCCGACGCTGCACCGCGCGGATCCGGGCGGTCAGCTCCGAGAACGAGAAGGGCTTCAACAGGTAGTCGTCGGCGCCCCGGTCGAGGCCGGCCACCCGGTCTTCCACGGCACCGCGCGCGGTGAGCATCAGCGTGACGGTGGCAGGGGAGCTCTTCTCGAGCTGGCTCAGCACGTCGTAGCCCGAGCCGCCCGGCACCATGACGTCGAGGATCGCGATCTCGAAGGTCTCGCGCGCCAGCAGCGCGAGCGCTTCCTCCACGTCTTGCGCGCGATACACCGAGTGCCCCTCGCGCTCGAGTCCCTTCTCGAGCGCGTCTGCAGTCTGCCGGTCGTCTTCCAACAAGAGCAGCTTCACGTATGCGAGAAGTTAGCCCAGCGGCGGCCTTGCTCGGCTCGCCCGGGAAGCCCCGACCGGTGGCTTCCGGCGGATCATGACGGCTTCGTAATCCCGCGAGGGTGAGGGCGCCTCGTTGTGGCCGCCCGATCCGTTTCGGGGTCCCTCACCCAGACGGGTTCCAGAGGCCGAAAAGGGAGGAGATTCGAGCGGACCGGCTGGCCGTTGGGCACTGGCGTTTCGCGACCGCGCCGCCACCCGCTACGATCGCCCGGTGCCGCTCGTTCCCCGCCGGGAGTACCGGTCAGCCGCGGCGCCTCCGAACCCGCCGAGGTGAAGCCATGATCCTGCTCGACCCCCGCCATCCCAGCCGCACGTATCGCGACGAGCGCTCGTCCGAGATCATGCGCAAGACCATCGAGTTCTTCGAAGCCAAGGGCAAGACGAAGCTCCTGGAGGACTACTACGCCCAGGGCTGGTACGCGGACTTCCTCGAGTTCGTCGGCAAGGAGCGTCTCTTCGCCTCGATCAGCACGCCCGCCGGCGAGGGCGCGCCCGACGCGCGCTGGGATACCTGGCGCATCTGCGAGTTCGCCGAGATCCTGGGCTTCTACGGCCTCCAGTACTGGTACACCTGGCAGGTCTCGGTGCTCGGTCTCGGCCCGATCTGGATGAGCGACAACGAGGCGCTGCGCCGGCGCGCCGCCCAGGCGCTCGAGGACGGTGGGATCTTCGCCTTCGGCCTGTCGGAGAAGACCCACGGGGCCGACATCTACTCCACCGACATGGTGCTGACCCGCGACGGCGACGGCTGGCGCGCCAACGGGCGCAAGTACTACATCGGCAACGGCAACGAGGCCGCCATCGTATCGACCTTCGGCCGCTTCGAGGACGGCGACGAGTACGTCTTCTTCGCAGCCGACCCGCACCACCCGAACTACCACCTGATCCAGAACGTAGTGGCCAGCCAGAACTACGTCTCCGAGTTCGAGCTGCGCGACTACCCGGTGCGCGAGGAGGACATCCTGCACCGGGGCCGCGATGCGTGGAACGCAGCGCTCAACACCGTGAACATCGGCAAGTTCAACCTCGGCTGGGCCTCGATCGGCATCTGCACCCACGCGCTCTACGAGGCGGTGCCCCACGCGCACAACCGCGTGCTGTACGGCATGCGCCTCACCGACATGTCGCACCTGCGCCGCATGCTCGTGGAGGCCCACGCGCGCCTGGTGGCGATGAAGCTCTTCGCGCTGCGGGCCGCGGACTACATGCGCGTCGCCACGTCCGAGGACCGCCGCTACCTGCTCTACAACGCGATGGTGAAGATGAAGGTCACCACCCAGGGCGAGGCGGTGATCGACCTGCTGTGGGATGCGATTGCGGCCAAGGGCTTCGAGAAGAACATGTACTTCAGCCAGGCCGCCATCGACATCCGGGCCCTGCCCAAGCTCGAGGGCACGGTGCACGTGAACATCGCGCTGATCGCGAAGTTCATGCCCAACTACTTCTTCGCCCCGGCCGAGTACCCGGAGGTCGGCCGCCAGGACCACGACCGCAACGACGACTTCCTGTTCCAACAGGGGACCGCGCGGGGTCTGGGGCAGGTGCGCTTCCACGACTATCAGCGCGCCTTCGAGGGCGTCGATCTTCCCAACGTGCGCGTCTTCGCCGAACAGATCGAGGAATTCCGCCAGCTGCTCCAGAGCGCGCCCCCCGGGCCCGAGCAGATGAAGGACGTGGACTTCCTGCTGGCCGGCGGCGAGATCTTCGCCTGCGTGGTGTACGCGCAGCTGATCCTCGAGAACGCGCGGATCTACCAGGTGGACGACGACCTGCTCGACCAGATCTTCGAGTTCATGGTGCGCGATGTCTCGGAGCACGCGCTCCAGCTGATGGGCCAGCCGAGCAGCAACGAGGCACAGATGGCCCGTTGCCGCGAGATGATGCGCAAGCCGGTGCGCGATGCGGAACGCTACGACCGGGTCTGGCACCGGCACGTCGAGTCGCTGGACGGCGCCTACCAGATGAATCCGTGAGCAAGGCTCCCGAATGAAGGCCCGCTGGATCTGGGCGCTGGCGCTGCTGGTCTACGCGCTCTTCTCCTTCTGGTACAACAGCTGGAGCGGGCCGCTCTCCGCCGAAGAGATCGACCGCTACATGGAGTACCTCGCCGGCCGCAGCGAAGGCGAGGTCGATCCCGAGCAGCGCGCCGTCCTGCGCGCCTTCCTCGAGGCGGACGACGGCGGCGAGTTCTTCATGGTGAACCTGATCCGCCTGCATCCGGGCCCCGTGCCCGTGCCCGGATCCGACGAAGAGCTCCCGGCCGCGGCGGTGCTCGAGAAGTACACCGGCGTCTTCCTGCCGGACCTGTTGCTCCGGGCAGGCCACCCGGTGTTCTACGCGGCGGCGGCCGGCGGCTACCTGGATCGCTGGGGCGTCGAGCCGGACCCGGGCTGGAGCGCTGCCGGCGTGGTGCGCTACCGCAGCCGGCGCGACATGATGGAGCTCGCCACCGATCCGGCCTTCGACCCGATCCACGTGTTCAAGGTTGCGGCCATGGCCAACACGCTGGCGTTTCCCGCTGCACCGGGGATCGTCCTGTTCGGGCCGCGGGTCTGGATCGCCCTGCTACTCGCCCTGATCGCGGCGCTCGGCCACTTGCGCGCGGCGACCCGGCGGGTCACCTGAGCAACGGGTCCGGCATGAGCGACGCGCGCTTCGAACCGTGCGGCGGCGAGAGCTGGCGCGATCCGTTCCCGATGTACCGGGCGCTGCGCAACGCCGACCCCGTCCACCACGTAGAGGACAACGGCGAGGGCGAGGACTACTGGGTGCTCTCGCGCTTCTCGCACGTCTTCGACGCCGCGGTCGACGCGGCGACCTTCTCCTCGGCCGCGGGGCTGACCTTCTTCTACGGCGAGATGGAGAAGCTGGGCCTCGAGTCGCCGATCGTGATGATGGACCCGCCCGAGCACACCGCGCTCCGCAAGCTCACGATCAAGCGCCTCACGCCCCGTCGCATCGGGGACCTCGAGCCGATGATCCGCGCCTTCGTGGTCGATCGCGTCGAGTGGATGCGCGAGCAGCGCGAGGCCGATGTGATCGATGCGCTGCTGAAGCCCCTCGCGAGCCTCGTGGTGGCCCACGCGCTCGGCGTGCCGCTGGAAGACCGGACGATCTTCGCGCGCTGGTCCGACGCCATCGTGGGAGCCAGCGCCGGCGGCGACGTGCTCCAGGCCGGCGAGGCCGTCGGCGAGATGTTCGGCTACTTCAACGGATTGATCGAAGCACGGCGTCGCGAGCCGCGCGACGACATGATCTCTGCGCTGGTGCACGGTCAGCTGCGCGACGGCCGGGAAGTCTCGCTGGCGAAGATCCTCGGCGTGGGCTTCACCATGGTGACGGGCGGCAACGACACCATGCACGGGCTGCTGGGCGGCGCGCTCGAGCTGCTGACCCGGCATCCGGACCAGCGCGCGCAGCTCCTGGAGGACCCCGGCCGCATCGCGAACGCCGTCGAGGAGTTCCTGCGCCTGACCTCGCCGGTGCAGGGTCTCGCGCGCATCACCACGCGCGACGTCTCGCTCGAGGGTCGGACGATCCCGAAGGGGCGCAAGGTGCTGCTGCTCTACGCCTCCGCCAATCGCGACGATCGCGAGTTCGGCCCCGACGCGGAACGCTGCGACGTCGGCCGCCGCATCCGGCGCATGCTCTCGTTCAGCTACGGGCCGCACCACTGCATCGGCGCGGCGGCCGCCCGTCTGCAAGCCCGCGTCGTGTTGGAAGAGGTGCTGGCACGCTGCCCGCGCTTTCACGTCGACGCCGCCGCCGGGCGCTACGCCCCCGGGCCCTTCACCCGCCGCTTCGAGTTGCTTCCGTTTCGCGCCAGCGCCTGATCGATCATCGGGACCAGCCAGCGGTAGAGGAACGCGCGCAGCTCGCGCTCGGTCCTCGCCTCTCCCGGGTCGGCGAGAAACGAGTGCAACACCCTCAGCAGGAGCTCCGAGAGCTCGTCCCGCTCGTGCTCGCCGAGCATCGGCTCGCCCTCGGCCAGGGCCATCATCTCTTCCTGGACGAAGCCGAGACGCAGCGCCGCGGAGACCGAGAAGTGGTCGCCCGACCTCACCAGCCCGTCCAGGTGGGGATCCTCCGGAATCTCGTGGATCGCCAGGACCAGGGTCTCGACCATGCGCTCGGCCAGGCTCGCGCGCGCGAGCACCCGCCGCCGCAGCCGCTCGTGGAACCCTCCGCTGGCGAGGACGGCGGCGGATCGGAACAGATCGTCGGCGTTCTCGAAGTAGCGGTAGACGGTCTGGCGCGTCACGCCCGCCGCCTCGGCCACGTCGGAGAGGCTGGCCTTGGCCAGGCCGAAGTGCTCGACGCAGCGCCGGGCCACGTCGAGCAGGTGGCGACGGGCCTCGGCCTGGGTGCTGGGCGGGCGGCCGTTCCAGGGCTTGCGTCGTTGCAAGGAGCGCTCTCCAGCCGGTCGTGAGCACCCAGCCCACGCCCTCGGCCCAGATCATACATCATACTAGATCCGTATGATGTATGATTACGGTCCTGCGTCGCGCAAAGGAGATGGCCGTGTCCTCACCCGACCCGTTGGCAGCCGCCCGGGGCCTGCGAGAGCTGATCGAGGCCGAGGCAGACGCGGTGCAGGAGAGCCTCGGCATGACCCCGCCGATCGTCGAGGCGCTGGTGGAGCGCGGTCTGTTCCGCCTGCTGGTGCCCGCGGCGCTGGGGGGCTTCGAGGCCGACCCCGGCACCATCCTCGACGTGTGCGCGGAGCTCGCCTACGCCGACGGATCGGTCGGCTGGGCCTTCGCGCAGAACACCACGGTGATGGGCTACTCGGCCTATCTCGATCCGGAGCTCGCGCTTCCCCTGGTGCGGTCGCGGGCCGCCGCGGGCATGTTCGCCCCGCTGGGCGTCGTCCACCGCGAAGCCGATGGCTACCGCGTCTCCGGCAGCTTCCACTTCGGAAGCGGCTGCGGCCACGCGGATTTCATGGGCGGCGCCGGCATGGAGATGCACCACGGCGAGATGCCGCCCTTCGAGGACGGACTGCCGCGCATCCGCATCTTCATCGTTCCCACGGATCGCGTGATCTTCAAGGGCAACTGGGACGTGATGGGGCTCTCCGGCACCGGAAGCTTCGACTACGAAGTGCCCGAGCAGCTCGTCGCACCGGGAATGACCTTCTCGCTCTTCGAGACCCGGCCGACCAGCGGCGGCGCGCTCTACGGACTCGGCCCGGTGCCGCTGGGCACGATCAGCTCCGTCGCCTGGGCGCTGGGGGTCGCCGAGCGCGCGCTGGCGGAGATCGTCGAGATCGTGAAGGCCGGGCGAACCCGGATGGGATCGCCGGCGCTCCGCGAGCAGCAGATCTTCCAGCGTGACTTCGGCCTCCACAGCACGGCGCTGAAGGCCGCCCGACTGCTCGCTGCGGATTCCTACGGCAGCACCGTCGAGGCGATCGGCCGCGGCGAAGCGCGGGAAGCCGTCATGGAGCGCGTCCGGGAAACGCGCGCGGTGGCGAGCTACGGCACCCAGGTGGCAAAGGCGGCCGTCACCTTCGCCTACGAAGCATCCGGAAGCCAGGGGCTGCGCAACCCGAGCCGGATCCAGCGCTGCTTCCGCGACATGTACGTCGGCGCCTCCCACCTCGTCTTCGACGAACGCAACTACGTGGAGACGGTGAAGACGCGGCTCGGGCTGGAGCCGCTGCCCTTCTAGGGAGCCGACCATGGAAGAACACATCTCCTACGCCATGCGCAATGCCGAGGCCGTCGGGTCCGTGATTTCCTTCAACGCCCCCAGCGCGCTGAAGGACTGGTCCTTCCTGGCGATCGAGGCGATCCTGGTGATCGGGGCCGCCTGTGCCGTCGTCCACGCGTTGCGCCACCGCCGAGAGCACGGCAGCCCCTCCGCGCTGCTGACGCTGCTGAGCTGCTTCACCTACGGACTGCTGATCGACATCGCGTCGTACTACACGGTGGAGAACTTCTGGCACGGCGAGTTCTCGGTCATGTTCCTCTACAACCGGCTCCCGCTCTACATCGCGCTGTTCTACCCGGCCTTCATCTATCACGCGTGCATGACCATGCGCCGCTACGACTTCTCGCCCGCGGTGGAGGCGCTCAGCGTCGGCTTCTACGGCGGGCTGACCTATCTGATCTTCGACAACCTCGGTCCCATGTTGAACTGGTGGATCTGGGATCGCTCGGACCCCACCACCTGGCCCTACCTGAACGCGGTTCCCATCACCAGCTATTTCTGGTTCTTCGCCTTCACCGGCGCCTTCGCGTGGGTGAGCCGCATCATCTGCTGGGACTGGGTCGGCGCCGGGAAGCGTCGCGCCGTCGTCGCGGCGGGGGTCGCCGCCATCCCGGTGCTGGTGTGCGCGATCGGAATGCTGATCTTCGTGCCCTACAACCTGCTGGCGCGCAACGGCATGATCGGAGCGGCGGTCTCGTTCTACGCGGTGTCCTTCGCGCTGGCCGGGCTCGTCTTCGTGTTCCACTTCCGGAGGCCCCGCGTCCACCGCGACCGCCTGCTGATGATCTTCCCGTTGGTCTACGTGGTTGGGCACCTCTACATCTACATCGCGAAGTTCGAGCTCTTCCTCGCGGCCGATGCCAGCGGCTCGACTCCGGAAGGCCTGCCGGTGGGAAACCCGATCGCCGTGGGTGTCGCCATCATCGGCAGCCTGGCGATCACCCTCCTGTCCCATCCCGCGGAGACTCCTGCTGCGACGCCGTCGTCCGTGCCGGGTGGGACGGGCTGAAGCTCGCTACGTTCCGTCCTCACCCGACGGCGAGAAGGAGGCAGATCGTGAAGCTCGGACTCAGCGCGGTGGGCTTCGGCCCGAAGGCCACCATCAATCTGGACCTGATCCGGCGGGCCGAGGAGCTCGGCTTCGACTCGGCGTGGACCGCCGAGGCCTATGGCAACGACGCGGTCACCACCGCCACCTGGGTGCTGGCCAACACCACGAAGCTGAAGGTCGGCACTGCCATCATGCAGATGCCGGCGCGCCGGCCGGCCATGACCGCGATGACCGCCATGACGCTCGACCACCTGTCCGGCGGTCGCTTCATCCTCGGGTTGGGGCCGTCGGGGCCCCAGGTGGTGGAGGGTTGGTACGGCGTGCCCTACGGCAAGCCGCTCACCCGCACCCGCGAGTACATCCAGATCATCCGACAGATCCTGGCGCGCGAGAAGCCGCTCGAGTTCCACGGCGAGCACTACGACATCCCGGTGACCGGCGAGGGCACCACCGGACTCGGTCGGCCGCTGAAGAGCATCCTGCACGGCAACCCGAACATTCCGATCTACACGGCGTCGATCAGTCCCAACGGGCTGCGTTGCGCCGGCGAGGTGGCCGACGGCGTGTTCCCGATGATGCTGGACCCGGAGAAGGCCGACAGCGTCTACCTGCCGCACCTGGAGCAGGGTTTCGCCAAGGCCGGCGGCGGCAAGAGCCTGGAGAACTTTGCGGTGGTGCCCGCCGTCACCGTGATCGTCGCCGACGATCTCGAGCGCGCGCGTATGCCCGTGAAGGGGCACATGTCGCTCTACATCGGCGGCATGGGCGCGCGCAACAAGAACTTCTACAACGACCTCGCCAAGCGCCTCGGCTACGAGGAGGCGGCCGTCCAGATCCAGGATCTCTTCCTCGACGGCAAGAAGAAGGAGGCCGCGGCGGCGGTTCCCGACGAGCTGGTGGACGCGTGCCACCTGGTCGGCCCCGCCGGTCACATCCGCGAGCGGCTCCAGGCCTGGAAGCAGGCGGGCGCCAAGCGCTGGGTCGACACCATGATGCTGGGGACGCCGCAGCCCGAGGCACTCGAGCTGGTCGCCGAGGAGATGCTCTAGGCGGGACGCCGCCCGCGCAGCACCTTGCGGCGGAACTCGCGAATCACCGGCAGGCGGTCGAGCCAGGGCGATGCGTCGCAGCGCGACTCGTCGAAGTCGCTCACCGCCCCGACGAAGCCCGGCGGAATCTGACTGACCAGCTCCGGCGGGTCTTCGCAATCATCCACGAAGTGGTACTCGTAGCCCGGGATGCAGAGGTCCTCGTCGGCGATCACGTCCACCGTGCGGACGCCGTAGCTCATCAGCTCGGTGGTGGTGGCCTGGGGCGGGATGATCCAGACTTGGTTGGGCCCGGCGAAGAACAGGTACTGGATCCGCTGGTTGCGCGACAGGATCCGGTAGCGCCCGAGGCGGCCCTGGTACAGCCGGCTCATCGAGTAGTCGACCTCGAGCACGCCGCCGCCGAAGTCGGGCTCGTAGCCCGCGACGAAGCGCAAGGAGGACGGGTCGTTCTTGCGGGTGAAGCGCGCGATGCTGCGCCCGCCGTTGATCCGGTTGCGCGGGTCGGCCATGGCGCGCCGGCGCGGCTCGGTGAAATCGCGATACGGCGCGATGCGGTGGTCCGGACCGCGGCGAAGCACCCAATGGGGCGCCACGTCGTCCCGCTGCACGCGGCGGGCCTTGCGGCTGAGCGTCTCGAGGGCGGTCTGGAGCTCGAGGGGAAGGTCCGAGGTCTCCTCGGCCGACACCACCGACTCGTGCTCGCCGTCGTTGAAGGTGCGCACGTCGCCCTTGCCGATCCAGTTCTCCTCGTCCGAGTGGATGAAGTGGGACGCCGAACGCCATATCAGCGAGATGTCCTTGTAGAAGAGCCGCGCGAAGATCTGCTTCGGCGTTCCGTGGGCGCCGCCGGGTGCCACGTAGGCCACGAAGAAGCGGATGTCCGGGTTCTGCCGCACCCGCGCCAGGTAGAACGCGGTGTCGAATAGCTCGACCTTGTAACGCGGTGCGTAGCCCAACGAGAACAGGCGCCGGGGCTGCCGCTTCGCCGCGCCTACCACCACCAGCCGGGTGCCGCCGTCGAGGAGTGCGCGGAACTCGCGCTCGATCGATCGGGGACTCCGTTCGGAGGGGACCGCGCTGGGAACGATGCGTCTGGGGATGGGATCGGCACTGCGGCGGGCTCGGCTCTTCGATGCGGTCACTCGGTCCTCCGTGGAGGCGCAGACCATCGCACTCTTTGGCGCGGAAGGCCCGTCCCGCGGCGCAGATCGGTCCGTATTGCGCCCCGATCGCGTGTCTCCGAAGCTTCGGGACGTGCCCCATCTCGCATGTCCCGAGTCCTACGATCTGCGCGCCACGCTGCGGCCGCTGCACTCCGGCTGGGGAGATCCCACGCTCCACCTGGATCGGACGGGGGTGGCGCGCGCCACCCGCACGCCCGAGGGCCCCGCCACGTGGCGCGCCGAGCAGGTCGCCGCCGGCCGCATCGAAGTCGGCGCCTGGGGACCCGGCGCCGACTGGGCGCTGTCGCGGGCGCGCGACGCCCTCGGTCTCGCCGACACGCCGCCGCCGCCCGCCGCGCTCGCACCCGAGCTGCGCCGCTTCGCGGTGCGGGCCGCGGGTATCCACCTGCCGCGCACCCACCGCGTGCTCGAGCTGCTGGTGCTGATCGTCCTGCAGCAGCTCGTCACCGGGAAGGAGGCGGCCCGCGCCTACCGGAACCTGGTCCGTTTCGTGTCGGAGCCGGCGCCCGGGCCTTTCGAGGACCTGTGGCTGCCGCCGAGTGCCGATCGGCTGCGCGCGTTGGCGCCCGCCACCTTTCCGCCGCTGGGCATTCCCGCCCGTCACGGAGAGACGCTGCGCGAGCTGGGCTGGCGGGCCGCGCGCCTCGAGGAGTGCGACGCGATGACGCCCGCCCAGGCCGAGCGGCGCCTGCTCGCCGTCCGCGGCCTGGGGCCGTGGAGCGCGGGCTCGGCGTTGCTGCGCGGCATGGCGGCGCCGGACGCGGTGCCGATCGGCGACATCCACCTGCCGAACATCGTGGCCTACAACCTGACGGGTCAGGAGCGCGCCGACGACGCCCGCATGCTCGAGCTGCTCGAGCCCTACCGCGGCATGCGTGGGCGCGCGCTGCGCTGGATCCTCGCCGCGGGGCGCACGCCGCCGCGGCGAAGCCCGCGTCCGCCCCTGCGCCCGCTGCCGCGCGCCGCGCCGGGTCTGCTGACACGACCCTTCCGTAGCCGCTAGCATCGCTCCAGCGCCCCAACCGAGGAGGACCCCGAGATGAGCATCATGGCCCGCTTCGGCGCCTACGCGAACGCGTTCGAAGACGCCTACAAGACCGACGACTGGTCGCTGCTCGAGCCCTACTTCACCGAAGACGCGGTCTACGAAGTTCCCGGCGGCCCGCCGCTCGGTGTGCGAACCGAGGGCCGGAGCGCGGTTCTCGACGGGTTTCGCGATTTGGTCAACGGCCTCGATCGGCGCTTCGATTCGCGCGGGATCGAGCTGCTCGAAGGTCCGGAGGAACGCGACGGCGCGGTGTGGTTCCGCTGGCGCGGCACCTACACGCTGAAGGGCGCACCCGACTTCGTGATCGAGGGTGAGGAGATCGCCCGCTTCCAGGGCGACCGCATCGCGCACCTCCAGGACCGGATGGCCGACGGCACCACCGAGCGGAGTCTCGCCTACATGGCGAGCCACGGCGCCAAGCTCAAGGGCGCTTGATCCGTCCCGACGTCGCCGCGCTTCACTCGGCTTCGGAGGCGACCAGGTTGGCCAGGATCGCTTCGAACGCCTCGTCGGCGACGGCGCGCATCTCGTCGTCGGTCCGATCCTGGATCGGGTGCCGCACGTAGACGGCCGCCGCGTCGGCGCCCAGCGCGCGCGCCTGGCGCTCGGCGCCGTCCGTGAACTCCACCGTGGCGACGAACACGCTGGGAACGCCGCGGGCCTCGAGATCGACCGTGTCGTGCACACTGCACGACGTGCAGCTGCCTCAATCCGCCAGCGCCTCCACCACCGCCGCGCACTGCACCGAGATCTCCTGGCGCAGGTCCACCGGCGCGGGCTTGGTGAAGGTGGGCTTGGCGTAGCGGCGCACCTCGGCGCCGCGTTCGCGCAGACGCTGCTCCAGCCGGTCCAGGAAGACGTCGCCGCGCGGCTTGCTGATGTCGAGCAGGCCCACGGTCTGGCCGTCGAGACGGGCCAGGCGCGGCAGCCGCTCGCGCTGGGCCAGCGCGCGCTCGCTGGTCGGATCGAGGAGGACGCGGGATTCGCTCACGGTCGGATCTCCCGGGCGACGGGTTGGCTGCCGGTCTCACCATTCACCCAGCCGCCGATCATGGCAGAGAAGAGTCCGGCGCCGCCGCCACAGTAGGCCACCAGGATGCCGCCGGGCCGGAACTTCGGCAGCGTCTTGTCGCGGAACGGCTCGGGCATGCCCTCGGCGATGCCGCCGGCGCCGCGCACCACCTCTTCGCCGGAAACCATCAGCAGCTCGAAGAGGCGCTGCTGGAGCTGCTGCTTCGACCAGCCCGCCTCGCGGAAGATGCGCCCGTGCTCGGGGCTGACCACCAGCAGGCAGTCGAAGGCGATCAGCAGCTTGGGATGGTGCAGGGTGCGCAGGTTCACCGCGTAGCTCCGGGCCAGCGACTCGGGATCGCGCGACATCTGGTCCACGATGGTGCGCGGGCCCTCACCGGCGAACAGGGAGACGGCGTTCCGACCCGCCTCGACGCCCAGATCCGCCGACAGCGGTCCCCAGGGCGAGCCCGCCTCGTCCTCGGGGAAGCAGAGCCCGATCTTGACCGGGCTGCCCAGGGTAGCCCGGTCCACCTCGCCCGGGCGGCCGCCGCCCACGTTGCGGATCACCAGCTGGAGCGCACGGCCGATGGTGCTGTTGGCGCGGTTGCCCTGGCCCAGCACGTTGATGCCGGCGTTCATGCCCAGCGCCCTGGCGATGGGGCCGTTCACCACGATGACCGGCGCCACCGGCATGGTGGTGGCCAGCACGCCGTGGGCGTTGAAGGTGTCGGTGCAGGCGGCCTCCACCGCCGCCAGCACCACCGGCAGGTACTCGGGCTTGCAGCCGGCCATCACCGCGTTGATCGCCACCTTCTCGACGCTGCACTCGGCCAGGTCCGGCGGAATCGCCGCCACCACCTCGTCGGGCGCCCGCGTGGTGCCTTCGAGCATGGCGAGCACGCGCGCTTCGGTGGGGGGCACCAGCGGCAGGCCGTCGCTCCAGCCCCGCGCGTAGAGCGCCTCCATCTCGTCTTCCAGGGCCGCGATCTCGATGCGTCGCGCGCGCAGCTTCCAGCCCTCGAAGCGCGCGCGCAGCGCGGGGACGCGATCCGGCGCCTCGCTGAGCGACCCGCAGCCGACGCGCAGCTCCGGCAGGCCCGGCCCCAGGTCGGAAACACCGGTGAGGCTCTCCCACTCGCCGCGGTGCCATCCGATGGCGCGCTCCTGCTCGGCGCCGCCGGCGACCTTCAACAAGGTGGGCACTGCCTCGATCTTGTTGTGCCAGGACATCTCGAGCGAGGTGTCGTCGCGCGGATCGACACCGGGCGGGAACGCGGGGTCGTCCTGCGAAAAGACCGTCAGCCGGGTGCTCTTGGCGAGCTGCTCCAGCACCGGGGCCACCAGCGTGCAGGTCGGGCAGTCGCGCTTGACGAAGGCGACGACGCCGTCGGGGAGGGTCGGCACCGAGGGGGCGGCCAGGGCAGTCTCCGGCGCGCGGCATGCGCGATCCACCAGACCATACCAGGGCGGGCGTGGCGGGGGCGCAAGTCCCGTGGCGAGAGCACCCCCCTCGGGGGGATGCCGATGACTGATGTGTCAAGCCATCCGAGAGGCAGGGCGATGTAGTGAAATAGCCACATCGTCCGGTCGAGGAGGTCGCCCGGTCGCTTGGAAAGGTGGACCGCACCGCGATGGCCGAGCCGGAGTTTCTCCGTCGAGTCGCACTGTTCCGCGATCTCGCCGACCACGAGCTGATCGACGTGGCCAAGCTCTTCACCGAGCGCAGCTACCGGCGCGGCGAGGTCGTCTTCGCCGAGGAGCAGACCGGCCACTTCATGTACGTGGTGAAGGAAGGTCGGGTGAAGGTGTCCCGCTGGCTGCCCAGCGGCAAGGAAGTGATCCTGGCCTTCCACCCGGTCGCCGACTACTTCGGCGAGATGGCGCTGATCGACGGGCGGACCGTGCCCGCCACGGTCACCGCGGTGGTGCCCTCGGCCATCCTGACCATGAGCCGCAGCCGCTTCGAGGTGCTCCTCGACAACCCGCGCTTCGTGCGGGGGCTGCTGCGCGACCTGTGCTCCCGCTGCCGCGAGGCCTGGCAGCAGATCGAGCTGCTGAACCACGACCACGCCGAAGCGCGCATTCGCAAGGCGCTCCACCGGCTCTGCACCGAGAACGGCGAGTCGGTGAGCAACGGCGTGCGCATCGGGCTCCGGCTCACCCACCGCGAGCTGGCGAGCCTGGCCGGTGTGTCGCGCGAGACGGCCACCCGCGTGCTCAGCCAGCTCCAGCGGGAGAAGATGGTGCGCCTCGAAGGCAAGCTCTTCGTGGTAGCCGATCCCGAGCAGCTCGTCGAAGTGATCGAGCTCGGCTAGGGCTGCGGCTCAGCCGTTTAGCTCGCGCGCGCACTCGCTACAGGTGGCCGCGGTCGGCAGCGCCTCGAGGCGCTCGTACCGGATCGCTTCTTCACAGCGCGCGCAGCGGCCGTAGCTCCCCGCCTCGATCCGGGCCAGTGCAGCCTCGATGGCTTCGAGCTCGCGACGCCCGGTGACATCCAGCGCATCGAGGGTCTCATCGTTCTCGCGCTGGGTGGCCTGGTCCTGCGAGTCCTGGGACAGGGGCTGGCTCTCGCGGCGCCGGTCGCGCTGTATCGCCTCGAGCCGCCGCGTCCACTGCGCCCGTCCCTCCAGCAGTCGCTGGTGAAGACGCTCATAGTCGGCCGTCGCATCCGCCATCTTTGCTTCCTCCGTCACTACTCGTCGTCGGACTGGTCGGTTTCGGGCGCCGCGGGTGCATTCTTCAGCAGGTCGCGCAGCTCGTCCAGGTGGACCTGCACGTCTTCGGGCACCATCACGCCGGCGGAGCCGGTAAAGCCCGCGATCGTCTCGTCTTCGAGCAGCGCATAGGCCTGCTCGGCATATTTGGTCTGCGGCGCCACCCGCACCGCATTCTCCAGGAAGTAGTGGGCCGGCGACACCCACAGGTTGGGACCGATGCGGATCTCGGCGAGGCCCAACAGGTAGTACGCCTCCGCCAGCTCCGGGGAGTTCTCGCGCTGCTGGCTGACGTAGCGGTGCAGCGCGGCGGAGGCCACCAGGTACTCCACCAGCGGGCGCCGGTCGCTGGGGTAGAGCGCGCGGCTCTGGGCCTGGCGCAACGCGAGGCGCGCGTCCGCAAGAGATGCGGGCCGCGCGCCGGGAGGTGCGAAGCGCTTCAGGTCGTCGATCCAGGCGCGCAGGTCGGCACGCAGCTGGGTCCACGCCTCGGGCCGGGCGGCCATGGCCTCCAGGGTCGCGACCGGGCGCCGCAGGTCGCCCTTCACCCGGATGCACACGGTGAGGTAGTCGGTGAGCGGTCCGAGCAGCACGGCCACGTGCTGGTCCGGTTCGGCGAAGGCCTGCTCGAAGGAGGCGAGCGCCTCGTCGAAGCGCCGCGTCGCCAGCTGGATTCGGGCCCGTTCGAGGACATCCAGGGGCGCCAGCAGGGGCGCCTCGACGAAGTCGCGGGCGAGGTCCGCGTCGGCCGATGGCAGCCGCGCGTGGCAGCCCACGCAGGCGCCGGTCATCTGCTCGACGAAGAAGGCCGAGATCTCGAAGCGTCCCTGCTGGTACTCGCGGAGCGCCCGGTTGGCGTCGCGTTCCAGGGAGCGGCCGAGGTAGCGCCCGCCGGCGTCGAAGCCACGACTATGACTGCCGAGCAGGGAGGCCTGGGAGGCGATCCGCTTCAGGCCCCCTTCGATGGTCTCCGCGCGGGCGGGATCCGCGAAGGCCCCGCCGTCCACCGCCAGCGGCAGCAGCACCCGCAGCGAGTCGAAGATCTGCTGCATGGTGGCCCGCGTGGCGGCGCGGTCATACGGCTCGTCGGCAGAGGCCGGCCGGGGTACCGCCGTCTGTGACGCAACCAGGAGTACGAGACCTAGGAATAGCGGTGCGCGCATGGATCCCCCCTTCTGCACGAAGAGGGCCAGCTTACCGGATGGCGCAGACGACCGGGAAGTCCTGCCGATGGGGCGAATCGCTACGACTTCGGGACTGCTCGGCCCATCAGGTCCCGGTCGTGGTGCGGATCGGCGCGAAGGCCGTGAGGGCGTCGCGGCTCGCGGCGTTGCCCAGGCCGTGGCCCGGCAGCACCTCGTCCAGGCGGCCCGCCTCGCCGTGGAGCGCCAGGTAGTTCAGCACCACGGCCTCGGCCAGCTGCTCCACATTGTTGCTGACCGGGGTGGCGGCGGTCTCTACCGAGCCGCTGGGCCGGAAGTAGCCGATCTGCTGCGCCTCGGGCCGTGTCAGCGCGGGCGGGCCGGCCGGGTCGTAGACCAGGAAGAAGGTGGCGGCGGTGCCCGAGTTGTCGCCGCGCCACACCGGCTTGCCGCGTCCGTCCACCGAGTTGTCGATCTGGCCGTCGCTGGCCACCGATCCGTCGCTGAATACGTAGATCACCAGCTGCTGGCCGCGGCGCGCGGCGTACTCGAGGGCGGCGCCCATTGCCTGACCCGCCTCGAAATCCTTCAGCTCGCCGGTAGCGCGGGTGCCGTTGTGGTAGTCGTAGCCGCCGAACTCGAGAGTGCCGGCTCCGGCGAAGCCGTTCACCACCAGCTTCATCACCGAGGCGGTCTTCTCGAAGGTGCGCTCGTCGATCTCGGCGGCGGTGAAGATGCTGTCGGCGGCGCCCACGATCAGCGGATCGCCCAACGGGCTCAGCGAGGTCGGATCGCCGAAGGTCGCCACCAGATCGGTGCTCTCTTCGACGCTGCAGCGGATCAGCTGCTCCACCGCATCTGCTTCGGTCATCCGGTCGAGCTTGAGCTGGGTGAGACGCTCGGTGGCGTACATCACCGAGGCCGCGCCGTCCTGGTCGAGCAGCTGCACCAGCTTGCCGGTATCCACCAGGCCGGTGGCGTCGCTGGGGCGCTCGATCTTCACCGGGCGCACGCTCGGATCGATCATGCTCATGGGTGCCACCGAGCGGCCACCGGATTCGGAGCTCTCGGTGCCGACCAGGGTCACCAGCGTCCCGTCGGCCCCGGCCCTGTTGATGCCGTACATGGGATTGT
Source organism: Myxococcota bacterium (assembly GCA_041577695.1). Lineage (GTDB taxonomy): Bacteria > Myxococcota_A > UBA9160 > UBA9160 > PR03 > JASJBO01. The sequence goes on along the minus strand of JBFGIM010000014.1, from coordinate 10,573 downwards.
GCGGGTTGTTGCCCGTGTCGTTGTCCGAGCGGGCGCAGACGATGCAGCCGTTGACGTTGGCCCGGGTCTCGGGCGTGGTCTTGTCGAGGATGCCGCGCAGGAAGGCGCTGTCGGCGTGGAACGCCAGCCCCAGCTCGGTGTTCACCTGGCCCGGCAGCGAGGGAACCATGTCCGCCGGAAGGCCGAGCTTGGTGTAGCCGTCGAGGTCGAGCAGATCGAGCTGGCCGCCCGGTCCGCCCACCAGCACGTTCGAGCCCGAGACGCTGGCGCCGCCGGCCAGGTCGAAGCACAGGAAGGGAATGCGTCCGCCGCCGGCGGAGAGGCCGCACTCCTCCACCGCCTGGGCGAAGGCGTCGCGCCGCCCGCCGAAGAGCCCGAACAGGCTGGGCGACGCGATCACCGCCGCGCCGGTCAGGAAGCCCTGGGCGAGAAAGTCGCGTCGGGTCACCGGCCTGCGGTGATCGAGATGTCGATACGGCTGTGTCTTCGTCGAGCGATGGCTCATGGCTTCCTTCCACCCCTAGTGGATCGAGACGGCGGCGCTGGCCAGCACGGCCGAGCACGACGCCTTGGCGATGGTGCGGGTGCGCTCCACGTCGCAGCTCGCACCGCACGGCGCGGTCAGGTCGTCGAACAGGTCGTGCATCACGGGCGCGAGCTCCGCCGCATTCGGCTGGTTGCCGATGCCGGCGCCGAGCAGGCGTGCCGCCAGCGCGTCGATCATCGCCTGCCGCTGGGCCGGGTCGACGAACACGGTGCTGGCCGGCGCGTCCAGGTCGACGCCGCTGCCGAAGAAGGCGTCGCGCAGGTTCGGCGACTCCACCATGGCGTCGCAGAACTCGAGCGCGAGCTTCGAGATCGAGACCTGCTGGGCCGAGGAGAAGGCGCGCAGGTCGAAGGTCGCCGGCAGCGCCTGGCGGATCTCGTCGTAGGTGTCGCGCGCGTCCGGCACGTTGGGATCCACGCCGGTGACGGCGGCCATGGTCTCGCGGATGCGTTCGAAGCTCCGGAAGCCCTCCAGCGGCAGCGGGTCGCCGAAGACGGGCGGCGGCGGCGGCAGCGGCGGCAGCACGGGCACCGGGTCGCGGAAGGAGCCCAGGTATTCGAACTCCACGCTGAAGACGTCGTCGGCCGGGCCCAGCTGCTTCGGCACGATCGAGCACTGCCCCGACAGCCGCTGCCGGCCCTGGCTCACCACCCGGTCGGTGTTGACGAAGGCCTGTCCCGACACCGGCACCACGCCGTTGACCGCGACGCGCAGGTTGGCGACCCGGAAACCACTGGGCTGCGGGGTGATCATGGTGGGCTCGCAGAAGAGATAGGAGTAGTCGTCGAGCTCGCTCACCACGAACTCGACGAAGCTGCCCGCGCCCGCCCACTGCGAGACGTCGAAGCGCAGGATCAGGCGCTTGCCGACCCCCGCGTTGAAGTTCTGGGCGATCTGGTCGTCGCTCAGCACGAACGGGAAGATCGCCACCAGCCGGATCTGGCCCTCGAAGGGGCGGTCGGCGCCGCTCTCGTTGCCGAGCACGAAGCGGTGGTTCACGTCCCAGTTCCAGAGCCGGCTCGGCGGGATCTCGTCCACGTCGTCGGTCCAGACGCCGTTCACGTAGATGCGGCGCCCGCGATACTGGTCGAAGGTCACCGCCACGTGCTGGAGCGTGGCCTGGAGGTCCTGGTCGCCGTCGAAGGTCTGGAGGGCGGGGCGGCCGTTGTTGTCGGACGCCGGCGAGACGGTGCGGTTGCGGGCGTCGTAGTTGTAGAGCACCTGGCCCAGGGTGAAGTTGCGCGATCCGCTGCCGCGCGAGTAGCTCACCATCCGGGCGGGGCCCTCCTGCGACACGTTGGCGGGCGTCACCCAGGCCTCGATCGAGTACTGCTGGCTCCCCAGCGAGGGGTGGGCGATGTGGTCGTAGAGTTTCCGGCTGGTCTCGGCGGGGGCCTCGGCGCGGCCGCCGCGGAAGTCGATGCCGTAGCTCGTCATGAAGGTGGCGTCGCCCGACAGCTCCAGGTCGAGGGCCGGCGCCACGCCGCTCTGGTCGTAGGCGATGGTGCCGCTCTCCTCGCGGAAGTCGTAGAGCGCGATGGCGCCCGAATCGAAGCGCCCGGTGTCGTCCTCCTCGAGGCCGTCGGCGAGGGTGAGCGTCTGGCTCGAGATGGCGGCGACGGTGGTAGCGGAGGAATCGCTGGCCGCGATCTCGGCGGCGGCCCAGGACTCCACCGCGTTGGCCATGGTGGCGCCGTTCGCGGTGCAATCGCTCCAGCAGTAGTGGAAGTCGGCGTTCAGCCGGCGCACCAGCCGCGAGCTCTCGGGAACGCTGAGGCTCACCTTCTGGTTGAGCAGGATGACGTCGTAGGCCGTCTGCGGATCGGGATGGGCCAGCGCCGGGGTGCCTGGCCCCGCGCCCGCGTGGCAGCTGGTGCAGTTGGCGCTCACGATCGGGAACACGGTGCTCTGGAACACGTCGAACGGATCTTCGGCGCCCGGCGAAGGCGCCCCCGGGATCGGCAGCGCGCCCGTCATGTAGGGCTCGAGCCCGCCGCCCCGCCACCAGTCGGCGACGGTCTCCCACTCGCAGCCGGGCAGGAACGCCAGCGCGCCGAGCAGCAGCAGGGCGCACGTGCGCGTGCGGGCCCGCGGTCTCCGATTCACCTCGAGACGAGTTGCACTCGCACTTCCCATCTCACCCGTTCCTCCGGCGCCGATCGATCGGATTGCACGCCACGTCAATCGCCCATGCAGTACACGCCCACCTGGGCGAAGACCTCGCGCAGGTCGTAGGACTGCGCCTCGAAGACGTCGGCGATTCGATCGATCTCGGCGACGTCCTCGGTCGAGCCGGGCGGGGTGAAGCAGACGTGCTCGAAGACCTTCTCCACCTGGCACTCGGAGAAGGCGCGGCTGGCGGTCACCTCGGCGCCCAGGCTCTTGGCGCCGTAGCCGCCGGCGGTGGGACCGCGCCAGCCCATGTTCGCGTTGGGCCCCTCGCGCCAGTAGTTGTCCCAGCGGTCGTCGAGCGTCACGTAGCCGAACGGGAACACGTTGGCGTTGATGCCGTACTTCTCCTGCACGATGCCGCGGGTGAAGACGGTGCGCTCCAGGTCGGGGTCCCATTCGTAGTAGGCGAAGGCGCCGGCCAGCGGGTCCATGCCGCTGTGACAGCCGGTGCAGGAGTTGTGGAAGATCGAGGAATCGCCGCCCGGACTGCGGCTGACGTCCTGGCGGATGCGGTCCACCGGTCGCGTGATGTCCTTGGTGTCCTCCAGGTCGCGGCACAGGAAGTTGAGCGACACGAAGCGCCACATGCGGCGGTTGGTGCCGGCGCTGAAGAAGGCTTCGCCGGCCGCCCGGGTGGTGATGACCCCCGCGGTCTCGGACGACTGGAGCTGGGAGCCCGGCAGGCCGGACTGCGTCCTCGGTACCAGCAGGCTGGGGTCGCTCAGGTCGATGCGCTGGCTCTCGAGCTCGCGGTAGTGGTCGTTCCCGGTATGGGAGTAGGCCGTCGGCACCACGCCCGACGCGCCCACGTAGACCAGGTCGGCGCTGAGCACCTGGTCGAAGGGCACGCCGTCGCGCACCATGCCGATCACCGTCGCGCTGTAGTCGTTGAGCTCGGCGAAGGGCGTGCGCTCGACGTTGGTCCACGGCGTCGCCCAGTTCTTGAGCGACGTGTTGTAGAAGGCGGGGTGGTCGAGCGCGTCGCGCGCCGCACCGAGCGCGTCGCCGGCGGCGATGCGCGACGCCATGGCGTCGAGGGTGGCCGCGTCGGGCGGCACGCCCACCAGCCGGTCGTGAAGTCGCTTGGCCTGCTCGCGCGGTCCGGCCTGCGCCGCCCCCGCCAGCAGGACGAGTCCTACGAGCAGCGCGACGCCGGCGCCTGCCGAGCGAAGTGTCCGACGCATACGAAGAGCCCCCGGTCCTGGCGAGCGGGGCCCCCCTGCCGCCTGCCGCTCTCTCCATTCGGCATCGCTGCTGGAGCGAAGGGTGAGCCGCATCACCGGTTCGGATCGCCACCCGGCGCGGGGACCTGGCGCGCCGTTTGCGCATTCCTGCGCGCGCTGGACGCATCGGCTTCCGCCGCCGTCGGGAAGCGACCGCTGCACTTCCGGTGACGGCCGTCACCACTTCGGCGCCGGATCGGGTCGATTGACCGGAGTGCACGCGGGTGGAGGCCCGCGGTGAGGAGACCGCGACTTGGCTCTTCCCCACGGCCGCGCGCTCGACCGCGTGCGGATGGCGGCGTTCTGCGTGTTGTGGCTCTGCGCGGCGGCACCCGCCGCGTCGGCCGCAACGACGAGTGCCAGCGCCGCGGGCGCCTGGCACGAGGAACGACCGCGCGTGCGCGCCACGCTCCTGGTGCATCCGGACGACGATGCTGCCGGCGGCAACGTCCGGGTCGGCGTCCTGCTCGAGCTGGACCCGGGCTGGCACGTCTACTGGCGCAATCCCGGCGAGACCGGCCTGCCCACCGAGGTGCGCTGGACGGTGCCGGGCGGCGCCGCCGGACCGGTGGCCTGGCCGGCGCCCCGCGAGTTCCGCGAGGGGGATCTCCGCGTCTACGGCTACGAGGATCGGGTGATGCTCGTCTCGGAGGTCCGTCCGCCGGCGGGCGCCGCGGGACGCGTGCGCGCCGACGTGGATCTGCTGGCCTGCGAGCACCAGTGCGTGCCGGCCAGCCTCGCGGTGGAGCGCTCGCTCGACGACCGCGGTGGCGATCGCGAGCGAACGCGCGCCCTGTTCGACCAGGCCGCGCGCGCGCTGCCCCGGCCTCCGGCGGAGCTCGGCCTGGGGCTGGAGGCGCGTCTCTCCCAGAGCGCACTCCGACCCGGCGACGCCTTCACGGCCTGGCTCGGCGTGTTCGCCTGCGACGAGGCCGCCGCGGCCGGCTGCGATGCCGTCGCGTCGGACGTGGGCGCCGTCTTCTTTCCCGAAGCGGGTGAGGGGCTCGCCCTCGACGTGGCCGCGGTCTCGGCCCACTCGGAGGATCCCCGCGCCTTCTGGATCGAGCTGCGCGGGAAGGCCGGTGCGCCGCCACTGCCCGAGCCCCTGCGGCTGCGCGGCGTGGTCTCGCTGCTCGGCACGGGCGGGGTCGCACGGCACGCCGCGGTGGACCTGCCGCTGCCCCAGGCGCCGGCGGGCGCACGGGTCGAGGCCCTGCCCGGACCGGCCCGCCCGATCGCCGCTGCGCCGGGTCCCGGGCCGACCGCGGCGCCGTCGCTCGCCACCGCACTGGTACTGGCGCTGCTCGGCGGCCTGATCCTGAACGCGATGCCCTGCGTGCTGCCGGTGCTGGCCATCAAGGCCTTCGGTCTGGCCGAGCTGGCGCACCGCCCGCGCCGTGAGGCGTGGCTGCAGGGCCTGGCCTACCTGGCCGGCATCCAGCTGAGCCTCGCGGCCCTCGCCGCCGGCGTGCTGGCACTGCGCGCCGCGGGCAGCGCGGTGGGCTGGGGCTTCCAGTTCCAGGAGCCGCTCTTCGTGACGGCGGTGTGCGCGGTGCTGGTGCTCTTCGCGCTGAACCTGTTCGGCGTCTACGAGATCACGCCCGACACGGGTCGGCTCGGCGCCGTCGGCCAGTCGGCCACCGGCGCGCGCCGCAGCTTCTTCGAGGGCCTGCTGGCGGTGGTGCTGGCGACGCCGTGCTCGGCGCCCTTCCTCGGCACCGCCGTGGGTCTTGCCTTCGCCAGCCCACCAGCGGTGATCCTGGCGATCTTCGCCGCGATCGGCCTGGGCCTGGCCGCGCCGTACCTGCTGCTGTCGGCGCTCCCGGCCTGGCGCCGCTTCGTGCCGCGCCCCGGTCCGTGGATGCTCCACCTGCGCGCCGGCCTCGGCTTCCTGCTGCTGGCGAGCGTCGTGTGGCTGCTCTGGATCCTCGGGCGCGGCGCCGACCCGGCCGCGGTGGTGCGCGCGCTCTCGGCTCTCTGGGTGCTGGGGGTGGCCGCCTGGATCCATGGCGCGCTCCAGCGGGCGGGGTCGCGCGGCACGGTGCGGGCCGGTGTTGCCGCCGCGACGCTGCTGACGGCGCTTGCGGTGAACGCGGTCGCGGTGCGCAGTGCCGCGCCGCCGCTCGCGTCCGAGCCCTGGGCGCCGCAGCGCGTCGAGCGCGCCCTGGACGAGGGTCGCGTCGTCTTCAGCTACTTCACGGCCGACTGGTGCCTCACCTGCAAGGCGAACGAGCGCACGGTATTGGCCGATCCCCGCGTCCGCGAAGCGCTGTCGCGCACCGCCGTGCTGCGGGCTGATTGGACCCGCCGCGACGAGACGATCCGCGCCGCGCTGGCGGGCTACGGGCGCGCCGGCGTGCCCGCCTATGTCGTGCACCACCCCGATCGCCCCGGTCGCCCCGAGCTGCTGCCCGAGCTGCTCTCGGTGGACGCGGTGCTCACCGCGCTCGGCCGCGGCACGGGCGATCGGTGACGCCGGTCACACGCGGCGACTCGGCCGCAGTCGATGAGAAGAACGCCTGGAGGGTGGACCGGAGGTGCGCATGAAGAGCACTCGCAGCGAGGCTCGGGTCGGCACGGGTTTGCGCCGCGCCTTGCCGCTGGCTTTCTCGATCTGGCTGGGCGCTTTCGCGGCACCCGCGGCCGCACTCGAGCCCGGCGACCTGGCGCCTGCCTTCGATGCGCCGAGCCTCGGCGGCGGCGGCACGCTCTCGCTCGAGGCCCACCGCGGCAAGGTGGTGCTGGTCGATTTCTGGGCCTCCTGGTGTGCACCCTGTCGACTCGCCATGCCCGAGATCGAGTCGCTGCGCCGCGAGTTCGCCGACCGCGACTTCCAGGTGATCGCCATCAACGTGGACCGAGACCCGCGCAAGGCGTTGGCCGCCCTCGAGCGCACGCCGGTCGGCTACCCCAGCGCGAGTGACCCCGAGGGCCGGCTTCCGGCCCGCTTCGAGCTCGCGACGATGCCCACCTCCTACGTCATCGGACGCGACGGGCGCGTGCACACCGTGCACGAGGGCTTCCGCGAGGGCGACATCGCGCCGTTGCGCTCGGCGATCCGCGCCGCGCTGGCGCAGGAGTAGTCATGAAGCTCCGCACTGCAATCGTCTGGCTCTCGCTGCTGGCCACCCTGGCCACCGTGGGCTGCGTCCGCGTCCGCCCCTGGGAGCGCGAGGTGCTGGCGCGCCCCGACATGGCCTGGGCACCCGACCCGATCGAGTCCAGCCAGCTCAGCCACATCTTCTTCTCCAAGGAAGCGGCGCTGCAGCCCGGCGAGGCCGGGGGCGGCGGCTGCGGCTGCAACTGATTCCACGAGGTCCGCGAGCATGAAGCGATCGAAGGCCCAGCGGCGCCGCCGCGCCGTCCGACGTTCCGCCGCGCGCGCCGCCCGCCGGGCCGCCCGCAGCAGGCGCTCGCAACGGGGAACGCTCGCCGCGCTCACCGTCAGCGCGTTGGCCCTGCCGGGACTGGCCGACGACGCGCGCGCCGAGAGCCCCACCGGCACCTGGTCGCTGGAGCACGCCTCGTCGTACTACGTCGAGGACGAGCTCGACGACTCCGACGTCAGCATCGGCAACGAGACCGAGCGCTACGAGATCCAGGCCCACCAGTTCCTGCTGAAGGCGCCCTTCACCCCGCGCAGCGACGTGGAGCTCGACGTGCTTCACGAGCGCATGAGTGGCGCCACACCCTGGTTCGTCGCGCCGGGGCCCGGCGGCGATCCGGTGCAGGTGATGAGCGGCGCCAGCGTCGAGGAGCGCCGCACCGACGTGCTCGGCAAGATCAACTACTACCTGGACAACGGCAAGGCGTCGCTGCTGGGCGGCATCTCCACCGAGAACGACTACTTCTCCGGCAACGGCGGCTTCCAGGCGCGCATCGACTTCAACGAGAACAACACCAGCTTCGATACCGGCTTCGGCTTCTCCTTCGACCACCTGGAGCCGACCGACGCCGACCTCTTCGCCACCCGCCCCGACGAAGAAGACAAGCAGAGCTACTCGACCTTCGCGTCGCTCTCCCAGGTGTTGACCCCGAGCACCATCGCCCAGGTCGGCGTCAGCTACGAGCACGCCCGGGGCTATCTCTCGGATCCCTACAAGCTGGTATCGGTGGGCGGCGTGAACCTGGGCGACAGCCGCCCCGAGTCGCGCAACCGACTCGCCGCCATGACGCGGCTGCGCCAGCACGTGTCGCCGCTCAAGGGCACCCTGCACGCCGATTACGCCTTCTACACCGACGACTGGGGGATCGATGCCCACACCGTGCGCCTGGCCTGGTACCAGTCGCTGTGGGACAGTGTCAGGCTGATCCCCGAGGTGCGCTACTACGCCCAGAGCCAGGCCGACTTCTACGACCTGGTCTTCACCACGCTGCCCGCCGACGGCTTCGCATCGAGCGACTACCGGCTCGCGCCCTTCGGCTCGCTGTCGTACCTGATCAAGGCCGAGGCCGATCTGCCGGTGTCGTGGCCGATGCGAATCGAGTGGAAGGGCTCGATCAGCTGGGAGCGCTACCAGGCGAGCGGCGACCTGGCGCTCTCCAACGTGGAGATCGAGAACCCCGGTCTCACGTCCTACAACGTGTTCCGGGTCAACCTGCGCGCGCGCTTCTAGGTCGATGCGATCGGTCACCCACCGCTTCCGCGCCATGGGGAGCCCCTGCGAGGTGCAGCTCTACCGGGCCGACGGCGTCGATACGGACGCAGTGGCCCACGCCGCCATCGCCGAGGTCGAACGGCTCGAGCAGAAGTATTCGCGTTACCGCGACGACAGCCTCGCCTCGCGCATCAACCGCAGCGCCGGCGATCCCGCCGGCGTCGAGGTCGACACCGAGACCGCCGGCCTGCTCGACTTCGCCGCCACCGCCCACAGCGAGAGCGACGGGCTCTTCGACGTCACCTCGGGCGTGCTGCGCCGGGCCTGGAACCGCGACGCGAAGCGCGTTCCCGCTCCGGACGAGATCGACGCACTGTGCGAACGGGTGGGCTGGCATCGCGTGCGTTGGGAACGCCCCCGCATCGCGCTTCCGGTGGCCGGGATGGAGGTCGACTTCGGCGGCTACGTCAAGGAGTACGCTGCCGACCGCGCTGCTGCGCTGTGTCGCCAGAGGGGTGTACGGCACGGCGTCGTCGATCTGGGGGGCGACCTCTCCCTGGTGGGCCCGCATCCCGACGGCGCGCCGTGGCGGGTCGGCATCCGTGATCCGTTCCGTCCCGACGCCGCGATCGCCGGCGTCACGCTACGAGCCGGCGCCATCGCCAGCAGCGGCGACTACGAGCGCTGCGTCCGGCTGGACGGAAAACGCTACGGCCACATCCTCGACCCGCGCAGCGGCTGGCCGGTCGAGGGGTTGACCCACGTCAGCGTGGTGGCGCGCCACTGCCTGGTGGCGGGCCTGGCTTCCACGGTGGCGATGTTGAAGGGCGAGGCGGCCGGCATCGGCTGGCTCGAGACCCTCGAGCTCTCCCACCTGTGGGTGGCCCGCGACGGCACGATGGGAGGAAGCCTGGCGGCGGTCGCCGCCTAGGCCGGGCTCACCCGCCGACGAAGGTGTCGCGCGGTTCCGACTCGGAGCTGCCGCCGCCCAGCCAGCGCGGTCGGCGGAAGCTCGGCCAGCGCGGCCTGGGCCCGCGGTACTCGGGCAGCTTCCAGGAGGGCAGCGACACCCGGGGCCACGCCCAGCGGGTGGGCATGACCTCGTCGAGGGGCGCCGTGTGGTAGTCGAGGCGCAGCGTGCTGACGAACTCGTGGCTCTCGATCTCGACGGTCTGGCTCCCGAACGGGAAGCCCGGCCCGAGGCTCAGCGAGGCCTCGGCCTCGCCCAGGTTCTGATAGCGATAGCCAGCGGTGACGGTGACCGCTTCGGTGAGCTCGTAGGCGATGCCGGCGCCCGCCAGCCAGGTGAAGTTGTTGTTGCCCTTGGAGCCGGAGCTCACGTTGTCGGTGGTGTCCAGCTCCACGTGAGCCAGTCCGAAGCCGCCGCCCGCGTAGATCGAGAGCGGCTCGAAGACGGGGACGCGACCGAAGAGCTTCGAGATCACCGGATAGACCGGCAGGTCGAGCCAGCTGTTGGTGGTGATGGTCCAGGCTTCGACGTCGTTGAAGAAGGTGCTCACGCCGCTGGCGTCGGACAGGAACTCGTAGTCGCGTCCCATCAGTCCCTCCAGCTCGAAGCGCACCGTCCAGGGGGGCATCTCGGCGCCCCACCCGTCGGGATCCAGCTCGTTCAGGCGGAAGCCCATGCCGAGGTTTCCGCCCCAGACCGTGGAGGAGTCGCTGTCGCTGCCGTCGATTTCGAAGAAGTCGGTGCTGCCGCCCGCACGGCCCGTGGCCGAGGAGGTGTGCATTGCACCGGAAAGATAGAGATCGGCGGACCAGGCGGCGTCGGCTGCCGAGAGGAGCGCGATCGCGGCGCATGCCGCCAGCAGGCGGAGCGAGCGTTGCTTCATCGGGGGGTTCTCCTGCGAGATGGCGTCGAACGGGGGTCTCGCGGTCTGCACGTCGCCTGCTCGCGACTTCCCGTATCGCTCGTCACAGGTTCCGGGAGTGTGACGGCGCGCACCTTCTGGCCCGGGGCGCCTGCCGTTACGACACGCCGTGGCCCAGGCACCCGCGTGGCTGTTCTCTTT
>JBFGIM010000013.1:0-33391 GCA_041577695.1 Myxococcota bacterium | reverse complement strand
GACGCGGCTGTGGGCAGCTTCGCGGTCCCCCTCCAGGAGCAGACCCATCCGGGCGACTGGGCTGCGAACGCCATCGACCGTCTGGGCGCGGTGGCCTGGTGGGGCAGCTCCTCGCACCACCTGACCGGCGGCTGGTCCTTCTCGGACAACACGCGCTTCTCCGGCGCGTTCTTCATGGGTCGGACCCTGGGCGAGAGCCTGCTGCTCGCCACCGGGGGCGCCGCGGGAATCATCTACGGCGACCCCCTCTACCGACCCGTGGCCGCGCGCATCCACCTGCCAGGCTACGGCGAGTACGGCGAGGCGCCGGGGCTGAGCGTATCGGCGAGCGAGCTGCCCCAGACCGGCACCGTGCTGGTGAACGCGCTGCTGGGCACCCAGCACTCGACGACCACCCAGTGGACGCTGTCGAGCTGCCCGATCCACGACCCGGTGCAATGCGACGACGACGACGCCTGGAACCTGCGCGAGAGCGGGACGGGTGCGATCGAGAACCATCCCGTGGACTGGAGCGCCTACCTCGACCCGGGGGTGACCCAGGATCTGCTGCTGCGCCTGCGGGTGTGGAATCCCGGCGAGGAGTCCGATGAGCTCTTCTCGCACGCCTACTTCCACTACCAGCCCTGAGGCTGACTGCGGACCTGCGACGTCAGAGCGGTCCGAAGCCCAGGGCCACCAGCCGGTGGGCCGCAGCCACGGCGACCGGATCCGCGGGATGGCCGGCGGCCTCCATCGCGCGCAGGTAGTAGAAGCGTGCCGACTCCAGGTCCTGCTCCTGCTCGGCCAGGGTGCCGAGCTTGTACAGCGCGTGGGCATGGCGGGGTTCGAGGGCGAGAGCGCGACCGTAGAGCTCGCGCGCCGACTCCGGATCGCCGGCCTCGTGGCGCAGGTCGGCCACCTGTGCGAGCAGCTTGGCATCGCTCGGGCGCGCCTCGAGCTCGCGCCGCAGCAGGGTTTCCGCCGCCGCCGCAAAACCGTTGCGCTGGAGCAGGTAGGCGTGGATGACCGGCCCCTGGGGCAGCGCCGGGTAGCGCTGGAGGGTTTCTTCCCAGAGCGCGAGCGCGGTTTCGAAGCGGCGCAGGCTCGAATAGAAGTGGACCTGGGACAGACGCCGCAGGCGGTCGCTGGGCGAAGGCTCCGGCGATCCGGGCGGGAACAGCGCGGGGTCGTCCGGGTCGAGCGCCGGCCAGGGTGTGCTGCCCGAGTCCCTGACGAAGAGCGCGGCGGTGGCATCCACCTGGACCAGCTTCCAGTTGGGATTGAGGTGGAGCCACCAGAGCAGCTCGCGCGACTCGATCAGCCCGAAATGGATCAGGGCCAGGCCGAAGTGGTACTCGGCGTCGAGCCGGCGAAAGTCCGCCGGCCCCGCCACCTGGAGCCGGGCGAAGGTCTCGGGACCGAAGACCTCCAGTCTTCCGTCCACCATCACCGGATAGTCGGGCCAGAGTCGCCAGATCAGGTAGCCACCGTCGGCCATGTGGTGGTAGATCGGGCCCGGGGGGCGCTCGCGGTCGATCCATTCGGCGGCCGCGATCGGGTAGTAGAAGTCGAAGATTCCCAGCCCGGCCTCGCGTTGGGTCGCAGACCGTTCGAAGAAACGGTCGCGCGCGACGTCGACCGCTGTCGCCAGCAGCAGCAGGCCCACCAGGACGTTGGCCGCAGCCGTGACTCCGCCCGGCAGGGGGTGGCGGGCCAGGAAGGCGCCCGCGTTGCGCACGGCGATCGGCGCCGCCACCAGGGCGAAGAGCGCGACGTTGCGCTGCGCCCCCAGCGCCAGGTAGAGGAACGCGACCCAGATCAATGGGTCGAAGGCGCTGACCCGGCGCCAGTTGGTCGCCATCGAAACCGAGGAGAGCAGCGCGAGAGCACACACCAGGACGAGGGCGAGCCCGTGGAGCGATCCCTGCGGCCCGAGCGGAGGAATCAGCTCCGCGATCAGCGAGCCGAACAGGCCGCGCGTCTCGGCGGAGCCGATCATCGCGAACTGGTCGAGCGGATAGAGCACGGCGGCCAGGCCGTTCGGGTTGACGAGCGACACGGCCCCCGAGAGCAGGGTCACCGCGGCGAGGCGCGCCACGAAGGTCGTGCGCAGGCCCTCGCCGGGCATCACCACGGGACGCAGCAGCTCGCCGGCCAGCGCGATTCCGCAGACCGCGAGTCCCAGGGCGAAGAGACCGTGGACGTTCACCCAGACCAGCTGGAGTGCGACGATCCAGAACACCGAGCGGCCGCCGTGGACGTCGTGTCGGTAGAGCAGCGCCAGCACACCGGCCAGCAGCAGGAAGGACGGCAGCTCGGGTCGGGGCATCAGGCGATCCCCGGCCACCAGGAGCAGCAGCCCCAGGGCGAGCCCGCTCACCCACGCCGCATCGCGCCGCCAGCCGATGCGGCCCAGCATCCAGACCAACCCGCAGGCCGACGCCACCTTGGACGCGATCACCGCGGTGTGTCCGCCGATCCAGTACAGGCCGTAGAGCGCCAGCTGGAACAGCCAGTGGATGTCGATCCAGCGCGCGCCGGGCACGGTGTAGGTGTAGGGATCGTGGGTGGGAACCGCGCCGTTCGCCACGATCAGCGCGCCCGTGCGCAGGTGCCACCAGTAGTCGAAGCTGCGGATCTTCTGGACGCCGAGACAGACCGCCAATGCAACCAGGCCCAGCGGGATCAAGAGCGGGAGCGCGCGTCGCACGGTACCGATCATACCAGCGGAACCGTCAATCGGCGCCGCACACCTCGTCGAGCAGCTCCTCCAGGGCCTGGGTCTCCTGCTCCCAATAGAGGTCGGTTCCGAAGTGGGGGAAGGTCGAGCGGAAGGCGGTCTCTTTCCAGCGCAGCGCAATCCAGGAGCTGATCTTGAGGATGCGCGTGGCGCGCAGCGGCTCCACCATGTCGAGCCAGCCCGACTCGAAGTTGCGGAACTGGCGGTAGGCATCGACGAGATGTTCGCGCTGCCGACGCGCGGCAGCGTCGCGACCGGGCACCAGCACCCATACGTCATGGACGGCGGGGCCGACGACGAAGTCGTCGAAGTCCAGGAAGAACCAGCCCTGTTCGCCGTGAAGAAGGTTGCCGAGATGGCAGTCGCCATGGATACGGTGCAACGGGACATCCGTGCCGCGCTGGACCAGGATCTCGGCCAACGCCTCCACGACGTCGGCGTAGCGGTCGGCGTAGGCGTCGGGAAGGAATCCCTCGTCCAGCAGGAAGTCGAGCGGTTCGAGCAAGCCGGTCTCCGCGTCGAGACGAATCCGATGGGGGGCTTCGCGCAGGGCACCGACGTTGTGGATGCGGGCCATCAGCCGGCCGAGGATCTCGAGGGTCTCCTCGCCCAGCTCCTCGGGCTCGCGGCCGCCGACCCGATCCCAGAGCGCGTAGTGGATGCCGCCGGCGTCGAGAAGGGTCTCGCCGTCGAATGCGAGCGGGGCGCATACGGGAATCTCGGCGTCGCGCAGGTCGAGCAGGAAGCGGTGCTCTTCGAGGATGGCCTCACGACTCCAACGACCCGGCCGGTAGAACTTCACCACCACGTGGCGGCCGTCCTCGAGGCGCACGTCGAAGACGCGGTTCTCCAGGGCGCGCAGCACCGAGCAGTGGCCGGTGGGCCGCAGACCCGCCGCCTCGATGGCGTCGAGCACCGCGTCCGGACCCAGGGCGTGGAAGGAGGCTTCGCTCACGGCGCGGCAGCATAGGAAGCCGGGGCGCCGCGCGCTCGGAGCCGGATTGCTGGGAGCACGGGTTTTCGATAGCCTGATCGGGCACTTAGAGGTTCGCCGCCAACCGTCGCCCGAGCGCCGCCCAACTGGAGTCATCGCGATGGCCGCCGAACGCGACCGCCCCTGGGTCTTCCGCACCTACTCGGGTCACACCTCTGCCCGGGCCAGCAACGAGCTGTACCGCACCAACCTGGCGGTAGGCCAGACGGGCCTCTCGATCGCCTTCGACCTGCCCACCCAGACCGGTTACGACTCGGACCACCCGCTGGCGCGCGGCGAGGTCGGCAAGGTCGGCGTGCCGGTGTCGCACATCGAGGACATGGAGACGCTGTTCCAGGGCATTCCCCTGGACCGCATGAACACCTCGATGACCATCAACGCCACGGCTGCCTGGCTGCTGGCGCTGTACGCGGCGGCGGCCGAGCGCCAGGGCGTCGATGCGAAGCTGCTGCGCGGCACCACCCAGAACGACATCATCAAGGAGTACCTGTCGCGGGGGACCTACGCGTTCCCGCCCGAACCTTCGATGCGCCTGATCAGCGACATGGTGGCCTACACCGTCCACGCCATCCCCAAATGGAACCCGATCAACATCTGCTCCTATCACCTGCAGGAAGCCGGCGCGACGCCGGTGCAGGAGATCGCGTACGCCATGGCCAATGCCATCGCCGTGCTCGACGCGGTGCGGGAACGCGACGACGTGCCCGAGGACGTCCTCCCCGAGGTGGTCGGGCGCATCTCGTTCTTCCTGAACGCCGGCATCCGCTTCGTCGAGGAGACCTGCAAGTGCCGCGCGATGGCCGAGCTCTGGGACGAGATCACCCGCGATCGCTACGGCGTGCGCGACGAGAAGCAGCGCCGCTTCCGCTACGGCGTGCAGGTCAACAGCCTGGGGCTCACCGAGGCGCAGCCCGAGAACAACATCATCCGCATCGTTCTCGAGGCGCTGGGGGTCACCCTGTCGCGCGACGCGCGCTGCCGCGCGCTGCAGCTGCCGGCCTGGAACGAGGCACTGGGCCTGCCGCGACCCTGGGATCAGCAGTGGTCGCTGCGCATCCAGCAGATCCTGGCCTACGAGACCGACCTGCTCGAGTACGGCGATCTCTTCGACGGTTCGCCGGTGGTGGCCGAGGTGGTGGCGGCGCTGAAGCGCCAGGCCCGCGAGGAGCTCGACCGGGTGCTCCAGCTGGGCGGCGCGGTGGCGGCGGTGGAGAACGCCTACATGAAGCAGCGGCTGGTGGAGTCGCACACGGCGCGGCTGCACGCGATCGAGAACGGCGACATCCAGGTGGTGGGCGTCAACTGCTACCAGGAGGGCGAGCCCTCCCCGCTGGTCGAGGGCGGCTCCCAGGCGATCCTCAAGGTGGACGAGTCGGCCGAGCGCGACCAGGTCGAGCGGCTCAACGCGTTCCGCGCGCGCCGCAACCAGGCCGACGTGGAGGCGGCGCTGCAGGCGCTGCGCGACGCGCTGCGCAACGGCGAGAACGTGATGCCACCGTCGATCCGCGCCGCCCACGCGGGCGCCACCACCGGCGAGTGGGCCGGGGTGCTGCGCGACCTCTACGGCGAGTACCGCGCGCCCACGGGCGTCGGCGCGGCACCCGCGACCCAGGCCGACGCGACCCTGGAGCCGCTGCGCGCCCGGGTGCGGGAGGTCGGCGCCGCCCTGGGCCGGCCGCCCAAGATCCTGGTCGGGAAGCCCGGGCTCGACGGTCACAGCAACGGCGCCGAGCAGATCGCGGTGCGCGCGCGCGACGCCGGTCTCGAGGTGGTCTACGAGGGCATCCGCCTGACGCCGGCGGAGATCGTCCAATCGGCGCGCGACGAGGGCGTCCACGTGATCGGCCTGTCGATCCTCTCGGGCTCCCACGGCGTGCTGGTGCTCGACGTCCTCGACGGGCTGCGCAAGGCCGGCCTCGAGCGCCTGCCGGTGGTGGTCGGCGGGATCGTTCCCGACGACGACGCCGAGCGTCTGCGCGAGGCGGGCGTGCGGCGGGTCTATACGCCCAAGGACTTCGACCTGAACCGCATCATGGAAGAGATCGTGGAGCTGGTGGCGGAGAGCGGCGCTGCCGACTGACCTCGCGCGCCGCCTGCTGGCCCGGGAGCGCGATGCGGTTCCCGAGGCGCTCAACCTGATCGACGACCAGCGGAGCGGCCGTCGCGAGGCGGCGCTCGCCCTGCTGGACGCCCTGGAAGGCGGCGCGCCCTTCCCCGGCGCCCAGCGCATCGGCGTCACCGGCTCACCGGGTGCTGGCAAGTCCACCCTGCTGGACGCCCTGGTGCGCGGGTTGCGCGGGCGCGGCGAGACCGTGGGCATCGTGGCCGTCGATCCCAGCAGCGCGCGCAGTGGCGGCGCGCTGCTGGGCGATCGCGCCCGGGTGCGCTCGGGCGCCCAGGACCCCGGCGTCTTCATCCGCTCGATGGCGGCGCGCACCCGGCTGGGCGGTCTCGCCGACGCCACCTTCCCCAGCCTGGCGGTGCTCGCCGCGGTCTTCGATCGCGTATTCGTCGAGACCGTCGGCGTGGGCCAGTCGGAGCGCGACGTGGCCGAGCTGGTGGACACGTTGCTCTACGTGGCCCAGCCCGGTGCCGGCGACGCGCTCCAGTTCATGAAGGCGGGCATCCTGGAGGATCCCGACGTCTTCGCCGTCAACAAGGCGGACCAGGGCGCCCCCGCCAGTCGCACCGCCGCGGAGCTGGAGGCCAGCCTCGGCCTGGCCGCGCGGCGCGACGACGACTGGAAGCCCCCGGTGCTCCAGATCTCGGCCCGCGACAACCGGGGCATCGACGCGCTGATCGACACCCTCGACGCGCACCGCGCACACCTGGTGAAGCGGAAAGCGCTGACGGCCCGACGCCTGCGCAGCCGTGTGGTCTACACGCTCGACACCCTCGAGAAGCGCTACGGGAGCTTCGGCGTCCAGCGGGTCGGCGGGCGTCTGGCCCTGGCCGAACGGGTGCGGGCGCAACCCGGGACCTCGGGCTTCGCCTGGGTGCTGAGCCTCGGTCGCGAGATCGAGGACGCCCTGTCCGGAAGCGCGTAGTGACGCGACTCCCCGCGTCGGTGGTGCGCCCCGCGCGCGTGCTGCGGCTGGCCGAGCGCACGCTGTCGCGCCCGACCGCTCCCTACCGCGAGGGCGCCGTGATCGAATGGATCGGCGCCTTCGCGCAGCGGAGCCCGGGCCTCGAGCTCGCGACCGACCCGGATGGCAACGTCTCACTGCTCCGCCGTGGCGTGCGGCGCAGCCGCGCCCCGCTGGTTCTCTCGGCACACATGGACCACCCGGGCTTCCGCGCGCTGGGCTCTCGACGCGCGCGAGGCGCGCACCGCATCGATGCGCTGTTCCTGGGCGGTGTCCACCCCTCGTTCTTTCCCGGCGCGCACGCGCGCTTCTTCGTCCCCGACGGACGCGACGTGCGGGCACGCGTGCTGCGCACGCGACCGGACCCCAGGAGCGGCGAGCAACGCGTGGTGCTCGAAGCCGCGCGACCGGTGCCCGCCGGCTGCTACGGCATGTGGGACCTCACCCCCTTCCGCCGGCCCGCCCGCGACCCGGACCGGCTGGAGACGCGCGCCGCCGACGACCTGGCGGGACTCGCCGCCATCCTCGCGGTGCTCGAGCTTGCCGACCGCATCGATCCGAAGCGGCGGGTGGACGTGCGAGGTCTGTTCACCCGTGCGGAGGAGGTCGGCTTCGTCGGCGCGCTCGCCGTAGCGCGCGGGCGGCGGCTTCCGGCGGGTGCACGCATCGTCGCCATCGAGGCGAGCAAGGCGCTTCCCCACGCACCCCAGGGCGCCGGCCCCATCCTGCGCGTGGGCGACCGCACCAGCATCTTCGACGACGGACTGACGCGCTGGATCGGCCGTGTGGCGAGCGAGCTCGGCGCCGCGAAGCGCGGCTTCCGCTTTCAGCGCCAGCTCATGGATGGCGGAACCTGCGAATCGACCGCCTATCAGCTCTTCGGCTACCGCTGCGCGGCGTTGTGCCTGCCGCTGGCCAACTACCACAACATGAGCCCGCGCGGTCGCATCGCCGCCGAGGCGATCCGCCTCTCCGACCTGGTGGGCCTGGTGCGCATCTTCGAGGGGATGATCCGGCGGGACGACGACTGCCCGCGCCCGGGCCGGCGCGACCCGCTGCGCGCGCGCCTCGACGCGCGCTTCCAGCGCTCCCGGCGCGAGCTGCGGCGCGATCCCTTCGCCTGAGCCACGGGCGCTGCGGGCGGGGTTCAACCGCGGCTGCCCTCCCACTCGACGTCGGGAACGCCGGCGCGCCGGTTCTCCAGGCGCGCCAACACGAAGAGCAGGTCCGAGAGGCGGTTCAGGTAGCCGATGGCCGCCGGCACCAGGGGCTCCCGACGGTGGAGCGCCACCACGCAGCGCTCGGCGCGCCGGCAGACCGTACGCGCCAGGTGGAAGGCCGCCGCCGAGGCGGTGCCGCCCGGCAGCACGAAGCGCTCGAGCGGCGGGAGCTCGGCTTCGAAGCGGTCGATCAGCACCTCGAGGCCGGCGACGTCCTCTTCCGCCGGGTCGGGCCCGCTCCGGTGCCGCGCCTCGGGCGTGGCCAGGTAGGCGCCCAGCGAGAAGAGGGCGCGCTGGATCTCCTCCAGCGCTTGGCGCACGTCGTCGTGGGCCGTGGCGGCGGTGCACATGCCCAGGGTCGCATTGATCTCGTCGACACTGCCGTAGGCCTCGACGCGCAGGTGGTCCTTGGCGACGCGACCGCTGCCGAAGAGATCGGTCTCGCCCGCGTCGCCGCGTCGGGTGTAGATCTTCATGGGTCGCGCGTGGCGAGGCTCAGGGCGCGTCGCCGAGCTCGGTGTCGAGCATCCGTTCGAGCTCCGGATCCGCGACCGGCGCCGCAGTGGCCGCCGCCGGCTCGAGCGGCCGCATGCGCCGGCGCTGTCGCACCAGGAAGAGCGCGACGATGCCCGCACCCAGCAGGATCACCACCACCGGCACGACATATGCCGCCAGGCCGATGCCCTTCGCACGGGGTGCCTGCAGGATGGCGTCTCCGAAACGCTCGTAGAGGGCCGTCTCGACGGCGTCGCGGCTCTGACCCGCCTCTTCCTCGGCGCGGATCCACTCGCGCAGCTCGGTCGCCTGGCCGCTCGGGCAATCCATCAGCGACCGGCCCGGACAGAACGGACTCATGAGACCGTTCCAGAGCTCGTAGTAGTACGAGTCCTCAGCGGCGCCCGCCGGCACCGCCGTCAGCAGCGCGAAGAGCAGTACAAGCGAGCCGAGCGTGGAGACGAGCCGCCGCATCGGTTCAGATGTCCCAGGAGAGCTGATCGGATCCCTCCTGGCAGGCGCCGTCGCGTTGGAGTTGGAGCCGCGGCGGCTCGATCTGCACCTTCGAGCATGGCGGCACCGAGTGCGTCAGCCACACGTTGCCGCCGATCACCGAGCCGCGGCCGATGGTGGTCGCCCCGCCCAGGATCGTGGCACCCGCGTAGATGGTGACTTCGTCCTCCAGCGTGGGATGGCGCTTGCTGCCGCGCAGCAGCTGACCCTTGCGCGGCGCCAGCGCGCCCAGGGTGACGCCCTGGTAGATCACCACGCGATCGCCGATCTCGGAGGTCTCGCCGATCACCACACCGGTGCCATGGTCGATGAAGAAGCGCCGTCCGATGCTCGCGCCCGGATGGATGTCGATGCCGGTGCGAGCGTGGGCGTGCTCGCTCAGGATGCGCGGCACCAGCGGCACACCCAGCCGATGCAGCTCGTGGGCGAGCCGGTAGGTGGAGATCGCCCAAAGGGCCGGATACGCCACGACGATCTCGGCGTGGCTGTGGGCCGCCGGGTCGCCTTCGAAGGCGGCTTCGACGTCCTCGGCCAGATACGCTCGCACTTCGGGGAGCCGCTCGACGTAGCGACGGGTGAGGGTGGCGGCGTCGAAGCCGGCGGGCAGCGAGAGATCGGCCAGGATCCCCTCGAGACGCTCGGCGAGCGTCGGGATCTCGGAGCGGAGCGCCGACCGGTCGCGCTCGTAGAGCACCACGCGCATCACGCGCTCTCCCCACTGGACCACTGCCTGGCGATCGGGGAAGCCCTCGGCGGCCGCCTTGGCGAGGGCGTCCCCGCCCCGGGCCGAGAGGGCCTGGATGGTGGCTTCGTAGGAGATGTCGGCGCGGGCGGGGCGAACGGGCTCTGAGCTCATCAGCAGATCTCCCTGTGAGGCGGCACCCCAGGGTCGCAGGAGTGTAGCGCGCCCCGCAGGGAGCACAGTCGCCCAATGGAAACCGCCCCGGAGTCCGGGCCGCTCCGCCGTCACCCGTCTATAATGCCGCCGTCCTCTTCTCGGTTTCTTCCATGATCGGGCCATTCCTCCCCCCAGGGCCCGTCCGCTTCGCCGACGGCCCACGCCGTCGGCCCTGGCTCGGGGGTGCGGTGTCCACGGTCTACAGCCACTCGCGGCTGTCCTGCTTCGAGAAGTGCCCCAAGCAGTTCTACTACCGCTACGTCGAGCGGCGGCCGGTGGAGACCGAGTCGATCGAGGCGTTCGTGGGCAAGCGGGTCCACGAGGTGCTCGAGCGCCTCAACCATTTCGTCCGCGACGGCCGCGTGCCTTCCCTGGCCCGGGTGATCGACCGCTTCCGACGCGAGTGGGAGTCGCACTTCGAGCCGGATCGCGTCCGCATCGTGCGGCGCGAGAGCGGAGCCGACGACTACCGCCAGCTCGGCGAGCGCTGTCTCAGCCACCACTACCGGCGCCACTACCCGTTCGACGCCGAGGAGACGCTCGGCATCGAGGAGCACGTGGCCTTCGCACTCGACGACGCCGGTCGCTACCGCATCCGCGGCATCATCGACCGGGTGGCGCGCGCCGCAGACGGCGCCATCGAGATCCACGACTACAAGACCGGGCGCTGGGTGCCTTCGCAGCAGCAGCTGGACGAAGACCGGCAGCTCGCGCTCTACCAGCTGGGCGTCGCCGAGCGCTACGGCGACGGCCCCGTCCGGCTGGTGTGGCACTACCTGGCGCGCCGCCAGACCCGCGTCTCGACCCGCACCCCCGAGCAGCTGGAGGCGCTGCGCCAGGGGACCATCGAGCGCATCGACGAGGTCGAAGCCGAGCGCCTCTTCGAACCCCGCCCCAGCAACCTCTGCAGCTGGTGCGAGTTCAACGACATCTGCCCCGCACAGATGCGGTCGTCGGACGACGAGAAATCGCCGACCCCGGTGCCGCGCGCCCAACGAGCCGCAGGCGGGCGAAGTCCGGACCCGGTGGCCAGCGAGCCGGCCGGCGACGAAGAGCAGCTTCCGCTGCTCTAGCCCGCTCAACATCCCGGCGGTCGCGCCGATACGCACCTCATGAGCTCGGAATCCCGCCCGCGCCTGATCTGCCGCTGCATCGGCGTGTCCAGCCCACGCGTCCACGAAGCCATCCGCGCCCACGGACTGACCTCGGTGGCGGAGGTGACCAAGACCGCGCGCGCCGGCGGCGGCTGCGGCACCTGCCATCCCGAGATCGAAGAGATCCTCGCCGAGCTCCGCGGGGAGCCGACCGACCCGGCACTCTCGCTCGAGAACCGCCTCGTGTGCAGCCAGGAGACCCAGCTCCGGGTCGAGGGTTCGCTCGAAAGCCTGATCCGCCCGCGGCTCGCCGAACGCAGCATCGAGGTGGTGTCGGTCGCCGTGGACGGTCTCCGGGTGCGCGTCGAACTGGGCCCCAACGCCGACGACGAGGCCCGCGCGCTCATCGCCGAGAAGCTGCGCAAGTACGTCTGCGAAGACCTCGAGATCGAGACCCGGTAGCCGGGGGGGCTTTGCTAGGCTTGATTGATGGGCCTACGCATCGAACGCATTCCGACCTGGCGCGACAACTACACGTACCTGCTGATCTGCGAGAACACCGGCGACGCGGCGGTGGTGGACGCTCCCGAGAGCGACCCGGTGGTGAAGCGCGTCGAGGCGACCGGCGCGCGCGTCACCCAGATCCTCTCCACCCACCACCACCCCGACCACTCGATGGCCAACCCGGACCTGGCCGAGCGCTACGGGGCCCCGGTGCTGGGGCACGTCTCCGACGCCGGGCGCTTGCCGGGCTTCACCCGCGGGCTCGAGGAGGGCGACACGGTCTCGGTGGGCAACCACACGGCCCGCATCCTGCACATCCCCGCCCACACCACCGGCCACATCGCCTACGTCTTCGACGAGGCCGAGGCGGTCTTCAGCGGCGACACGCTCTTCGCGGCGGGCTGCGGCCGACTCTTCGAAGGCACGCCGGCGATGATGTTCGCCGCGCTCCACGAGAAGCTGGGCAGCCTGCCCGACGCGACCCGCGTGTTCTGCGGGCACGAGTACACCGAGTCGAACCTGGTGTTCGCGGCCCACGTGGAGCCCGAAAACGACGCCGTTCGCGAGAAGCTGGAGCGGGTGCGCAAGATCCGCTCCCACGCCGCATCCGACTGGCACGACGCGGGGCCGGAGGAGATGACGATCCCCTCGACGATCGGCGAGGAGCGCGCCACCAACCCGTTCCTGCGCGCCGGCGACGTGGCCGAGCTGGCGCGGCGGCGCGCCGACAAGGACGACTTCTAGGAGACACGCCTCAGGGCAGCGGCCGCGGGCGGAAGCGCCCGGGCAGCACCCGGCGCAACACGCCGCGGAGCTGGCGCTCGGCCCACTCGGTGGCGCGCTGGATCGCGTGCAGGGCGTCGCCTCGGCCCGACCAGTGCGAGCGGACCACGTCCGGGTGCACGTAGTTGAGCAGCCGCGAGAGGGCGGCGCCCACCACCAGTACGTCGTCCACCAGACCGAAGGGACCGAGCACGATTTCCGGAAGCAGGTCGAGCGGCGAGAACACGTAGCTCACCCCGGCCAGCGCGATGAGCTTGGCGCCGGCGGGGACGCGCGGATCGCGCATCAACCGCACCAGCAGTACGACCAGGTCGGGCAGCAACAGCAGCACGTCGCGCACGCCGGAGTTGTCGCCCGGACGCGGGCGGATCACCTGGTCGCGGAAGCGGTCGTAGATGCGCTGCTCGCGCTGGTTCAACTCGATGGTGACCGGGCCACTGCTCATCCTGCGACGCCCTCCCCTCCGTCCACGCGGATCACGTTGCCGCTGATCCAACCCGCGGCGGGATCGCTCAGCGCGCGCAGCGCACCGGCCACGTCGTCGGGCGTCGTCAGCCGGCCGCGCGGGTTGCGCGCCCGCGCGGCGGACGCGAGCTGCTCGTGGCCCGGGATCTTGGCCAGCGCCGGCGTCTCGGTCACGCCCGCGCAGATCGCGTTCACCGTCACCTCCCGCGGCGCGAGCTCCACCGCCAGCTGGCGGACTGCCGATTCGAGCGCGGCCTTGGCCATCCCGACTGGACCGTAGCCCGGCCACACCCGTTGTCCCCCCTCGCTCGTCATGGCGAAGACACGTCCGCCCCGCTCGAGCAGGTCGGCAGCCACCAGGGCCTGGGTCCAGTCGACGAGGCTGGTGGCCATCACCTGGAGCGTCATGGCGAGCTGGGCCGGCGACACCGCCGCCCGCGGCGCCGGATCGACCAGCGGGCGCAGTGTGCCGAAGGCCAGGCTGTGAAGCAGTACACGGACACCCGGCCCGCCGCCGCGAGACTGCTGGAGCGCTGCGACCACCTCGGCGCGGCGCGCTTCGTCGACGGCGTTGACGTTGAAGAAGAGCGCGCGGCGTCCGGCTGCCTCGACGTCCTTCACGACGCCTTCGGCCTGGGCCAGCGTGGCGCGCCGGTCGAGATGCACACCGGCCACGTCGAGGCCGGCGGTGGCGAAGCCACGCGCGGCGGCGGCTCCGAAGCCGCTCGAGGCGCCGAGCACCAGACACCAGCCGGGGGCCAGCGATTGTGCAGTCATCGGCCCTCCTCGCGCCTACCGCACCGGGCGTGCCGGTTGCGCCGCCCCGGACGGGACGTCCGGAACGATCACCTCCCCGCGCCAGATGGAGCCGTCTCCGGTCAGCAGCCCGACCAGCACGCGGCCCTCGGTTTCGCCCAGATCGACCCCGAGCAGGCGCGCCACGGTGGGCGCGACGTCGGTCTGGCGCAGCTCGGGCACGCGGAGCGGGCCGCGCAAGCCGGCCCCCCAGGCCACGAGTCCCGCGGCCATCGCCGGCATCTCGGGGGCGTAGCCGCCGGCGCCCGTCGGAGGAGCAGGGATGATGGCGAACCCTGCCGCGCCGTCGTCGAAGACGAAGCCGGGCGCCGCCTCGAGCCCGAACCAGGCCTCGGGATCGCCACCGCGCCGGGACATCTCCTCGGCGGACAGCACGCGGAAGGCGCCGGTCTGCTCGGCGGATGCCAGCAGGGCGCGGCGCGCGAGCAGCGCCGCGTCGCCGTCGATGGCGTAGACGAATGCGCTGCCGCCGTTGGAGCGGGCCAGCGCGCTCCAGGAGCTGATGGCGCCCCGGATCACCACCTGCAGCCCGACCTCCGCCAGGATGGCATTGGCCCGCACCGCGGTGTGGGCCGGCACCGTCCCGTGATCGCCGGCGACGATCACGGCGGTCGAAGCGAGCCGGCCCGCGCGCGCGAGGCAGTCGAGCAGCCGGTTCACCTCGGCGTCGGCGCCCGCGAAGGCCTGGCGCACCGGGGTCGAGTCGGGCGGACCGAGGCCCAGTGCGACCTCGGTCTGGGACAGCCGGAGCAGCAGCAGGCGCGGCGACGCCTGGCCGGTCAGCAGCGAGCAGGCCACCTGGCCCAGCACCCGGTCGCGGGCGGCACCCGGAATGCCCGCGGCGGGATCGGCGGCGCCGGCCTCGGCCGCCAACGTGGCAACCCGCGGGCCCGCGCGCTGCTCCAGCGCGGCGAGCCAGCCACCGGCCGGTGCCGCCGCGCCCGTGTCGGGCAACAGGTCGGCGATGGCAGCGCCGCCGGTGGCGGGCCAGTCGAGCGCCGCAACCGGCACGCCGGCGGCGGTGGCCGCCTGCCAGAGGCTGGGCCCGAGCACGACGCTGGCATGGTCGTAGCGCTCGCTCCGCACGCCGCGCTTCCCGATCTGGCGATCAGCGGGAACGCCGTGCTGGTCGGGGCGGCGCCCGGTGACCAGCGCGGTATGGGCCGGATAGGGCGCCGGAGGGAACACGGGGATCATGCGATCAACGGCAACGCCCGCGGAGGCCAGGCGCGCGACGGTGGGCAGGGTCGGCGCCACGCCGTAGGCGGCGGGGCTCATGCCGTGGATCGTCAGCAGCACCACGCGCTCCGCGCGGGTCTCGGCCGCCGGCAACGGCCAGGCGTTGCCGCGCGGCTCGGACACCGGGATCGACGGTACGCCGGGCGGGGTCGCGGCGCAGCCCGCCAGCAGCGCCGCGAGCAGCAGCAGCGCGATCGACTTCGCGCTCATGCGACCTCGTGACGGAAGGCGGGCTCCACCTCGGCGAGCGGAGTGGCTTCGCTCGGGCGATGCGGCCGACTCCGGTCGGCGAAGAAGCGCTTGGCGTCGCGGTAGCCCGCCGTGATCAGACGCCGGGCCTTCTGTGGGTCCGAGGACAGCAGCTCCCACATGCGGAAGCCGGCGTGCTGCTCGGTGGGCTCGATCACGGTGACGGGAACGCCCCGGTAGGTTCCGTCGGGCTCGATCCGGGTGGTGACGTATCCGACGTTGGCCAGGGTCCGCCACAGCACGTCGGTCAGGCGCGCCGCGTAGTCGGAGAAGCCGCTGAAGCTGCCCTGGTACGACAGCTCCGTAGCGACCACCGCGAGCACGTAGATCTCGGTGGCGCCCATCTCCACGGCCTGCAGAATCGGGACGTTCCAGGCGAAGCCTCCATCGACGAACCACTCGCCGCGGTGCTCCACCGGCGGGAAGAGCACCGGGATCGAGTATCCCGCCGTCACCAGCTGCCTCAGCTCGGCGACCGAATGATCCTGGCGGTTGCTGACGAACTGCCCCGCACCGCGCGAGAGGTTCAGCAGGATGAAGGAGAGGTCGATCGGCGAGGCATGGATGGCCTCGTAGTCCAGGTACTTCTCGAACTCGTGGCGCAGCGGGTCGAGGGAGGCGAACGAGAGCCCGGTTACCGGATTGTGGCGCAGGCTCGGCCGGAAGCGGCGCAGGCCGATCTTCACGTTCCGCCAGGCATGCTCCATCTGTTCGACGCCGCCGGAGGCATAGAGGCAGGCGTTGAGGACGCCGATCGACGAGCCGACGATCGCGTCGGGGCGGATGCCCTGCTCTTCCAGGAAGCGCATCACGCCGACCTGGTGGGCTCCGAGCGAGGCGCCGCCCCCCAGGATGAAGACCCGCTTGGACGGGCGCTCCGCCATCAGCGGAATACCCCGCGCCGCTCCTTGCGACCGCGCTCGAACAGCTTCTCGATCGACTCGCGCACCTGGGCCACGTGGGCGTCGATGGTGGCGTCGTCGTCGGTCGGCGCGCCCTCGAAGTGGAGCGGCTCGCCGAAATAGATGCGGTACTTCACCGGCAGCGGCAGCAGGCCCAGGGGCCCGAGCCAGGGGAAGGTGGGCGTGACCGGGAACGCCGGCATCCCCAGCACCTTCCCGAGTGATTCCCAGTTGGCCAGGCTGGGCTGTTGCTCCTCGGACCCCACGACTGCGATCGGCACGATCGGGGCGGCCGCCTCGAGCGCCAGGCGCATGAAGCCGGTGCCGAAGCGCTTGAGCTGGTAGCGGTCGGCGTAGAGCTTGTTCATGCCGCGAACGCCCTCGGGGAAGGCCAGCACCGCCTCCTCGGCCTCGAGCATCTCGAGACAGGTCTGGGGCGTGCCCGAAACGCCGCCACCGCGGGCTGCCAGGACGCTCACCCAGGGCAGCTGCGACACCCAGTACTCCGCCATGCCCCGCACCACCCGGGGCGGCTCGGCCTCGAGCAGCATGGCGATGGCGATCATGGTGGCGTCGAAGGGCAGCTGGCCGGCGTGATTCGAGATCAGCAACACCCGTCCCGGGGGCACGCGCTGGATGTCGTGGGTCTCGACGCGGAAGTAGTAGCGGTAGAGCAGCAGCGGGATCAGGCTGGCGCCGCGCACCGCGTCGGGACTCATCCCCCACGGGTCGTAGCCGAACTCGTTGAGCCGGGTCGGGACCCGGCGTACCCGCTCCTCGAGCTCCGTCTCCAGCTCGCGAACCGACAGCGGCAGGAACGCCCCGGCCAGGTCGGAGAGCGCGCCGAGCACCCCCGTCTTGCGACTCACCGGGCCCTCCTCATCGGCGCACGCTGTGGAAGATCTCTTCGAGGCCGAACAGCGGCCTGAAGCCCGTGGCGTCGACGAAGTGCTTCCCCGACAGGGTGCACGGGTACTTGACGTAGTCGACGGCTCCCGACGGGTAGGGCACCACGCCCCAGCGGAAGAGCCGGTCGATCAGGGGTCTGAGGATCGGCTCGGGCAGCGGCAGCTGGGTACCGCCGCTCTCGCGGATCGCCACCGAGACCGGGACCGCCCCCGGACCCACCACGTTGAAGATGCCCTGGAGCCCGTGCTCGAGCGCCAGGGCGATGGCCTCGGACACGTCCTCCTCGTGGATGAACTGCATCATGGGATCGAAGCCCATCGGGGTGGGCACCCGCGCCTGGCGCAGGTACTCGCCGATCATCGAGTGCACGTAGTAGCCGAGCACGTTCACCGGCCGCAGCACGGCGGTCCGGATCTGCGGGTACTTCCACAGGAAGGCCGAGGCCAGCGTATCGACCTCCACCAGGTCGCGGATCTCCGGATAGGCGCGGCTCGCGCCCAGCGGCTGGTCCTCGTCCATGTAGAACGGGTTCTCGGGGAAGGCGCCGTAGACGTAGCTGCTGGACATCACCACCAGCTTCTGGACGCCGTAGTGGACGCAGTGGTCGAGCACCTGCTTGGTGCCGCGCAGGTTGGCCTCGTGGCGCACCTTGTCGGGCAGCCGGAAGTGGCGGACGAAGCCCATGTGGACCACGGCCGTGGGCATCTCGGTGCGGATCACGTCCTCGAACTTGCGCTTGCGGAGATCCACGACGTGGACCTGGATATCCTGGGGCCGGCCCTCCCAGGCCGTCCGATCGACACCGCAGACCTCGTAACTGTCTCGCAGGCGGCGGGCCAGGAGGCGGCCCTGGCCGCCCGAAATACCTGTTATGAGGACTTTTTCCATCGTGACTCCGGGGGGTTGCGGTAGCAGCGTAACGCCGCCACCGAGGGCCAGCTAGCCCGTTCAGGGACGATCTTTGGTATACAGGTCGCCCCTGAGGGACAGCGTGGTGGAGCCGGCAGCCCGATACGAAGAAGTGGAGATCCCGCTGGAGGAGCGCGTTCGCGACCTCTCCAGCGTCAGCGGCGTCCTGGGCGTCCCCGAGTGGTGGCCCACGGGATCTCGTGTGGGCATCGTGCTCGCTCACGGCTCTTCGCGGAACATGAACGACCCGCTGGTGGTGGCGCTGCACGAGGCGCTGACCGAGTCCAAGTACCTGACGCTGCGATTCAACTTCCCCTTCGGCCAGGCCAACAAGAAGCGCCCGGACGCGCTGCCGTCGCTGGAGCGGACCTTCCGCTCGGCGGTGGCGGTTCTCGGCCGCGATCCAACCGCCGCCCCCGCCCACCTATTCGTCGGCGGCATCGGCGTGGGAGGCCTGGTGGCAGCGCAGGCCGCTTCGTCGCGGCTGCGCGCCGACGGCACCTTCATGCTCGGCTACCCGCTCCACGGCCGCGACGACCCCACCAAGAACCTGAAGGCGGAAGCCCTGTTCCGGCAGGTCTCCCCGGTCCTCTTCATCCAGGGCACCCGCGACCGTCACTGCGACCTGGATACGCTCCGCAACACCCTGCTGCGGGTGGGTGCGCCCAAGACGCTGCACGTGGTGGAAGAGGCCGATGCCAACTTCGACGTCCCCAAACGCTCGGCCCGCACCGGCGAGGACGTGGTCCAGGAGATCGTTCGCGCGATCGACGGCTGGTGCGAGCGCGTGCTGGGCGGCTAGGGCATGGCCGGGGCCAGCGATCTCTACTTCCACCAGCTTCCGGTCGGCCAGATGGCAAACCTCGCCTACCTGGTGGGCAGCCGGTCCAGCGGCGAGGCGCTGCTGGTCGATCCCGCCTGGAGCGTGGACGCGCTGCTCGACCGCGCCGAGGCCGACGACATGACGGTGACCGGCGCCCTGGTCACCCACTACCACCAGGACCACGTCGGTGGCGAGATCTTCGGGCTCTCGATCGAGGGGCTGCCCCGGCTGATGGAGCGCCAGCCGGTGCCGATCCACGTGAATCGGGCCGAGGCCGAGGGCGTGCGCCGCGTGACCGGCGTATCGACCGGCGACCTGGTTCCCCACGAAGGCGGCGACGAGCTGGTGCTCGGCCAGATCCGCGTCCGGCTGCTGCACACCCCGGGCCACACGCCCGGCTCACAGTGCTTCCTGGTGGAGGAGACCGGGGGCCCCGGGCGCCTGGTGTCGGGTGACACCCTCTTCCTGGACAGCTGCGGGCGGGTGGATCTTCCAGGCGGCGATCCCGAGGCGATGTACCGCAGTCTCGACGGCGTGCTGAAGCGCTTGCCCGACGAGACGGTGCTGTACCCGGGCCACCTCTACTCGGCGGAGCCGTACGCGACGTTGGGCGAGCAGAAGCGGACGAACCCCTATCTGCGCGCCGCGAGCCTGGAGCACTTCCTCGGCTTCATGGGCCGCTGAGTCCCGCTCTAACTTCTCGAATCACAGTCACTTTTCGCGTCTCGGCCGGCTTGAAATCGACCTGCCGCTCCGTTACGGTTCGGCGGCTTTCGCGGCCCCCGGAGCGCCATCGTGCGGTCCGGGGCTCCCACGATCGATCGAGTTCCTTCTCCCGCACCGCCGGCGCAGCCGGCGTGGCTCGACCGCGAGCCCTCGCATCTCGGAGGCCCCCTTCCCCATGAAGATCATGGTCTGCATCAAGCAGGTGCCCCACCAGGACGCGCGCCTGGACATCGACGCCGCTGGCACCTGGATCAAAGAAGACGGCATCAAGTTCGAGATCAACCAGTACGACCAGAACGCCCTCGAGGCCGCGCTCGCCATCAAGGATGCCGGCGAGGCCGAGGTGGTGGTGGTGTCGGTGGGTCCCGATCGCGTGACCCAGTCGCTCCGCACCGCTCTCGGCATGGGCGCCGACCGGGCCGTTCACGTCAACGACCCGGTCGCCTTCGAATCCGACGTGCTGGGCGCAGCCAAGATCCTGGCGGCCGTGGCCAAGGAAGAGAGCCCCGACCTGGTCTTCGCCGGCTTCATGGCCGACGACACCAACAACGCGGGCGCGGGGCCGATGCTCGCCACCCTGCTCGGCATCCCGCACACGACCACGGCGATGAAGATCGATCGGGCCAACGGCACCCTCACCGTCGAGCGCGAGCTCGAGGGCGGCGCGCTCGAAGTGGTCGAGCTGAAGACTCCGTGCCTCGTCACCACCCAGACCGGCATCAACCAGGTTCGCTACGCCTCGCTCAAGGGAATCATGGCGGCCAAGAAGAAGCCGATCGACGCGAAGACGGTGGCCGACCTTGGCCTGGCGGATCAGGTGGGCCCGGGTGCTGCCAAGGTCAAGACCGAGAAGGTCTACGTCCCCCCCAAGGGAGACGGAGCCGAGTTGGTAGAGGGTTCTACCGACGAAGTGGTGGCGAAACTGGTGGCGAAGATCAAGGAGCTCGGGCTCCTCTAGCCCGCTCTGGAGAACACGAAACATGGGAACCATTCTTCTCGTTGCCGAGATCCAGAAGGGCAAGATCCGCGAGGCCACCTACGAGATGGTCGCCTTCGCGCGCAACTCGGGCCACGACGTCAAGAGCCTCGTGATGGGCCAGGGCGCCGACGCGCTCGCCGAAGAGCTTTCGAAGAAGGGCGGCGGCGAGGTCTACCTCGCCGACCACGAGCTTCTGGCCAACTACAGCCTGGACGCAGCTCACAAGGCCGTGGAGGCCGCCGTAGCCGCCGCTTCGCCCCAGATCGTGCTGTTCTCGAATACCCCGACGGGATGGGACCTGGCCCCGCGGGTGGCCGCCGCCATGGATTGCGGCTTCGTCTCGGACTGCTTCGGGCTCGAGTCGGAAGGCGACCAGCTGACACTGCTGCGCCGGGTATTCAACGGAAAGCTCGATTCGCGGGTTTCGGTGCTCTCCCTTCCGGTCGTGGCCACCATGCAGCCCGGCGCAACGCCCGCCTTCGAGGGCACCGCCGACGGCAGCGTCACCAAGCTGGAGGTCTCGATCTCCGCCGCCGATTGCGGCACCCGCTTCGTCGAGACCAGGGTGGCCGAGAAGAAGGGCGTCGACCTGAGCAAGGCCGAGGTGATCGTCTCGGGCGGCCGCTCGCTGGGCGGGCCGGAGAAGTTCGAAGAGGTGATCAAGCCGCTGGCCGAGGCGCTGGGCGGCGCCATGGGCGCCTCGCGGCCCGTGGTGGACGCCGGCTGGCTGCCCCACGAGTACCAGGTCGGGTCTTCGGGGCAGGTCGTTGCGCCGAAGCTCTACGTGGCTTGCGGTATCTCGGGCGCGATCCAGCACTTGGTCGGAATGAAGACTTCGAACTTCATCATCGCGATCAACAAGGACCCGGATGCGCCGATCTTCGAGGTGGCGAACCTCGGTGTGGTCGCCGATCTCTTCGAGATCGTTCCGGCACTCACGGCGGCGGTCAAGCAAGCCAAGGGCTGAGCGCCGGGTTCGCGCGCGCGCGCCGCAACACAGCTCGTTTGTCGTTGACACGCCTCGGTCGAGAGAGTACCAAGAGCGAAGGCGGATTATTTCGCCGACCGCTCACCCGGCGGTTCGTTTCGTGGCTGCCCCCCAGGCCAAGGCTGAATCGGACGCGTCGACTGTGGAGTCCCGCGGGGTGGATTCGGCGCCGCAGCACCGTGAATCTGCGCGGCCAAGGTCGGAGCGCCAACCGTCGGTAGGTCATCGAAGTGCCACCAGGGGGGTGGGCCATTCCGCGGCGGATCGCCGTAGCGAACGAGAAAGGTGGCAGCGCCAAGACCACGTTGGTGGCGAACCTGGGCGCGTACCTCGCGCTGCGCCGTGGGCAGCGCGTGCTCGTCATCGACATGGACCCCCAAGGGCAGCTGGGCAAGGTCCTCGGCGTCTCGCCGCACCAGGTGCGGCGCTCTGCCATCGACCTGTTGCTCGACGTCATGCTGGACCAGGGCCCCGACGCGGCGGCGCTCGACGAGCCTTCCGCCGCGCTGCCGCGCGTGCCCACCCGGATTCCCAATCTCGACCTGGTGGTCGCCCACAAGTCGCTCGGCCTGGCGCCGTCCTTCGAGGGCGAGGATCCCGACCCCACCGGACGGCTGGCCCGGCGCCTCGACGCCAGCGAGGCGCTCGAAGAGTACGACTTCGTGCTGGTGGATTCGCCGCCGTCCTTCGGCGTGCTGACGCTCAACATCCTGCGGGCGGTGGACGAGGTGGTGGTCCCGGTGCCGCTGACGTTCCTGGCGCTGGATGGCTGCGCGGAGCTGGTCAAGACGATCGAGACGGTACGGACGCGCTACGACCATCCCTCCCTGCGCATCACCATGGTGGTGCCCACCTTCGCCCGGCGCACCCGGATGGCACAAGAAGTGCTCGATGCGCTCAAGGCTCGCTTCCCCAAGGAGCTGGCCCACAGCGTGCTGGGATTCCACGTGCGGATCGACGAGGCCCACGCCCGCGGACGTTCGGTCTTCGAGTACGCGCCGCGCGACCGCGGCGCGCGCACCCTGGCTGCGCTCGCCGAAGAACTCGAAGCGCGCGTCGCTCCGGAGGCCCCTTCGCGATGACGATTCCCGAAGAGCCGGGTGCGGGCACGGGCGCGAACGGCGGCACTGGAACCGACGAGCGCGGCGGCCTGCTGGTCTCGAACCCGCTCGCGTCCGGGGGCTCCCAGGATGCCGACACCTCGCTCCACGCCTGGCTCGACGCGCTGGAGCGGGTGGCAGCCCAGCCGCGGCGGAACGACGCACGGCCGGCGCCGCGGATCCGTGCGCCCAGCGCCGCCGACGTCGAGATCGCGCCCGAGCTGCGGCGTCTCGAGTCGTGGATCGGCGCCGGGCCCCTGCGGCAGGTGTCGGCCTACCTGGAGGGTCGCGACGGCTACGACGCATTCGGTCTGTCCCGCGAGACGCTGCTGCGCGCGTTCCCGTTCTTCTACTCGATCTATCGCGCCTACTTCCGGGTGCAGAGCCGCGGACACGAGCACATTCCCAGTGAGGGTCCCTGCGTGATCGCCGCCAACCACGGCGGACTGCTCCCCTTCGACGGCGCCATGCTGGTGGTGGACGCGATGCTGCACAGCGACCCGCCGCGGCTTCCCCGCGCCATCCTCGACCGCTGGGCGGGCACCCTGCCCTTCGTGAACGTCTTCTTCGCCAAGGTCGGGCAGGTGGTGGGCACCCACGAGAACTTCGGGCGCCTGCTGGCCGACGGCGAGCCGGTGCTGGTATTCCCCGAGGGCGTGGAGGGCATCCGCAAGCCGATCACCCAGCGCTATCGGCTGCAGCCCTTCCACGTCGGCTTCATCGAGCACGCGCTGCGGGCGCGCGCTCCGGTGGTGCCCGCCGCGGTGCTCGGTAGCGACGATCAGGCGCCGATCCTCTTCGACATCAAGCCGCTCGCTCGCCTGCTGGGCATTCCGGCAGCGCCGGTTACGCCGACCTTCCCATGGTTCGGGCCGCTGGGCCTGCTGCCCTATCCGGTCCGCTATCGCATCATCTACGGAGAGCCGATCCACTTTCACGAACGCTTTGGGGCCGACGACGCCCGCGACCCCACCGTGGTGCGGGCACTCGCGAATCGCGTCCGCCGCTCGGTGCAGACGCTGATCGATCGCAATCGATGACTTCGGTGCTCGTCACCCACGCGGATCTGCCGCTGGGTCGCCGTATCGTGAAGCGGCTGTGGCACGACCCTGCGGTGGGCCAGATCGTCGGCGTGGGCGAGGGTCCCACGCCGCGAGCCTTCGACGCCTACCGGGTGGGATCGTCGCCGCGGCTTCGCTACGAGAGGCTCGACCTGGCGCGACAGCGCGAGGTGTCGGATCTCTTCCACTCGCGGCGATTGCGCGAAGCGGGCGTCGATACCGTGGTGTGCGTTCCGCGGCACGGCGCCACTCCGGAGGGTCCGCCCTCCTGGGCGAGGTTGCCGCTGCGCACCGCCGAGGCGCGCATCCTGCTCCAGCACGCCCTCGAGTCCCAGGCGATCCGCTCGCTGGTCGCCCTGGGGAGCGCGTTCGTCTACCGGCTCGACGCCGGTCACGCCAATCATCTGAGCGAGAGCAGCGACCTGGACCTGGACCCGTCGGTGGCCTCCTCGGTACGCACCTGGATCGACTGCGACATGCTCTATCACGGCGAGATCGGCAACCCGCGACTGCGGGTGGTCTTGCTGCGGCTGCCGACCGTGCTGGCTTCGGGCGGCTACGTGTACCTGAATCCCGGACTGGAGGGCGGCAGCGGTCCGCGGCTGCGGGCCACCGGCTTCGACCCGCTGTGCGCCGTGGTGGCCGACAAGGACGTCGCGCGCGCGGTCCAGCTGGCGTTGCACAGCCGCCGCACCGGCGTCTACAACATCGCCGGGCGGGAGCTGATGCCCCTGTCGAGACTGGGCCACTGGACCCGTCGCCCCTGCCTGCCGGTGCCGGGCCCGTTGCTCTGGGCCGCCGCTGCCGGCGCCGCCCGTTTGGGGCGCGAAGAATGGCGGGCGACCCTCGATGGTCCGCACCGTCGCTTCGGCTTCAGCCTCGACACGCGGCGCGCCGAGCGCGAGCTCGGCTTCCGCCCGGGCTACCGGGTGGGACTGGCGCGCGCCGGCGATGGCGCCATGCGGATCGAGACCGTGCCGGCGCCCAGCCACCCGTAGCGCGACGTGGCCTTCAGTCGGGGTCGCGCTCCTGCTCGCGGCGCTGACGATCCGCGAGCAGCGCCTGGAAGCGGGAACGATCCACCGAGATGAAGAGTCCCTCGGCCTCGGCGGTCACCTTGCCGCCGGCGAGCATGCGGGCCTCGGTGAAGATCTTGCGCCCCTCGCAGCGCACGAACTCGGCTTCGATCGTCAGCTCGGTGTGCAGCGGCGTGGGACGCCGATAGCGCACCGTCAGCGTGCCGGTCATGCCGGGATTCCCGCCCAGCGACTGGACGTAGCCCAGCACCTCGTCGAAGGCTGCGGCCACGAAGCCGCCGTGGACGCAGCCGGGCGGTCCCTCGTAGGCCGAGCCGAACACCACCGAGGCGACGGCGCTCTTCTCGCCGGCGCGACCCACGGTGATGGGCGGAGCCAGCGGGTTGGCCAGGCCGATCATCGGGCTCTGGTCGAAGAAGGCGCCGACGTCGCCGGCATTGGCCGACTCGGCAAATCCCTCGAAGTGTCTGAGCCGCGGATGCGCCTGGAGCGCGTCGGCGTAGCGCTCCAGCGCGTCGGCGGCGGTATGCAGCTCTTCCTCCGGGGCGTTGCTCGGCACCAGCCGCTCGATCACCAGGCGCATGGCGCTGGCCAGCCGCCGCTTCTGTGCCCAGGCCCCGGCACCACTCACCTTGGTCGCATCCCAGTGCGGGCGGACCTCCGGGGCGCTGGAATCCGGCCGCGTCGAGTCCTCTCGGCTCACGAGCACCTCCTCCTCGGCTCCATACGCGATGCCATTCTGCTACTCTGCGCGGCTTCTCGCATCTCCCAGGGAGCGCCCATGGCGGTCGACACGTCGCAGTTCCGGAACGGGCTCAAGATCATCCTCGACGGACAGCCCTTCACCATCACCTACTTCCAGCACGTGAAGCCCGGCAAGGGTGGCGCATTCGTGCGGACCAAGGTGAAGAACCTGCTCAACGGCAAGGTGCTCGAGCGAACCTTCCGCTCCGGAGAGAAGGTCGACGAAGCAGACGTCGAAGAGAAGAAGATGCAGTACCTGTACCTCGACGGCGAGAACCTCGTCTTCATGGACCAGGAGACCTTCGACCAGCTTCCCTTCGGCACCGACCTGGTCGGCGACGCCCGCAACTTCCTCAAGGAGAACACGGAAGTCCAGGCGCTGTTCTGGAACGGCAAGCCGGTCAACATCGACCTGCCCGCCTTCGTGGTGCTCGAGGTCGCCCAGACCGATCCGGGGATGAAGGGCGATACCGCGTCCGGCGCCACCAAGCCCGCCACCCTGGAGACCGGCGCCGTCGTCAACGTCCCGCTCTTCATCAAGGAGGGCGAGAGGGTCCGCATCGACACCCGCACCGGCGCGTACGTGGAGCGCGTCGCCTGAACGGAGAGCGCCCGTGCGAGGCGACCAGCTCGCGCGCCAGTGGCGGCTGATCCAGCGGCTGGCGCGCAGCCGCTACGGCGTCGGGCTGGACGACCTGGCCGAAGAGCTCGAGTGCGTGCGCCGTACCGTCTACCGCGACCTCGACGCGCTGATGAACGCGGGCTTCCCGCTTGTCAGCGAGAGGCGCGACGGGCGCGTCTTCTACCGCTTCCTCGACAGCTTCAAGCTCGGCGACGTTCCCTTCACCCCGGACGAGATCCTGGCGCTGGCGTTCGGTGAGGACCTGCTGCGCTGCCTGGAAGGCACCGTCTTCCACGATTCGATCCACTCGGCGCTGGAGAAGATCCGCGCCAGCCTGGGGCCGGAGCTGACCGGGTACCTGGAGCGCCTGGGCGAGTCTTTCCGCGTGCTGCCGGGCCCCCACGAACGCTACGCCGACCTGCGCGACACGATCCGCGAGCTCAGCGACGCGGTGCTGGCTCGCCGCACGGTGCGCATGCGCTACCGCACCGGCCGCACCGGCCGCGAGCGCGCCCGCGAGCTGGATCCGTACCGCGTCTGGTACCGCGGCGGCGCGCTCTACGTCGTGGGTCACGATCATCTCTCGGGCGAGGTGCGCACCTTCGCCGTCGGCCGCATCCGCTCCCTGGAGACCACGGCTGCGCGGTTCCGTGTTCCGGACGACTTCGACTTCGATCGCTACGTCGGATCGGCCTTCGGCGTGATCGCCGAGCCGCCGCTGCGGGTTCGCATCCGCTTCGACCGGCGCTGGGCGGACTGGGTCGCCGAGCGCACCTGGCACCCGAGCCAGCGCCTCCAGCGCCGCCGGGGCGGAGCCCTCGAGCTGGAGATGGAGGTCGGCGGCGCCGCCGAGCTGCGGAGCTGGGTGCTGTCCTTCGGCTCGGGCGCGGAGGTGCTCGAGCCCGCTTCGCTACGCGAGGACGTGGAGGGTGAACTCGAGCGCGCCGTGGCCCGCTACGCCGCGTCGGCGCAGCGAGCCCGGCGGCAGGAGAGCTAGGACGCCGCGGCTTCGGCGCGGCTCTGGCGGTCGTAGAGCATCCCCAGGTCGCGGTAGCGACGCTCGGTGCGCTCGCTGATCAGACCGAGCCCCTTGAGGTTCGGAATCACGGTGTGCATGTAGGCCATGCTGTTGAGTTCGGCCCAGTTCGGCATCGCCAGCGCCGCCTGGGTGAGGTTGGACGGGTCGATGTCGTACTTGGGTCCGATGACGTGCAGCATGTCGAGCTGCTGGTTGGCGTTGAGCGCCTCGAGGATGCCGAAGGCCCAGTCCTCCATCTCCGCCATCTCGCTGGCATCGGACTCGCGAACCACGCGCCGCATGGTCAGCACGCCGAAAGCCGCGTGCCTGGACTCGTCCTGCTCGACCCGGCGGATCATCTCGCGCAGCAGCGGGTTGGGCGTCTCGCTGCGCAGCAGGTCGAAGATCCCCACCGCCATTCCCTCGAAGAGGCACTGCATGCCGAGGGTCTTCTGGCGCGCGGTCGGCGCGGCGAGCAGCTCGTCGAGCAGCACCTTCAGCGTCGGGCTGATCGGGTAGATCGACCCCATCTTGCGCTCGATGAACTTGGAAAGCGCCTCGACGTGGCGGGCCTCGTCGGCGACCTGGCTCGAGGCGTACCACTTCTCGTCCATGGTCGTGCAGGCGTTGGTGAGCTGGCCGCAGAGCTGGAGCGCCGCCTGCTCGCCGTGCAGCAGCTGCGACAGCAGGTGGTTCAGCTCGTCGAAGGCGGCGGCCTTCTGGGTCGCCTCGTCCCTGCCCATCAGCTTGCAGACCTGGGCCATCATCGAGGCATCGGGGTTGAGCACCCACTCGTCCTTCGACACCGGCAACGACCACTCGAGATCGCTCTCGGCGTTCCACTGGTTCACCTTGCCCTTCTCGTAGAGGTTGCGCAGCTCCTCGATCTCCTGCCCGTAGGTCCAGGTCCAGTTGAGGGTGAGCGGTGCAGCCACGTCGGTCCGGGCGCGCAGGCGTTCGATCTCGTCGGTGTCGACGAATTCGATGACCTCGAAATCCCCGAAGCGCTTGCGATGATCACTGATGAGCTTGTCCACGTTTCGATCCCCTGATGTCTCGTCTCGGCTGTTCCGAAGGTTGTAGTGAGAGGGCGCGAATCCCGACCGTAGTCTCACGTCGGCGCGAGTCCGGCCCGTACGAAGGCCACGACCTCGTCCTTGCGCTTGCGCACGGACTCGGAAGAGAGCAATGGCCGGCCGAGCAGCTCTTCGCCGAACTCGCCGGACGCAAAGTGGTAGACGGTGGCGCCGATCAGCGTCTGCACGGTGTGGCCGGTGGAGACACGGCGGAAGACGCCCGCCTCCATACCGTCGCGCAGCAGCTGCTGGACGCTGGTGAGCAGCGAGGCCAGACGGCGCTCGGCGGAGCGGCCTTCGTCCCACGCGCTGGCGTCGAAGGCGTCGTCCTCGAAGAGCCCGCGCAACAGCAGTCGGGCGGCGGCCGGGTACTCGGCCAAGGTGTCGATCAACACCTCGAGCCAGCGCTCGAGGCGCTCGGCGGGGTCGAGATCCGACACCAGGGCCGACTCGGCACGCCGCTCGATGCGCTCGAGCACCCGGTCCAACACCGCCAGATACAGCTGGGCCTTGCTGCGGAAATGGTGGAAGAGCGAGGACTTTCCGAGACCCGCTGCCTCCGCGACCTCGCGCATCCCGACGCCCTCGAAGCCGCGGCGCGCGTAGAGCGCCTCGGCCACCTCGAGGATCTTGTCGCGCGAACTGGGTGAGGAGCTGGCTATCGACATTTGGATCCGCGCTTGAGCCGGCTGGCGACCCGGGTGGTTCCCGACCGAACGGTCGGACGGGAACATACCCTACCTATCGGCCGGGGGTCAACGCAGCTGAAGAGGAAGGGGAGCGCTCAGCGGGTGGCGCGTCGGCCGAGCACCCGCACCCGGGCTCCGGGCACCCGACGCACCTCGAAGCCCTGGGCCGCCAGCAGGGCGGGGATGCCCCGCGGACCGATCAGATGGCCCACCCCGACCACCGCGAAGCGCGAACGCCCGTCCCGGCAGAGCTCCACCAGGCGGGCGGTCATCGTGTGGTTGCGGTCGAACAGGATGCGCTCGTAGAGCGGTCCGCGCCGCGGGTCCGCGTCCACCTCGCCGGCGAACAGCTCCAGCAACGCCTGCTCGTCGCCGTTCTCCCAGGCCTCGAACATCTCCCTGACCAGGCCCATGAAGTGCGCGGCGTCGTCGAGGCTCTCCTCGAGCATCTCCAGCTGGAGGTCGGGCGGCAGCTCGGCGAGCATGGCGAGCTGCTCGTCGAAGGTCTCCAAGGTCGTCACCGGCGTTCCCTGTCTCCGCGCCACCCTCAGGAAGTGCAGGTCCACGCCGTTGGATGGGTCGTAGCCCGCCGCCTGGAATTCCATGTAGGTGATCATCTGGGCGATGAACCAGGGGCGCATGCGGTCGGTCATCGAGCGCGGGAAGCCGTGGCCGAGCATGGCCACCACGGCGCGGTCGTAGAGCTCCGGATCGAGCCGATCGGTCAATGTCTCGCCCGGCGGCAGCAGGCCGTGGCGCTCCATGATCGCCAGCGCCTCGCGCTCGGGGAGCCGGTCCATGTCGACCTCGACCACCAGCTCGTCGGCGGCGGTGAGCGCCTCGTACACGGCGGGATCGAGGTGGAGCCTGCGCCCGTCGCCGATGTGTACCGAACCCAGCAGGGCGAGCCGCGCGCCGTCGTGCTCGGTCTCCCAGAAGAACCACGGCTCCGCGCTCGCCTCGGATTGGACCGGCGGGCTCGGGGTGGCGCAGGCAAGCGACCCCGACAGCAGGACGACCAGCAGCAGGCCGAGGACCGACCTCAAGGCTGGACCACCTGCACCGGACCGAACGGCTCGAGTTGACTCACCAGCGCATCGGCGGGACCGACCACCAACACCACGAGCCGGTCGGGGTGGAAGCGCTCACGGGCGGCATGCGCCACGGCCTCGGCGGGCATCGCGCGGATGCGCCCGCGGTAGGTGTCGAGCAGGTCGGGGCTCAGGCCGTAGACGTCCAGGTCCACCAGCGAATTGGCGATGGCTGCGGAGGTCTCGAGACTGAGCGCAAAGCTTCCGGCGCTGTAGGTCTTGGCGTTGGAGAGCTCCTGCTCGGTGGGAGGCTCGGTCTTCAGCCGCGCCATCTCTTCCAGGATCATTCCCACCACGCGGCCCGTCTCCTCGACGCGTGTGGAAGTGCGCACCCGGAAGGGACCCGGGTGGCGCCGCATCGAGAAGCCGGAGCCGACGCCGTAGGTCAGACCCTCGTCGGCGCGCAAGCGCGTCATCAGTCGAGACAGGAAGCCACCGCCCCCGAGCACGCTGTTGGCCAGCGCAGCCTCGAGGCGGGTCGGGTCGGTGCGCGCCAACCCCTCGTGGGCCAGCGCGAGCTGCGACTGGCTGAGATCCGGCCGATCCACCACGACGACCCGGGTCCGGGGCGGAGTCCGGGCGGGCGGCGCCGGCCCCGGCGAGGACACCGAACCGGAGGGCCAGTCGCTGAAGTGCGCCGCCGCATGGGCGCGGGCCGCGTCGCCGCGGATGTCTCCGACGACGTACAGGATCGAGTTGCCCGGCTGGAAGATGCGCCGGTAGGCGGTGCGGACGGACTCGGCATCGAGGGCCGCCACGGTCGCGGGCTCGCCCTCGGAGGCGATGCCGTAGCGGTGGTCGGGATAGAGAGCGCGCTCCAGGTGCTTCGTGACCAGCGAGCTGGGATCGTCCTTCTGCTGCTCGAAGGCGGCCAGTCGTTCGGCGCGAAGGCGGTCGATCTCGCCGGGCTCGAAGCGCGGCCGACGCACCACGTCGGCCAGGATCGCGAAGAGCGCGTCGCGGTCCTCGCTGAGACCGCTGATCGAGACCCGCGTCGAGTCCCAGCCAGCCGCGGCCGACAGCGAGGCGCCCAGCTCTTCGACGGCCTGGGCCAGGGCGAGGGCGTCGCGCTCGCCGGCGCCGCGCTCCATCAGGTCGGTGGTGAAGCCGGCCGCCCCCGCGACCGCGGGATCTTCACTGCCGGCACCCAGGCGCGCCACCAGGCCGATGTGGAGCCGAGGTGAACGAAGGTCTTCGAGCACCAGCACGTCCAGGCCGTTCTCGAGGCGCGAGCGGTGCAGCCGGTCGGCCGGCACCACCGGCGATTCGTCGATCGGCGGCAGCGGCCGCTCCCACGCCGGCAGGCCAGCGCCGGCGCAGCCGAGTAGCGCTCCCATCACCGCCGCCGCGGCCCGCGCCCGCGCCACATGCAGCCTCATCGATCGGCCTCGGGCGGCGGAGGAACCACGTACACCACGTTGCGGTTCTCGTCGCGCAGATAGGTCCGGGCCACGCGCTGGACGTCGGCCGCCGTCACCGCGCGGAATGCAGCCAAGCGCTCCTCGAGCGAACGGATGCGTTCGAAGCTGACCCAGTCCCGGCCGATGCGCGACGCCAGCGCGTGGGCGGTGTCGCTCGCGCCGACCAGGTCGACCTCGATCTGACGCTTCGCCTTGGCCAGCTCCCCGGGCGTGATCGGCTCGTCGCGCAGCCGCGCCAGCTCGGCGAGAAGCTGCCGCTCCACCTCGGCGATCTCGCCGTCCGGACGAACGTTGGCGTAGGCGTAGAACAATCCAGCGTCGAGCAGCTCCCAGTACGACCCGGTGGCCGAGAGCGCCAGCTGCGACTCGTAGACGAGCTTGCGGTACAGCCGACTGGAGCGTCCGCCGGAGAGCACCAGGCTCGCCACGTCCAGCGGCTCGGCGTCCGGATGGCCGGTGGCCGGCGCGTGCCAGGCGGCGGTGAA
This sequence comes from Myxococcota bacterium, assembly GCA_041577695.1. GTDB lineage: Bacteria > Myxococcota_A > UBA9160 > UBA9160 > PR03 > JASJBO01. The sequence continues at coordinate 1,736 of JBFGIM010000013.1, read as the reverse complement.
GATCGGGCTGCGCAGGTCGAAGTACACCACCTGGCGGCGCTCTCCGTTCTGGGGCAGCTCCGCGGTGGGGTTGCGCGGGATCGATGGTGCGGGCTCCAGCCCGCCGAAGGCGGCGCGGATCTGCGCCAGGGCGTCCTCTTCGTCGAAGGCGCCGGCCAGTGAGATCACGATGTTGTTGGGGGCGTAGTAGGTCCGGAAGAAGTCGCGGCAGGTCGCCACGTCGACCGCCGCGACGTCGCTGCGCCAACCGATCACCGGCACCCGGTAGGGGTGGGCAGGGAACGCCAGCGTCAGCAGCGCCTCGAAGGCGCGCCCCTGGGGCTGGTCGTCGATGCGCATGCGGCGCTCCTCGAGCACCACCTCCCGCTCGCTGGCCAGGGTCGCCTCGGTCACCTGGAGGTTGGCCAGGCGCTCCGCCTCCAGCTCGATCGCCAGCGGCAACGCGTCGGCGGGCAGGTCCTCGTAGTAGACCGTGACGTCGCGGGTGGTGAAGGCGTTGACCCGGCCGCCCCTGGCCTGGATCAGGCGCTCGTGCGACTCGGGCGGCAGCCGATCGGTGCCGCGGAACATCATGTGCTCGAAGAGGTGGGCCAGGCCGGTGTAGTGGGCCTCGTCCCGGGACCCCACCTTGACCCACATCTGGAACGAGACCACCGGCGTGCTGCGATCCACCAGGGTGAGCACGGTGAGGCCATTCTCGAGGCGGGTGACGCGGGTGCGCAGGGCCGGGTCTTCGAACTGGGCCGAGGCGGCTGCCGCGCCCAGCAGGAGCACCCCCAGCGCGCCCCAGCACAGCAGGACCCGTGCTCGCCCGAACAGGGATGTGGAATGGTGAGCGGCAACGGGCATGGCGGCGTACGGTATCGGTCCGCCCGCATGCTGCCAAGGTCGGGGCGCGAATCGAGCGGGGGCTTCCCGATGGACGACGCCGAGCTCCGCAGCCTGCTCCAGCGCACGCGCCGGATCGCCGTGCTGGGCATCAAGGCCGACCCGAGCACCGATGCTCACCGCGTGCCCCGCTACCTGCAGGAGCGCGGCATGCAGATCGTCCCGGTGAACCCCAAGCTCGACCGCGTGCTCGGAGAGGCCGCGATCGGCTCCCTGGCCGAGCTGCGCGAGCCGGTCGACCTGGTGAACCTGTTTCGAGCGGTGGCCCACGTTCCCGCCCATACCGACGAGATCCTCGCCCTCGAAGTACGACCCAGCACGGTGTGGATGCAGCTCGGCATTCGCGACGAGGCGTCGGCCCGACGCCTGCGCCAGGCGGGGATCGAGGTCGTCGAGGACCGCTGCCTGATGGTGGAGTACGCGCGCCTGCTGGGAGGCGCCGAGCTTCAGTCGCGCGTGCGGTAGCGCAGCGCCCGCTTCTGCATCCAACGCACCGCGAAGACGTCCTGGATCCCCGACCACAGCCGGTTGTGGATGCCGTACTTCGAGCGTCCGTAACGCCGTGCGCGGTGCGAAACCGGCAGCTCCATCACCCGGGCCCCCTCGATACGGAGCAGCGTGGGCAGGAAGCGGTGCATGCCGCGGAACAGCTTGATGCGGCGCAGGTAGACCGCGCGCATCACCCGCAGCGAGCACCCGACGTCGGTGACCGTCTCGTCGGTCATCCAGTTGCGGAAGCCGTTGGCAATGCGCGACGAGAGCAGCCGCACGGCGGAGTCGCGGCGCTCCCGTCGGATGCCATTCACCACGTCGGCCCGGTCCAGGTGCTCCAGCAGCCTCGGGATGTC
>JBFGIM010000012.1:0-35089 GCA_041577695.1 Myxococcota bacterium | reverse complement strand
TATCCCCAGGATCTTCGCGGCCTGTACCTTGTTGCCACCCGTGAGCTCCAGCACCTGCTCCTTGTAGAGGTCGTCGAGCGCACGCAACGACATGCGCTGCTGGGCGGCCCGGCGCAGGAAGCTGTCGGCCTCGCCGCCTTCGCACGCGACCGAGGCCTGCGGTAGCGGCAGGTCGGCGGCGTCGAGCTGGTCGCCGTCGCAGAGCGCCAGCGCCCGCTCGATGGCATTCTCCAGCTCGCGCGCGTTGCCGCGCCACGGGTGGGCGCGCAGGCGCTCGAGACCCTCCGCGCTCAGCACGACCCGGCGCCCCTCGGCGTGGCGGCGCAGGAAGGCCTCGGCCAGCGCCGGGATGTCGTCGGGGCGCTCGCGCAGCGGCGGGATGTGCAGGGGAATCACGTTGAGCCGGTAGAACAGATCCTCGCGGAAGCGACCCTCGCGCATCTCCCGCTCGAGGTCCTTGTTGGTGGCGGCGATGATGCGGACATCGACCCGCACCGACTGGGTTCCGCCCACCGGTCGGATTTCGCGGTCCTGCAGCACCCGCAGCAGCTTCCCCTGCAAGGCGAGTCCCATGTCGCCGATCTCGTCGAGGAAGAGCGTGCCGCCCTCGGCCTTCTCGAAGAGACCGCGCTTGGTTGCATGCGCGCCGGTGAAGGCGCCGCGCACGTGGCCGAAGAGCTCGCTCTCGAGCAGTCCTTCCGGAATCGCGGTGCAGTTGATCGGGACGAAAGCCCGCTCGGCCCGGGTGCCGTGGAAGTGGAGCGCGCGTGCCACTACCTCCTTGCCGGTGCCACTTTCCCCGCTGATGAGAACGGAGCTGCGACTGTGGGCGACCTTCCGGATCAACGCGAAGATCTCGCGCATGGCGGCGCTCTCACCGATCAGGTCACCCAGCGAACTGGTGCGGTCGACCGCCGCGCGCAGGCGCGCGTTCTCCTGTTCGAGCGCGCGCCGCTCGAGCGCGCGGTCGATCGTGAACGACACCGCGTCGGGCTCGAAGGGCTTGGTGATGTAGTCGAAGGCGCCAGCTCGCATGGCTTCGACCGCTGAGTCGATGCTTCCGAAGGCCGTCATCAAGATCACCGGCGTGGCGGGCCGCAGCCGCCGCAGCTCGCCAACCAGCTCGATGCCCGAACGCCCCGGCATCCGGATGTCGCTCAGTACGGCGTCGAAATCGATCTCGGCCGCCTTGGCCAGCGCCTCGTCGACGGTAGAGGCCTCCTCTGCCCAGAAGCCACGCTCCTTGAACAGCGACACGAGCATCTCGCGCATCGCCCCGTCGTCGTCCACGACCAGTAGTTGGATCAGCCGTCCCATCGACCCATTTCCAGAGCACGGGGCGTGCCAGCCTGCGAGGAGGCTGCTTGCCCCTCAGACACGAGACCGCGATCAGATGTAGACAGAAAGCACATTAATGACGAGAAATGTACCTTATTGACCCAATTTCTACCTGCCAGATCGGATCAGGGGCAGCCGGACCTCGAACTCGGTCCCGGTCCGGTCGCTGTGAAGCAGCTCCATCTCGCCGTCGTGCTCGGCGGCGATGCCCTGGGCTACCGCCAGTCCGAGCCCGCTGCCCTCGCCGGACGCCTTGGTGGTGTAGAACGGCTCGAAGACGCGATCGAGGTCGCCATCCGGAATCCCGTGGCCCGTATCGGACACGCGGACGACTGCGTCACCGTGGACGCCGGTGGTCAGCGCGATCCGCAACGTACCGCCGTCGGGCATGGCGTCGGCAGCGTTCAAGAACAGGTTGAGCAGCAGCTGTTGGAGCTGCTCGGAATCGCCGCTCACCGAGAGGCGCGGCTCGAGCGCGGGTACGACTTCGATCTGGCGGCGCTGGAACTTCTCACCGAGGAAGGCCAGCGTGTTCTCGACCAGCGGTGCCAGCTCCACCGGCGCCTTCCGGCGTTTTCCGGGCCGCGCCATGTTGAGCAGGCTCTGGATGATGCGCGAGATGCGCGTGATCTGCTCCTCGATCGTGCGCAGCCGCCAGCGCGCCTTGTCGCCGGTGACGGCGGGCTCGAGCAGCCTGGCGTGGCCTTGGATCACACCCATCGGTGTGCCGATCTCGTGGGCCAGACCTGCCACGAGCGTCCCGATGGAGGCCAGCCTTTCCGCGTGCCGGGCACGCTCGGTGGTCTGGCGCAGCTCCACCCCCGTCTTCTGCAGGTCATCGGCCAGCTCCCGGCTCGAGGCGGCGAGCTGGGAGTTCAGGTACTCGAGATCGCGCTCGCGCCGGTCGATGTACGCCTCCATTGCCAGGTGCACATCGATCAGGAGCAGCTTGTTCAGTGCCGTCGCAGCGCGCTGGAAGCGCTCGAGATCGCCCTGGGCCCACTCCGCCATCAGGGGATTGAGGAGGGTGAGGTAGAGCGCGTAGGCGCCCAGGTACCAGCGCGGCTCCAGGCCGATCCGCTCGTGGATCTCACCGATGCGGCGCCGGTTCGCCAGGTACTCGTCGTCGATCTTGGGTCCGGCAAGGCTGAGCAGGTAGCGGCGCTGCATGCCGAGCAGCCGCTGGGTGACCTCGGGGTCCCTCAGCAGCCTACGGGTCTCGGGAACCGAGAGCAGATGGCGGTAGAAGGCGGCCACCAGGGCATCGGCGTGTTTCTCGAGGGTCTCTGCGAGCTCCGCCAGCACCTCGCGATCTTGGGGCGTGTAAGCGAAGAAGGCGAGGTCGTCGGGCGCGGTCGGCAACGTCATTTCCTCAACCTGGAGTCCTGATCCGCAGAGTCAAGAATGTGGCACGTCTCGTGCAGAATATCCTGTTCTCGACCGCGATGAGAACCGGATGAGTACTGTATCCCGCCAGCCTGAAATTGTGGGCGATAGCGCCGAGTCGCCGGTCACGCGCGTCTGCGTCGGCACGTCGTGCGTGCTGCGCGGTGCAGACCGCATCCGCGAGGCGCTGCGCGCTCACGGACCCGTCGAGACGGTCCATTGTCTAGGCTTCTGCGATCAATCGCCCGCCATCGCGAACCTCTCGGGCGAGGTACACACACGCTGTGTACCGGGCAGTCTGGGACACACGCTGCGGCGCACCTCCCCGGCGGCGACCGCCTCGCACGTGCGTGCGCTGGGCACCGAGCCGATCGTGACGCGCCGCATCGGCGCCGGCGATTTCGCCTCGCTTTCCAAGGCGGTCCGAGACGGCGCCTACGGGGCGCTCGACGCTGCCGTGCGGCGCCCCGCGGCCCTGGTGCTCGAGGCGGTGGAGGCCTCGGGGGAACGGGGCCGCGGTGGAGGCGACTACTCCACCGGCGCCAAGTGGCGGGCGGCGGCACGCGCGCCCCATGGGCCCCGCGTCGCGATCGCCAACGGCGACGAAGGCGACCCCGGCTCCTTCGTGGATCGGCTGCTGCTCGAGCGCGATCCCCACGGCGTGCTGGAGGGGCTCGCGCTCTGCGCCTACGCGATCGGAGCCGGCGAGGCGATCGTCTTCATCCGCCGCGAGTACCCCCGGGCCATCGCGCGCATGCAGCGCGCCATCGACGACGCCAACGAGATCGGCATCCTCGGGCCCGCCGTATGCGGCAGTGCCTTCTCGTTGCAGGTCCGCGTCGAGCGCGGCGTGGGGCGCTACGTGTGCGGTGAGGAGACGGCGTTGCTGAACGCGGTCGAGGGACTCAGGCCGGAAGTGCGCGTGCGACCGCCCTACCCCGCCGAGCGGGGCCTGGGGGGCCTCCCCACGGTGATCAACAATGTGGAGACGCTGGTCAACGTACCCTGGATCGTGGCGCGAGGAGCCGACGCCTACGCAGCCCTGGGCACCGCCCATTCGCACGGCACCAAGGCATTGTGTCTCAGCGCAGCCTTCGAGGCGCCGGGCGTCGTGGAGGTCCCCTTCGGCATCTCGTTGCTCGACGTGATCCAGGACGCCGGCGCGACGGTCTGCGACGACTCGGCGCTCTTCGGTGTCCTGCTCGGCGGACCGATGGGCAGCCTGCTCGAGGTGAGCGAGTGCGACGTGCCGGTCTTCTACGGGGCGATGGCGGAGCGCGGCATCCGACTCGGCCACGGCGGCCTGGTGGCGTTGCCGCCGGAGGTGCGGCTGCAGCGCCTGTTGAAGTCGCTGCTCCACTTCGCCCACGATGAGTCCTGCGGCAAGTGCCTGCCGTGCCGCGTGGGGTCGCGGCGGGCGCTCGACTTGTTCGGCGAGATGGGAATCGCAGCCGCCGCTGAGATCGAGGGCCTGCTGGAGCTGATGGAGGGCACGAGCCTGTGTGGCTTCGGGCGCGGCATCCCGGGCCCCCTGCGCACCCTGCTTGCACGCCTCTCCAACGGGCAGCTGCGCGCATGACCGCGTCGATCGACGGGCGGAGGGTCGAGCCGCGCGCCGGCGAGACGATCCTCGAAGCGGCCCGGCGCCTCGACATCGAGATTCCCAGCCTGTGCAGCGCCCCCGGCCTCGAGCCGGAGGGCGGCTGCCGGCTCTGCCTCGTCGAGATCGAGGGAGAGGCGGAGCCGCGCGCCGCGTGCACCGAGCCGCTGAGACCCGGCGCACGGATCTGCACCGAGTCACCCGGACTGCGGGACACGCGCCGCTCGTTGCTCACGCTGCTGATGCTGGAACATGGCGAACTCCCACTGCAACCGGATCCCGGCGGCTGCGAGCTGGAGCGCGTGATGGCCCGGCTGGACGTGCCGGGCTCCCCGCAGCCGGCGCCGAGCCGACTCGACGGGACCCATCCCTACCTCCGCTTCGACCCGGCTCGTTGCATCACCTGCCGCCGCTGCGTGCACGCCTGCGACGAGATCCAGGGGCGCTCGGTCTTCTCGATCGAGGGACCCGCCCACGAGCCTCGGCTCGCCTTCGGCGCCGAGCACTTCGGCGACAGTCGCTGCGTGGCGTGCGGAGCCTGCGTGGACGTGTGCCCCACCGCCGCTCTCAGCGACCGCGATCGTCTCGGCGTAGCGGCCCCGCAGGCCACCATGACGTCCACCTGTGGCTACTGCGGCGTCGGCTGCCAGGTCGAGATCGGCCACACGAAGGGTCGGGTGGTGTCGATCGGGGGAAAGGCCGGAGCGGCGGTGAACCGCGGCCACCTGTGCGCCAAGGGGCGCTATGCCCACGCCTACGTCCACTCGCCCGATCGCCTGACCCGCCCGTTGCTGCGGCGAAACGGCAACTTGGAGCCGGTTTCCTGGGAGACCGCACTCGATCACGTGGCGACGCGCCTCGACGAGATCCACCAGCGTTTCGGCCCCGACGCGCTCGGCGCGCTGAGCTCGTCGCGGTCGACCAACGAGGCGGCCTACCTGCTCCAGAAGCTCTTCCGCACCCGCTTCGGCACGAACCACGTCGATTGCTGCGCACGGGTCTGTCACGCCTCGACGGCACTGGCTCTGCGCACGGCCACCGGCGCGGGAGCCGCCTCGGCCTGCTACGACGACATCGAGCGCGCAGAGCTGATCGTCGTGGCCGGCGCCAACCCCACCGAAGCCCATCCGATACTGGGTGCGCGAGTTGCACGGCGCGTACGTCAGGGCGCCCGCCTGCTCGTGATCGACCCCCGACGCATCGAGCTGGCCGACGTGGCGGATCTCCACCTGGCGCTGCAGCCCGACACCAACGTGCCGCTCTTCAACGCCCTGGCCGCGCTGCTGATCGAAGCTGGCGCCTTCGATGCCGACTACCTGGAATCCCGATGCGAGGGCTTCGACGCCTTCGCGACCTTCCTGCGCGGCGAGTCGCTCCAGGACGCCGCCTCGCTCACCGGGGTCGGCGGCGAGGCCCTCCGCGCGGCCGCAGATCTGATTGCAGACACGGGCCCTTCCCTCTTCGTGCACGGCCTCGGACTGTCGGAGCTGGTGCAGGGCACGGATTCGGTGCTGGCGCTCTGCAACCTCGCCCTGTTGACCGGCAGCATCGGGCGCCCCGGCGCAGGCATGTTGCCGCTGCGTGGCCAGAACAACGTCCAGGGCAATGCCGACATGGGGAGCACGCCCACGCTGCTCACCGGCTATCAGTCGCTCTCGGACCCCGAGGTCCAGGCCCGCGTGGAGACCGTATGGGGTCAGGCGCCGCCCCTCACTGCGGGGCTCACCCTTCCCGAGATGTTCGACGCGGCAGCGTGCGGACGGCTGCGCGCGCTCTGGATCCAGGGCGAAGACGTGGCCCAGAGCGATGCGAACCAGAGCCACATCCTCGAGGCGCTGGAGCGGCTCGAGCTGCTGGTGGTCCAGGAGCTCTTCCTGACCGAGACCGCGCGCCGGGCCGACGTCGTATTCCCCGCGGCCGGCGCACTGGAACAGGACGGGACCTTCACCAACGGAGAACGGCGCATCCAGCGCGTGAGAGCCGCGGTGCCGGCACCGGGAGAAGCCCGTCCCGATGCCGAGGTGATCGCCGACGTGGCCGAACGTCTGGGCTGCCGCTGGGAGAAGCGGGCCCCCGCCGACGTGATGGACGAGATCGCGCAGCTGGCGCCAGCCCTGTTCGGCGGAGTCCACTACGAGCGGCTCGAGGGCGACGGGCTCCAGTGGCCCTGTCCTTCGCGCAACCACCCGGGGACGCCGCGGCTCCACACCGACGGCTTCGCGCGAGGACCTGCGGGCCTCCATCCGCTCCGCTTCCGCGCAAGCCCGGAGCACGGCGTGGCATCCCATCCCTTCACGCTGATCACGGGGCGGGTGCTGCAACACTACAACGTCGGATCGATGACCCGAAGGACGCCCAGCCTCGGGCTGGCTCCCTACGACACACTCGAGATCCACCCCGAAGACGCCGACGGCGAGCAGGTCGGCGACGGCGACGTGCTGTGGATCGAAAGTCGTTGGGGCCGGATCCAGGCGCGGGCGCGGCTCTCCGATCGGATCGCGCGCGGGACCTTGTTCCTGTCGTTCCACCACCCCGAGACCCGGACCAATGCATTGACCGGACCCCAGCGTGATCCGCTCTCCCAATGTCCCGACTACAAGGTAACGGCGGTGCGCCTCGAACGAAGCGCGCCCTGAGCCGCGGGCAGGCGCCCGATCAGATCGGCGAGGTGATCCGCTCGCCGCCAACGGCGCGCCGAAGCGCCTCGAGCACGTCCTCGCGCGCCACCATCCCGGTCACGCAGCCGTCCTGCTGTACCGGGAAGCTCTTGTTGCGGAAGACGACCATGCGCTCGAGCACCCGCGTCAACGGTGTCCGTGGAGTCACCGTCACGACCGCAGCGGCAGGGGTCATCACCTCTTCGACGCAGGTCTGCATCAGCTCGTCGTAGGGGGGGAACACCGAGTCGGGCGTGAAACGAAACGCCTTGAGCAGATCGAGCTGGGTCACCAGCCCGACCAGCTCGCCGTCGGCTCCCACCACGGGCAGCGCGTTGAACCCGCGTTCCTCGAAGATCGACTCCGCATCTGCCAGCGTTGCCGTGGGCGCCACGGTAACGGCGTCCTTCGTCATGACGTCGCAGACGCAGTAGTTCAGGAACTCGTACATGGTGTCCCTCCCTGCGCCGAGAACCTGCGGGCTGGGGCGTGGCACCCCACGCGGGGCTCTGCGCCGCATGCCGTCACCTAGAGCCGCTGGCGGATGTGCTCGAAGCTCGTTCGGATTTCGTCGGCCAGCTGCTTCGCGGCCTTGCGCACCGAGTCCGCATCCTCGCGGGCTTCGCCGCGGAGCACCTGGAGCTTGCCCTCCAGCTTCTGCCAGTGTTTCTCGGCGGCTGCGAAGCGATCCCGCAGCTCTGCGCGCCCGAGACTCGCCTGCACCCGCAACTCATCTCGAAGCTGCCGCAACGAGTCCAGCTCCTCTGCCAGGATTCCACGCTCTTGGTTCATGTCCGCTCTCCCTGGTGACATCGGATACACCTACGCAGGAACCGTGCCAGCTCGAACACGTGAGTCCCTGTGCTTTCGGGCCCGTACCCGGTTGGTGCGCGCCACCGCAGGAACCCCGGACCATGGGACCGTGGGCCCCACCGACCCCCTCAATCCCCGTCCACAGTGCTCCGCCGGCTGGCACCGCCCTTGCAGAATGTCCGGCCAGAAGCGTCCGCCGCACCGGGAGAATTGCTGTGACGGATTTCCTCAAGGGCTACGACATCCAGTACTGGCTCGAGTCCGCACCCCAGGGATACCTGCTGGACACCGAGTACGGACACGACCCGGATGCTCGTGAGCCGGAGCTGGTGCTTTCGGACCCGGTGCTGCGCGAGCAGGCGGTGCGCACGACGGTGCAGCTGGTCGTGGGCGAGCGCTGTGCCCTGGCGGCGTCCTCGGGGCTGATCAACGCGGCGCCCGACGAGCCCAGCCGGCGCTTCCTCGCCACCCAGACCCTCGACGAGGCACGTCACGTCGAGGTCTTCACCCACCGCCTGCTCGACCTGGGCGTCAAATCCTCCGAGCTCGAGAGCACCATCGCGGACATGGCCAACCCGAACCTGGTCAAGTTCGCGGAGCTGTTGCTCGAGCGGGTGGACAAGAAGGACTTCGTGGCCGGCGTGGTGGGCCAGAACGTCATCCTCGAAGGCATGGCCTTCCACGTGTTCGAGATGATGTATGCGGCCAACCGGGACGCCAACCGCAAGTTCGCCCAGACCCTGGCCGGCACCATCGCCGACGAACGCCGCCACGTCGGATTCGGCGAGAACCGCATCGGATCGCTGATCCGCGAGAACCCCGACCGCAAGGCCGATGTCGAGCGTCTCCAGCAGGAGATGTCGTACTACATGCTCGCGACCTTCGGCTCGCAGTTCCGCCAGGGACCGACGCCCCAGGAGGTGGGCGAGATCATGCAGCGCGGTGGCGCGCCGGCCACGTCCTCGGCCGAATGGAAGGGCGTGAAGCTCTCCGGCGCCGACCCGGAAGAGCTGGAGGCGGCCCTCGCGGACACGATCCTGCGCGAGTTCAAGGTGAGGCTCGAGCGGATCGGCATTCACTATCAGACGCCGCACCGACCCTAGGACCATGAGCAGCGAGCTCGGCGAAGTGCATGGGCTGCCGCCCGAAGCGTTCCGCGAGCAGGTGCGCTCGTTCCAGTTCTGGTTCGACGCGGTCCAGGGCTACCTGGAAGGCCAGGAGTACGGGCATCGCGACCATCCCGAGGCGCCGGCGCTGGACGAGGACGAGCGCGAGCGCCTGATCACCGTGCTCTGCAACTACTGTGTCGGCGAGACCGCCGCGCTGGAAGGCGCGGGCGGGTTGATCCGCCTGGCCCCGAACCGGGAGGCCAAGGTCTTCCTCTCGACCCAGACGGTCGACGAAGGCCGCCATCTGGAGGTCCTGACCCATCGCATGCGCGAGCTGGGCGTGGACGACGTCGAGGCGGCGATCGCCCGCCGTGCCAATCCCAGCCTGGTCCGCTTCAAGCAGCGTCTGCTCGACCTGATCGAGCGCGGACACTGGACGTCGGCGGTCTTCGCCCAGAACGTGGTGCTCGAGGCGATGGAGTTCGCGGTGTTCCGTCGCCACGCCCAGGTGGCCGATCCCATCACGGCCGAAGTGCTGGCGGGCATCGTCAAGGACGAGCGACGCCACATCGGCTTCGGCGAGAACACCCTGGGTCGGGCCCTGCGCGACGCACCCGCCGTCGGGCTGGAGCTCCGCGCGCTGCGCCGCGAGCTCGACAGCCTGGTGCTGACGAGCCTCGAACACACCCTCAGCGATCTCCATGCCTCGACCCAGGAGAAGACCGACCTGAGCCGCGACTATCTCCAGGCCGTCACCCGGCTGGGCTTTGCGTGAGCGCAGGAGCTGCAGCCGAGGCGCCCCGCCGGCGCTACGAGCTGGACGACCAGGGCTTCGACGAGGTTCCGCGCCGCTATCGGAAGTACTACCGGCGCTGGGGCGGGCCCGCAGACGAGCTGGCTCCGAACGAGGTGCTGTGTCCCGTCTGCAAGGTCGTGGTGCGCTCTCCGCGCGAGCTGCGCCCCGGCGACCGCGTGTACTGCATGGCGTGCATGACGCGCATGCGGGTGGTTCGAACCGACAATGGCCGACTCGAGGCCGAAGTGGAGTACTGAGCTCCAGAGGAGAGGAGGTTCCCGATGCATGGATCTCGTTCGATGCGAAGCGCGGTGGCCGCGGCCGGCGCCCTTGCCCTGTTCCTGGTGGCCGCGACGGCAACGGCGGAGCCGCCGCCCTGTTCCGAGTGGTTTCCGGACTTCAATTGCGAACGGTCGGGGCGCTTCGAGGGCTTCCAGAAGCCCATCGTGGCGCCGTACCTCTTCGAGGATCCGTTCATCGTCACGGGCCTCTATCCCTACTACGTCTACCACGACTTCCCGGGCCGCTCGGCAATGCAGGGCGGCGACGCAAGCGTCGCGGCCGTGCAGGCGCGCCTGGCCGTCACCGATCGCTTCTCGATCTTCGCCAACAAGGACGGCTTCGTCTGGAAGCGGCCCGGCAACCCCCTGCTCGACGACACCCAGGGCTTCCTCAATCTCGCGGGGGGCATCAAGTACGCCTTCGCCCAGGACCGGGATGCCGAGTCGCCGTGGATCGTGTCGGGCATCCTCCGCTTCGAGGCCCCGACCGGCAGCACCGACACCTACCAGGGCTACGGGGACGGCATGGTGCTGCCCTCGATCGCCGGTGCCTGGGGTCACGGCGACCTCCACCTGGTCGGGGACTTCGGCGCCCAGGTGCCCTTCGACACCAACCAGCAGAGCACGTCGCTGTTCTGGCACGTCTACGCCGATTACACCGTGGCCGAGCGCTTCCAGCCCTTCGTACAGTTCAGCGGGCTCCACTGGGTGGAGTCGGGCGACGGGGACATTCCCATCCAGTTGAAGGGCGGCGGCGAGCTGTCGCTCGACACCGTGCAGCAGGCGCTCGGCACCGGCGCCTTCGAGGGCGCGGACGTGATGAACCTGGGCTCGCGGAACGTGAACGGGCTCGACCTGGTCACCGCCGCCCTCGGCGCGCACGTCCCGATCACCGAGCACGTGACGTTCAGCTTCGCCTACGAGCGGCCCATCTCGCACCACAAGGGCATCTTCCAGCAGCGGGTGACCACGAGCGTCGCCCTGGAGTTCTAGGGCTCGTCGGCCGGCTAGCGGCCCTCCCAGCTCCAGCCCTCGATGCGCAGCCCGACGCCCGGCGTGTAGCCGGTCTGGTGGTACTGGACCGCGCCGTTCTCGTCGATCCACACGAAGGTCGGCGTGCCGCTGACGCCGTAGCCCTGGAAGTTCACCCGGCGCGAGTCGAGCAGCACGGTCCCGGGGAACGGCTCGACCCGGTCGCTGAAGAACGGGTCGAGCTCCTCGACCCCCTCGTCGGTGATGGCCACCACCGGCACGTTCCACTCGCGCTCGAAGGCGATCAGCTCGGGTACGGCCGCCTTGCACGGCCCGCACCAGGTTGCCCAGAAGAAGAGCATGCGCCCGCGCGACCCGCTCGGGCTCGCGTCGCTGCGGTAATAGGCCTCTTCGTGGAGGGTCGGGGCCTCGCTGCCCACCTCCGGCGGCCCGGGCAGCTCGGGCAGCTCCAGCGGATAGGCCGCCAGCCGCAGGGTGAGCTCGAGCTCTTCGCCATCGCGCAGCACCCGCAACGGCGTGGGCGCGCCCAGCTCGCCCCGCATCACCCATCCGCGCAGGGCGTTGGGTTCGGCGAAGTCGTAGTCCACGGGGCCGATCACCACGTCGGCGGTCTGCATGCCCGCCTCGGAGGCGGGCGAGTCGGGCAGCACCTGGGTCACCACCGTGGCTCCCGATTCCAGGTCCTGGCGCTGACGCTCGGACGGGCGGGCCGGCCGGTAGACGATGCCGAGCCAGCCCGGCAGGATCGACTCGACCACCGCGCGCTCCTGCGCCAGGGTCGGGAACGGCTCGGGCTCGGGGATGTCCGAGGCCAGCGCGGTGCCGGGCGCGCCCAGGGTCAGGTCCTCACAGGCGTCGACGCGCGCCAGGGCGCGCGCCTCGGCCGGGTTGCCGCCGCGCGCCAGGTAGACCCGTGCGGCGATCTCGGTGAGCAGCGCGCGCATCCGGAGCACTGCCGCCAGCCGCACCTCGGCGCGGTAGTGGGCGGCGCTGGCCACCTCGACCTTCTCGTGAACGTCCTCGAGTCGGTAGTAGCGCTCGCGGTCGTCGCGCGAGAAGGGCCCGAGCTCGTGGAGCAGCTCGATCACCTCGCGCTCGCGCTCCTCGGCCCCGAGCTGCTTCAGGCGATCGCCGTCGAGGCGCTGGTTCCAGCCGGGCTCGTCGCGCAGGAAGCGGGCCAGGTTGTCGAGGCGCAGGTCGTCGAGCGCCTGTTTCCAGCGCTCGGTGTAGGTCTCGAGCCGTTGGCTCAGCTCGGGCAGCGCACCGGCGTCGCGATCGAGCTCCGCGAGCGAGCGCCAGCTGGCGAAGCCGAAGGACTCGCCCACCCGGTCGAGCAGCCGGATCTCCGGCTCCCACGCCCGCGGGTTCGCCCAGGCCTCGGCCAAGAGCTCGTCGATCAGCGCCTGCGGCTCCCGACCCTGCTCCGCGGCCGCCTGCTCGATCACCCGCGCCAGGTAGAACGCGCTGCTGGCGTTGGGAACGTCCGGGCTGCGATCGGTGACCATCACCTCGCGGTTCGCCGCGTCCAGCCCACCGACCCGCTCGAGGGCTGTGAACAGGCGGTGGGAGTGGCCGACGTCCTCGCGGCCCGACACCTCCGGATAGCAGCCGTGGGCCTTGCGGTCGGAGGTGGTGGAGAAGTAGCCACAGCGATGGCCGTCGGGCGGCGCGCCGTCCGCGTCGAAGAGCAGCTGGGCGAAGCCGCCCGAGAAGCACTGCGACATCACCATCACCACCCGCACCTCGGGGTCGAGCAGCTCGAAGAGGGCGCGCGCGTCGGTCACGGTGAGCGCCTCGCGCCACAGGGTGATCTCGTTGTCGAGATACCCGTCGTCGGGACTCCCCTTGCCGTGGTCGGTCACGTAGAAGAGCAGCGTGTCGTCGCCGTCGAGCTGTGCGCCTTCCCGAACGAACCACTCGTGGAGTGCGCTCTTCAGCGCGGGCCGCAGCGCGAAGCCGGCGATCTCGGTGTTCTCGTACACGATCGGTGGACGCAGCCAGCGGGCCAGGCTCGCCTTGGGCAGCAGCCAGAAATCGTCGGGCAGCTCGCCTTCGCGGGTCGCCAGGTCGAGCCCGGGGTCGTCGCCGTCGCCGCTGAACACCGTGATCCGCGACCGGTCCAGCGCCGCGGCGTCGAGCAGCCCGATCAGCCGACGCAGGTGGTCGACGTGGGAGTAGTAGTTCGAGGAGGGCTGCCCACCCCCGTTGAGGAGCAGCGCGTGGAGCTGACGGGGCGCGGCGTCGCCCGCGGGCGCCCCCGCCGTGGGCCCCAGGCCGTGGGGGCAGCCGAGAGCGGCGACCACCACCGACGCCGCCAGGAGAACCAGCACAGCATGCCAGCGCAGGAGCATGTCCGGAGAGTATCAAGCGCGAAACCAGCTGCCCCGCGACGCCGCAGAACGGCCCGCAAGCTGCTCTGCTCGCTCACGCTCGTGGAACGCCTGGTGGCGTCCCCAACGGGACTCGAACCCGTGTTGCCGCCTTGAAAGGGCGGAGTCCTAGGCCACTAGACGATGGGGACGCGGCGCGGCGCAGTATGGCGAATCGGCTCGGCCGTTGCAGCCGTGGCCCGCTACGCCGACTCCGACAGCTCGATCTCCGTGGCGCGCCACAGGTACCAGGCGGCGACCGATCGATAGGGCCGCCAGGGCTCCGCCAGCACTGCCAGCTCGCGGGGTGTGGGAAGCTCGCGCAGCTGGTAGAGGTCCCGGGCGCCCTTGCGGACGCCGTAGTCGCCCACCGGCAGCACGTCCAGCCGGCCCAGCGAGAACATCATGAGCATGTGGGCGGTCCACTCGCCGACGCCGCGCACCACCGTGACGGCCTCCACCACGGCGTCGTCGTCCAGGCGGCGCAGCCGACGCGAGTCGAGGGTGCCGTCGTCGAAGGCCTTGGCGATGGCGCGCACGCTCGCGGCTTTCTGGCGCGACAGTCCCAGGCGGCGCAGCCGGGTGGGGGACACCGCGCGCAGTCGCGCCGGCGCCGGGATGCGTCCGCCGAACTCGGCGCGCAGACGGGTCTCGATGGCGCGGGCCGCATGGCCGGTGATCTGCTGGTAGAGCACCGAGCGCACCAGGTACCGGTACGGATCCCCGCGCCGCGCCAGGCCGCAGCGCCCCACGCGGCGGATCACGTCGGCCAGCGCCGCGTCGCGCCGCCGCAGCCAGCGACGGGCCCGCTCCAGCTCGTCCTCCCTGGGGATCGCCGGCACAGGGCCCAGCCTATCCCGGCGGCGGTCGCACGACGAGCCCTCGAAGCGCGCATCCCGGGTTAGACTGGCCCCATGTCATCGATCGAGCACGAACGGGCCCTCAACCTGTGGGCCAGCTTCGACCGCAAGTTTCCCCAGGTTGCGAAGGCGACGGCGATGGAGGGTCATCCCAGCGTCGGCGTCGAGGCCATCGGCGGGCTGGCGGCCGCGAAGGAAGAGGTGCTCACCTACGCCTGCGCCGCCACCGATCCCGAGGTCTACGCGCGCTGGGGCACGGTACCGACGGCGGCGCTGCTGCTGATCGGCCGGGAGGGCGTGGGCAAGACGCTGCTGGCCCGCGCGCTGGCCACGCGCAGCGAGACCGCCTTCCTGCGCGTGATGGTGCCGCGCATGGTGGTCGAGGTGGTGCACCGCGGCGGCAAATTGGGCGATCTCGTCGAAGGCTGGAGCCAGGCGCTCTCCGAGCTGCCCCCCGTCACGGTGTTCTTCCAGGAGCTGGAGTTCGCCCAGACCCAGGAGATCGGTGCCCGACGCCCGGACCTGCCGGTGGGCCCGATCATGGATTTCCTGCTCGACCTGATCGATCGCTCGATCGTCTCCGAGAACACCCTGGTGGTGGGCTCTACCAGCCACCCCGATACGCTGCGTCCGGCCTTCCTGGCGCCGAGTCGCTTCGAGCGGGTGGTCGAGGTGACACCGGTGTTTCCCGACGACATCGTCTCGGCACTCCTCATCCACATCGCGGCCGCCGAGAAGCGCGCAGGCCGCACCCTGTTCGAGGAGGTCGATTGGGAGAAGGTGGTCGGCGCCTACCAGGGCCCCTCGACCGGAGAGTGGATCCGGGTGATGCACGCCGTGCTGCGGCGCAAGGCCCGGTGCGAGGCGGCCGGCGAGGCCATCGGCCTCGCCACCACCGACGACCTGGTGGCCGAGGTGGACCGGCTGCGCCACGCCCAGCGTCAGCTTCCCAAGGCAAGCGGCGGCATCTACCTCTAGTCGCGCGGCCGTCCCACCGTCGGGACGTCCCGACGGCGGGACGCGCGTTGCTGCCCGGCTGCGCGCGCCGCGCGTTCGACCCGCGCGCGTCGATGCCATCGCGCGGCGCGCCGGCGCGTTGCGTCCCGCGCTGCCGGCGCGCGACCCGGCGGCCCGTCGGCAGCTCCCGCGCAAGCTTCCCAGCGCCTGCGCACGGCCTGCCGAAGTCGTCCCGCGCGGGGGACGACCTCGCCCTGAGGCGACACTGGAAGCATGATTCACAACCATTTGATTATGCATGTGATTCTCGAATAGAAGAGCGCTGGCACGAAGCTTGATAGGGAAGAGGGGCGAGCCCAGCGGAAGGAAGCCCCGATGCCGGCACCTGCGATCCTCTTCGTCGACGACGAAGTCAACATCCTGAAGTCGCTCCAGCGACTGATGCGCCAGGACCCTTGGACGGTGCTCACGGCCTCGCGCGGCGAGCAGGCGCTGGCCGTGGTGGACGAGCACGCGCCCCAGGTGGTCGTCACCGATCAGCGCATGCCCGAGATGAGCGGCGTCGACCTGCTCTCCTCGATCCGTGAGCGGCGCCCCGAGATCGTGCGGATGATGCTGACGGGCTTCACCGAGATGAACGTCGCCGTCGATGCGATCAACCGCGGCGAGATCTTCCGCCTGATCACCAAGCCGTGGAACGACGACGAGCTGCGCGCGACGATCCGGCAGGCCTTCGACCACTTCAATCTGAAGCAGGAAGTCCGCCGGCTCAACCAGATCACCCGCGAGCAGAACTTCCGCCTCCAGGACATGAACCGGAATCTGGAGGCCAAGGTTCGCGAGCGCACCAAGCAGCTCGGCGAGAAGCACCAGGAGCTGCGCACCGCCTACATCCAGACGATCCGCGCCCTGGCCGAGGCGGTGGACGCCAAGGACGCCTACACCCGAGGCCATTCCGAGCGCGTGGGCGTCTACGCCTCGAAGGTCGCGCGGGCAATGGGTTCGCCCAAGGACTTCATCGAGCGGGTCTACATCTCGGGCGTGCTCCATGACGTGGGCAAGATCGGCGTGCCCGACCACATCATCACCAAGCCCGACCGCCTGACCGACGAGGAGTACCTCGAGATCCAGCGCCATCCCGAGATCGGCGCGAAGATCCTCGAGCCGGTCACCTTCCTGGCCGACGTCGTGCCCTGCGTGCGCCACCACCACGAGTGGTACGACGGATCGGCCAACGGCTATCCCGAGCGGCTGAAGGGCGACCGGATCCCGCTGCCGTCGCGGATGATCTTGGTAGCCGACACGGTCGAGGCGATGACCAGCGACCGGCCCTACCGCAACGCGCTGCCCCTCGAGCGCGTCGTCCAGGAGCTGCACCGCTACGCGGGCACCCAGTTCGACCCGGCCTGCGTCAAGGCGATGCTGTCGCTGCTGGAGGCCGAGGGAGAGAACTTCATCCGCAAGGACCAGCAGTTCGACATCTACGCCTTCCTGGAGGGCTGAGCCGTTGAGCCCCGGCGAAAGCGGCGCCCTGCTCCAGGACGGCCTGATCTGGGATCCCCGGCTGCTGCTGGACGCACGCCTGCTCGAGGTGCTGCACGGCGAGCTCCGCGAGCGCATGGGGCTTACGGACGCGCGCTCCGCACTCCTCTGCGCCGGCTTCGTGCAGGGCTACCGGGACGGCAGCCGCGCCACGGGCGTCCTCGGGATGCCCAGCGCACCGCTGCTGCCGATCGACGCGCGGGTGAGCGCGGCACGCGATTGCGTAGCGGGCGGATGGCCCAGCCGCGAGGCCGCGGCCGTGCTCGCCAGCCAGGGCGCCCACAGTGAGCCGGCCTGCGCCCTCTCGTCCGGCTACGCCTCGGGATGGCTCACCGCGCTCTCGGGCGAGGACGTGCTCGCGACCGAAGTGCGCTGCGCAGCGTCCGGGGACGTGGCCTGTCGCTTCGAGGCGCGCCCGGTCTCCAAGCTGACGACCTGCGAGCAGGAGCCCGCCGTACGCGCCGCCTTGGACGCCCTGCCCTTCGCCGCCCTGCGGGCCGAGGTGGAACGCAAGGAGACGCTGACGGAAGCCGGGCCGGCCTTCGATTCGACCACCGCCGC
Source organism: Myxococcota bacterium (assembly GCA_041577695.1). Classification (GTDB taxonomy): domain Bacteria; phylum Myxococcota_A; class UBA9160; order UBA9160; family PR03; genus JASJBO01. The sequence goes on along the minus strand of JBFGIM010000012.1, from coordinate 17,827 downwards.
CGTCCACGTCTGGGGACCCGTCATGGTGGTGCCCTACTCGGGCGGCGATACCGCCACCACCGTCGAGGCCGTGGTGCGCGACGGGGCCGGCGAGCCCATCTCCGTGGTCGTGGTCGATGTGGCGGGCGCGATCCTCGACGACGGCTTCGGCGCCGCGGCGCTGGAGCAGACGGTGCAGACGATCCAGGCGGGCGGTGCGGAAGCCGTGATCGCCGGGGTCTCGGCCGAATCGCAGCGGCTGCTGGGCCGCCTTTCCAACGACAGCTGCTCGTTGCACCGAGAGCTCCCCGAAGCGATCGCAGCGGCGTTCCGCATCGCCGAATCGCAGAGGCATTCGACGTGAGCGGCGCACCGGACAACCTCCGCAGCCACGGCTCGCTCACCGACACGCCGCTGGCGGAGGTCTTCGCCGCCCTGATGCGCAAGCGCTACGAAGGCTCGCTTCTGCTGGCCCGTGGCAGGGAGCGCAAGCGGGTAGTCTGGCAGGGCGGCGCGCCGGTATTGGTGGACTCCAACGCGCCCGACGAGCGCCTGGTGGCACGCCTGCGCCAGACGGGGCGCATCTCCCCGGACGACGCCGAGCGGGTCGCATCCCGCCTGCGCGAGCGAGGAGGCCGCGAGGAGTCCGCCCTGCTCGCCCTCGAGCTGGTGACCCCCGACGAGATCGTGGACTGGCTGAAACGGCTGCTGCGCGAACGCATGATCGACCTGTTCTCCTGGGCCGAGGGCGACTACGCCCTGGATCCCGGAGCGCGCGCCGGCGATCAGGCGGCGGCACTGCGCTCGGATCCGCTGCCGCTGCTCCAGGAGGGTCTCGCCGTCCATCGCGCCCCGGCGCGCATCCGCGGGGCGCTTGCGAAACACCTGGACCGTTTCGTCCTGTCCACCGCGAGCGCGGCCAGCGCCGCCGAGCGACTTCACGACGACCCCGAGCTCGCCGCCTTCCTCCAGCAGCTGGACGGCTCCCGACGCCTGTCCGAGCTGATCGAAGCGATGCATTCGCCCGTGGCGCTAGCCGGTGTCTGGGTGCTCGATGCACTGGGCGCCCTGCGCTACCGGCACAGCGCACCGGTCCTCCAGGGCTCGCGCGAGGTGACCCGCGATCAGATCGAGATCGTCATGGGCGACGGCGAGGAACACGCCGCCGCTCCCGCGTCCGGCCCGGCCCAGACGGCGGCCGCGCCCCGGGCCGATCGGGATTGCGATTCCGACGCACTGCGCGCGGAGATCCTGGCGATCCACGAGGCCCTCGACGAGCGCAGCTATTACGAGCTGCTCGGCGTAGCGCCCGACGTCAGCACCGCCGAGATCAAGAGCGCCTACCTGCGGGCGGCCAAGCGCTACCACCCGGATGCGCTGGCACGCCTCGGGCTGCTGGAGCTGCGCGGTCAGGCGCGCGCCATCTTCTCGCGGATCGCCCGGGCCCAAGGCGTGCTGGGCGACCCGCAGCGGCGGCGCGATTACGACGACAGCCTCTCCGGGGAGGGCGAGAACCTGGATGCGGCCCGCATCGTCCAGGCCGAGATGCTCTACCGGAAGGGCGAGATCCTGCTGCGCAGTGGCAACTTCGCTGGCGCGCTCGAGTTCCTCGTCCCGGCTTCGGAGCAGGTCCCCGACGATCCGGCCTATGCCCTGGCACTGGGCTGGGCGCTGTTCAAGAAGAGCCCGGCGGATCTCGAGGCCGCACGCGCCGCCTGCGAGCGCGCGGTCAAGCTCGACGATCACGTCGCGTTGGCCCACTACCGGCTCGGGCTGGTGCTCCAGGCGCTGGGTGAGGGTGACGCCGCCGCGAGCGCGCTGGCCGAAGCGCGGCGCCTCGACCCCAAGCTGGCGCGGGGCTAGCGCGGGCCGGCGTCGCGGCTGCGCGGAAGTGCGCTTCGCGTGCGCGATTCGGGCAGGACCAGCAGGCGCTCGGGACGCCGCAACACCTCGCGCAGCTCGAGAACCCACAGGCCGTATTCGCGCCCCGCATCGTCCCGCCAGTAGATCCGCGCAGCGCCGTCGCCCACCCGCGCGAAGGGTCCCGCCAGGTCGTTCGCCTCCGCCAGGCGCGCCATTCGATCCACCAGATCGGTACGCCAGCCATCGACCGGGGTGCGCGACAGGACGGTTCCGCTCGGCAGCGCATAGAGCGCCCGCAGGGTCGGGTCCTCGAAGCCCTTGCCCGCCGCCAGCCGAGCGCCCGCGCGTCGCACGGCCGCCAGCTCGCGCACCATGACCGTGTTGCCGCGCTGGGCATGACCCTGGAAGCCGAGGGCGTGACCCAGCTCGTGTAGGGCAGCACCGCGCAGCTCGTCCGGCGCCAGGGCGCGATCGCGACCGCGGAAGTCGGGCGGCGTGCGCCGGGCCAGCCGGACCCGGGCCGACACGAGCTCGGCGCCGCGCACCATTCGCGGGTCGGTCTGCCGAGACAGCGGCGCCATGCGACACTCGACCAGCGCGTTGCCCGTGTCGGGGCCGGCCGGCGTCGTGACGGGTCCGTCGGTGAGTTCGATCTGGATCGCGTCGCTCTCGCCGTCCACGAGCGGCAGTCGCAGGCCTAGACCGGCGGCCTCCCAGGCCTCGACGGCCTGGATCAGCGCGGCCCGCTCCTCCCCGGTCGTGTCGAGCGGGATGCCCACCGGTACGGGCAGCTCGGGATTCCAGCGGCAGGTGAAGAACGAAACCGAGCCGGCGCGGGGCATCACGTACGGATTCACATCCGACAGCCGGTGGGGCTGGTGGGCGCGCAACGCCGGAAAGCGCTCGGCGAGCTCGTCGTCGCCCGGCACTGCACCCTGGCAGGCCAGCACTGCGAGCAGGGTCGCCGCACCGAAGAGCACACGGGCGGTCGCGGCGCTGGTTCCCGCTACGGCCGGCGCTCCGACGCGAGCTGGAACAGCGCCTTGGCGCCCTCCCCCATGCTCGCGAAGCGCTCGTCCTGGGTCTGCCCACGATGGAAGCGCACGTAGATCTGCTGCAACACGACGGCCATCTTGAAGGTTCCGAACACCAAATAGTAGGGGAAGGTGTCCAGCGAGCGCCCGCTGCGCTCGGCGTAGCGCCGCGCGGCGCCGGCCCGGTCGAGGAATCCCTTGGCCTGGGTGGGCATCATCACGGTGTTGGCGGGCGCCTCGTGCGCCTCGTACCAGACCGAGAGCACCGTGCCCAGGTCGGCCAGCGGGTCGCCCCGGGTACACATGTCCCAGTCGTAGACCGCAACGCAACGGCCGGGGTCGTCGGCGGCCACGGCCATGTTGTCCAGGCGCCAGTCGTTGTGGAGCAGCGTCGGCGGCGGCGATTCGGGCAGGTTGTCGGCGAGCCAGCGGGCCAGCTCCTCGGCCAGCGGGTTGTCTTCGGTCCGCGCCGCTTCCCAGCGCTGGGTCCACCCCCCGACCTGTCGCGCCATGAAGCCCTCGGGGCGGCCCAGGGTGTCGAGGTCGGCCTTGCGCGGATCCACCGCGTGGAACTGGGCGAGCGTGTCCATCACCACCTGGGAGAGCTTCAGGTTGCTGGCCGGATCGTCACCGCCGCCGAACTCCGGCGGGATGCGGCCTCGCACCACGACGCCGTCGCGCCGCTCCATCACGAAGAACGGAGCTCCGATCACCGCGGGATCTTCGCAGAGCAGGTAGGCCCGCGGAGCCAGCGGAAAGGCGCGCCAAAGCCTGGAGAGAACGCGGTACTCGCGGGTCATGTCGTGCGCGCCGGGTGCCGTGGGTCCCAGCGGGGGGCGGCGCAGCACGTACTCGACGGCCGACGCCCCCTCACCGAAGCGCAGCAGATAGGTGAGATTGGCCCGTCCACCGGAGAACTGGCGCACGGCGAGCGACGCGGCGGCCCCCGGGAGCGAGGGCTTCAGGAAGCGCGCCAGTGCGGCCTCGTCGAGGCGCTCGTCGCTTCGGACGTCGATCAGGTCGGGGGGTTCGGTCGCGGCCATGGCGGGAGTGATCCTAACACGCACCTCCGCCAGATCTGCCCCAGCCCGTCGCCTGGAGCCGGCGACGGGCCGGGGCGGCGACTTCGGGCTCGAAGCCGAGGATGCGGCCGTAGAAGGCCAGCTCGGCGTCGAGGGCGATGGCGCGGGTCTCGGCGCGGCGGAAGCCGTGGCCCTCGCCTTCGAAGGCGAGATAGGCGTGGGGAAGCTGCCGCTCGGCCAGCGCCTTCGCAATCGCCTCGGCCTGGGCGGGCGGTACCACCTCGTCGTCCAGCCCCTGGAACAGGATCAGCGGTGTGCGCAGTCGCTCGAGCCAATGGATCGGAGACCGCTCGCGGTAGCGGGCGCGCTGCGCGGGATACGGTCCTACCAGCCGCTCCAGGTAGTGCGACTCGAACTTGTGGGTGTCGGCCACCAGCCGCTCCAGATCGCCGATGCCATAGTAGCTGGCCGCCGCGGCCAGGCCGCCCCGGAAGACCGCCGCGCACAGCGTCGTGAATCCACCTGCACTCGAGCCGCGCATCAACAGTCGATCCGGATCGACGCCCGCCTCGCGCACCAGGAAGGTCGCCGCCGCCAGACAGTCCTCGACGTCGGCCACGCCCCAGCGACCGTCCAGCGCACGCCGGTACGCTCGCCCGTAGCCGGTACTGCCGGCATAGTCCACGTCCACCAGCGCAAAGCCACGGCTGGTCCAGAACTGGACGTCGAGTTCGAGACCGCGACCGGCGGCACCGTGAGGACCGCCGTGGGCGCGGATCAGCAGCGGCGGCCGCTCTCCCGCTACGGGCGCGCGCTCCGGATGCTGCGGGCGGTAGAAGAAAGCACGAGCGCTGCGGCCCCCCGCGCTGGAGAACTCGATCGCGCGGGGCACCGAGATCCAGGCAGGGTCCGGCGAACCGGCGCTGCTGCGGATCTCGTACACGCGACCGTCGGACAACCGCAGCGCGCAGATCGTGGCGGGCGTTCGGGGCCCCGCCGCCAGGAAGCAGGCCCAGCCCCCGTTGACCCGAACGCCTTCGATCGACGTGTAGGGCAGCGGCAGGGCGTCGAGACGACCCGTGACGAGATCGAGTCGCGCCATCCGGTCCGATCCGTCGGCGGAGTAGGAGCACAGCACGCCGCCCGCGTCGATGAAATCCCAGGTCGACAGCCCGAACACCCACTGCGCCAGTCCGAACTCCGCTTCCAGCGGGCAGAGAGCCTCCGACCGGGTCGCCCCCTCGGCGTACAGATTCCACCACCCGGAACGATCCGAGACGAAGATCAGCCGCCCGTCGGGTCCGAATCGCGGCTGGAAGATCGACTCGTCGTCGCCGCCCGCCACGCGACGCGCGGGCCCCACCGGCCCGCGCCTCGACCAACGCACGCTGTTCAGCTCGGTCGCGTCCCAGGGCATGTCGGGATGGCGCCAGGCGATCCATGCGAGTCGTGTGCCGTCGGGCGAGAAGCAGGGCGAGCTGACGAAGTCGTGGCGCGCATCGACCACGACTCGTTCGCCGTGCTCGAGGCCGAGGGCCACCAGCGTGTTGTTCGGCTCCGAGCCCGCGCCCGGCGCCTCCTCCACAGCCACCAGCCAGGCGCCGTCAGTTGAGAGCGCCGGCTCCGCGTAGCGCGAGTCGCTGCGACACGCGATCAGCCGCCGCCAGCCGTCGCGCGTGCGACGGTGCAGGGCCCCGTCCTCGCCGTCCACGGCGAAGAGCTCTCCGGCCGCCGCCAGGTAGTCGCCGCCCCCGTACTCGTGGACGCGGCTGCGCACGCTGCGTCCGGTGGGGCCCAGCTCCAGCGCGTCGCGCAGGGCGTCGAGCGCACAGCCCATCAACACGCCGCGGCCCCCTTCAGCGGGCCGCCCTTCCAGCCAGGTGAGCCAGCCGCGATCGAGCCGGGGCTGCGACAGCCGCAGGCCCGCAGCGGCCACCCGCTCGGCGGTCAGCTCCGAAGGCCACGCCCCGCAAGCGCTGCCGGGCGAGGAGCGGGTTCCCAGACGAAATCGCATGGCGCGAGGGTAGACGAAGCGACGCTCGGCGTGGTCACCCCTGACAGCGCGTGCTGCGACGCATAAGATGCCGCCCGAACGCGGCCGCCGGCGCGGTGGGAGAAGACATGACCGGACCCGAGGCGGCGCTGCTCCTGATCGGTGGACTGGTCGCGGGCGTGATGAACACCCTGGCGGGCGGCGGCTCGCTGCTCACGGTGCCGTTGCTGGTGCTGGTCGGGCTTCCCGGCACCCTGGCGAACGGAACCAACCGGATCGGCGTGCTGATCCAGAGCGGGGTCGCGGCCTGGCGCTTCCGGGCCGAGGGCGTGCCGGGCTTGCGGGAGGCGCTTCCGCTGCTGCTGCCGCTGGTGCTCGGCTCGGCGCTCGGCGCACTCGCCATCGCGCGGGTCACCGACGAGACCTTCGAGCGCATCTTCGGCCTGCTGATGCTCGCCCTGCTGGTCCCCACGCTCTACGGCTCGCGCGGTGGCGATCGGCCGCCGCGGCCATGGCCTCCCCTGCTGCGTTTCGTCCTCTTCTTCGCAATCGGTGTCTACGGCGGCGCCATCCAGGCGGGCGTCGGTCTGGTGCTGGTCGCCGCGCTCTCGCGCGCCGGCCTCGATCTGGTGCGGGCCAACAGCGTGAAGGTGATCGTGGTGCTGGTGTTCACCGTGCCGGCGGTGGCCGTGTTCCTCGTCGAAGGTCAGGTGGCCTGGCTCCCCGGGCTGGTGCTGGCGGCGGGCTTCGCGGGTGGCGCGGCGATCGGGGCACGGGTGGCGGTGCGGGGCGGCGAGCGGGTGATCCGCCCGGTGCTGCTGGTGTCGCTGCTGGCGCTGGCCGGGCGGATGCTCGGTCTCTACTGAGCGCGCGCGGGCGCGTCGATCACGGCCGAACGAACGGCGCCGGCGAGCGCTCTCTCGCCGCCTGGCGCATCGTTCCACGAGGCGCGGCGTTTGCGAGGAGCGCGCCGCCGGCGCGTTCCGTCGGAGACACGACTTCGCGCGTCTCGACGACGAATCTTCCGGCCGAGCCCCGGGACTTCCTGTGGGCTGCAACCGCAAGGCCGGTCCACTGTTCGCGCCCCGTCATCGCGAGGAATCCCGCGGGCCGGGGCGGGCCGCATCATAGGTGTCTCCTCGGCGGCCCTGGGTGACACCGGATCTCGATCATGGGTCGCTCTGCCCACGAACGTCAAGCAGATTGTGGCGCCTCGCGGGTACAATGCGTCTCGGGGGAACCGCCCGAGGAGACTGGATGCACTCGCGAAACCTGCGCTGGTTCGCCCCGTTGCTGCTGCTTCTGCTCGCCGCCCGCCCGTCCGGCGTGGACTTCGACCTGAGCGTGGCCGCCTTCGAGATCGGTCCCGATCGCGCCCTGCTGTGGACCCACGTGGTGCCCGCGGCTCCGATGAGCGCAGTGCCGCTGCTCGCCGAGATCTCCACCGACGCCAGCTTCGAGCGGGGCGTGCGACGCACCGGCGCCGTCGCCCGGTCGGCCCACGACTTCACCGTGCGCGCCACCGTGGGCCACCTGGAGCCCTCCACCCGCTACCACTACCGCTTCCGCAGCGTGGGGCCCGCTTCCCGTACCAGTCCCGTGGGCACCTTCGTGACCGCGCCGCTGCCCGACGAGGTGGCGCCGCTCCGCTTCGTGATCTCCGGCGACTCCAACCTCGGCTACACCCGCCCGCGAAACCTCGACTTCTACGTGCTCTCGGCCGCCGCTGAGGAGGATGCCGACGTCTTCGTCTACTTCGGCGACACCATCTATGCCGACTCGGGGGTGCTTCCGGGTGGCGCTCATGCCGTCACCCTGGCCGAGTATCGCGCGGTCCACCGCATGACCCGCGCGGACCCGCATCTGCAACGGCTGTTGAGCAGCACCGGCACCTACACCGGCTGGGACGATCACGAGGTCCGCAACGACTATGCCGGAGAAACCATCGAACCCGAGCGCTTCGCCGCGGGCGCCCAGGCCTTCTTCGAGTACCTGCCCCTGCGACGCCGGGTGCTGGGACGCGATTTCCGCACCCACCGCACCGTGCGTTGGGGACGCGACGTCGAGTTCTTCCTGGTCGATGGACGCCAGTTTCGCAGCGCCGAGCAGTTCTGCAACGAAACGCTGCCCGACGGACCCTCGGGCCCCGACACCCTCTTCGCGCCCTTCTCTCTCGACGACGAGATCGCGGCCGTGCTGCTGCCGCCGAGCCTCTTCGAGGCCGCCGCGGGCCTGCTGCTTCCCAACGACCCGGAGTGCATAGAACAGCGCTTGGCCGACCCCGATCGTACCCTGCTCGGGCGCGAGCAGCTCGAGGAGCTGAAGCGCAACCTGCTGGCCTCGAACGCCACCTTCAAGATCATCGTCAACAACACGCCGATCTCGACCCTGCTCTTCTCGCCCTACGACCGCTGGGAGGGCTACCTCGCCGAGCGCCAGGAGCTGCTCGACTTCATCGCGGAACACCTCGATCCGCGGCGGACGCTGGTGTTGACCACCGACTTCCATACCAACCTGGCGCTGCAGCGCGACGAACTCACCGAGGTGATCGTGGGGCCGATCGGTCAGAGCACCTTCGGCTCGGCCGTACTGGGCCTGCTGCCTCCCGATCTCGCACCCCAGGGACCGCTGGTGCTGACCTTCCTCCAGGCCATTCTCGATCGCGCCAATGGCACCGGATCGGTCAAGGGGTCGGAGCCCGACGCGTTCTCGTACGCCGTGGTGGACGTCTTCCGCGACGATACCGACGAGCCTCGCCTGCGGCTGACCGTGCGTGGTGATACCAGCTACGCCGAGGGCGCCAACGACCCGGCCCGCGTACGCGACCTCTTCACCGTCGAGATGCCCTGAGCGGCATCGCGGCGCGACGCCGCGAGGGGGGCTGTCGCCAGCCTCGCACCCAGAGTCGGCGCCCGAGGGCCACGCCGACGGCGCCGTCGCGCCCGGTCCACCACAGCGCGCTGCCAGCGCGCCGCAGGCGGTCGCGGACCTCCGCGTGCGGCATCTCGAAGCGCCCGAAGCGCGGCGCGGAAGCCACGGCGACGTCGGGGCCCACGGCCGCCAGGAAGTCCGGCGTCGACGAGGTGCGGCTGCCGTGATGCGCGAGCTTCAGCACGTGGGCCCGCAGGGCGCCGGGCGATTGGAGCAGTGCCGCCTCCGCGTCGGCTTCGAGATCTCCGGGCAGCAGAAGACGCAGGCCGTCCACCTCGACCCGCAGGACCAGCGAGCGGTCGTTGCGGCTCGATGGGCCGCCTCGAGCGGGCGGCCACAGCGTCGCGACGCGCAGGTCGCCCAGCCACACGGGAGTCGCGCCGCGCGCGCGCTCCCGGACCGACACGCCCCGCTCGTGCGCCGCGGCGACCGCTTCGGCGAAAGCCGGTTCGGCGAGTCCACCGCCGGGCAGCCAGAGCTCGTCGACCGGGATCGCGCGCAACACGCTGACCGCTCCTCCCCGGTGGTCGAGATCGGCGTGGCTCAACGCCAACGCGTCGAGGCGCGTCACGCCGAGTGAGCGCAGTGCGGGAAGGACGACGCTGCGCCCGACGTCGCCAGCCGGAAAGGCGCGTCCGGCGTCGACCAGCAAGGTGCCGCGGCGTCCCTGGATCACGGTGGCGTCACCCTGACCGACGTCCAGGAAGACCGCCCGCGGAAGCGGCCCGGGATCGCTCGCCGCGGGCGCCAGGGCAAGCCCGGTCGCGATCGCGGCGGATGCGAGCAGGCGCCCGCGCAACGAGCGGAGGCGCATCGTGCCGAGGGCGGCCAGGACGCCGGCCAACAACGCCGAGGGCGCGGGCTCGGTGGCCGCCAGCAACGGCAACCGCTCGCTCAGCCAGACGACCGCCGCAACGCTCGCGGAGCCCAGCGCCGCCGCCAGGTCGAGTGGGACGCCCCCGCCCGCGGGCGCCAGCCCGGCCCAGAGCGCAGCAGCCAAAGCGACCGGCAGCAGCAGCAAGGCGGTCCAGGGGATCGCCACGGCGTTGCTGGCCCAGCCCCAGGGCGCCACCGAGCCGAACGCACCGGCGGCCACCGGTGCGGTGGCGGCCAGCGCGGTGGCACTCGAGAAGAGCATGCCCCGCACGCCGCGGGCGCCCCTTGGACCCGGTCGCGTCGAGCCCGCCAGACCCGCACACGCTGCGAAGGAGAGCTGGGCGCCGGGGTCGAAGAGCGCCTGGGGCTCGCGCCCCAGGATCCAGAGCGCCGCCCCAGCCAGCGGCGCGCTCCAGTGCACCGAGCGACCGGCACTGCGTGACGCCGCCAGCGCAATCAGCAGGATCAGCGCTCGCCGCACCGGCACGCCGAAGCCGGCGAGCAGCGCGTAGACCGCTGCCGCGCCCAGCGCCGCGACGAGCGCCGCTCCGCGCGGATCAGTGCGGCTCACGCGCGCGCAGAGCGGAAGCGCGATGCGCAGCGCCATCACCGCCAGCAGCGCCAGGTGGAGGCCGGACACCGCGAGCAGGTGCGAGATCCCGAGCTTCCGGCAGCCCTCGCGAACCTCTGCGGGCAACGCGCCGCGATCCCCCAGCGCGAGCGCCGCCAGCAGCCCGCCACCCGCGCCCCGCTGGCGCAGGCGAAGCGCGGCGCGCGAGCGGAAGCCGTGCAGGCTCGCCAGGAGGCGGAAGCCCTCCCGCTGGGGTAGGCGGGCGACCAGCTCGGGATGGACGACGTGACCCAGGCCGCCGATGCCGGCCCGTGCCCAGCGCCGAGCCGGGTCCGGCCGGCCCGGGTTGACGCGGCCCTCGGCGGGACGCAGCCGCGCCCGGAGCCGGAGCTGATCGCCGGGCAGCAGGAGACGCTCGCGGATCGAACCGGCCGGAGCGCTCAGCCGCAGCCGCGCCGGGAGTGGATCTCCCGAGACGGCGCGCACCCGGTGGAGCTCGAGCGCCAGGCCTCCGGGCCGCGACGCGACCCGGGCGACGCGACCTTCCAGCAACGCATCGCGGGGCGCCTCGATGCGCGCCGCGTCCGCCCGCTCGAGCTGCGCACCCATGCCGTGGATCCCGAGGGCGACGAACAGGGCGGCCACCGCGCAGGCACGCCCCCGGCGCGCGTCGGCGCGGCGCGATCGCGACCAGAGCAGGACGCTGCACAGGAGCAGGGCAATCGCGCCCGCGCGACCGAGAGCGCCCGCATCGGCCACGGCTATGCCCAGGGCCAGGGCGCAGGCCAGCCAGGAGAGGATCGGAATCGAACGCCGCCACCGGAACCGTGGAGCGCGTCTACACTACTCGGCGGATGCGCGACGCGCGAGTGCGCGCCGCCGTGAACCTCAGTGCAGCGTTGCCTTCTTCGAGGCCGTCGGCGCAGGCGCGGCGCGCGTCCGCATGCGCTGCACGTAGGCAGACAGGATGCCCATGGCCTCGTCGAGCTTCTGCAGCTCGTCGGCGAAAGCGCCCACCAGGCGCTGGATCTCCTTCAGGTCGCGCACGCTCCGACGCGCCTCCTCGCGCTCGCCGCGCGCCACCCCGTGGGCCAGCGCGGCACCCGCGAGGGCCGCTTCGTAGCCATCGTGGGCCAGGCGCGGGGCCAGCGCCGTCAGGCGGCGCGCCAGGCGGTCACCGGCGGCGCCGTGGACGCCCATCCGCTCGAGATCGGCGCGCACCCGGGCGAGGGTCCGGTCGTTGGCCCCGGTCGGAGCCGATTCGCCGAGCTCGGTCTGTTGGGAGCATTCGATCGTGCGCTGCGCCATGGCTCGTGCACCTCCAATCGCTGGGATCGAAGGGGAGCAAGATCAGTGCCGCGCCCCCGACAAGCTGCAGCTCGGGGCGCAGGTCGTTGCACGCACTGAGGGAATCGATTCTGGAGGCGCCGCGGGAGCGGGCCCCCGCGGCCACGGGTTGCCGACACCCGCGGGCACACGATCCACCTCTTTTGGGAAGTCGCCTACCCACTCCTCGCGGGGAGTCGGTCCGCTAGCGGCGCCAGGCGTCGGGAACGCGCGCCCGATCGGCCTCGCCGTGGAGCTGTTCGAGTTGCTCCTCGAGCGCCTCGCGCTCCTGGTCCAGGCGATCGTGGGCCCGACTGCGGCTGGAAGGCGTGCGCGTCTGGCGCACGTCGTTCTCGGCCAGACGAATCTCGAGGCTCCGGAACTCGCCGCGCCACTGGGATTCGCTGCGCCCGCCCCGCAGCACACCGCTCTCGGCCAGGCCGTTCTCGGTGAGCGTCACGAGCCCCGATGCGGCGTCGATCTGGTAGGTGAAGCGGTTGAAGAACGAGAGGCCCAGCAGACCGAAGGTCATCGACGGGCTCAGCGCCGCGGGAACGCCCTCTGCCCGAGCGCTGCCGAGCTGCACCGAGTCGAGCATCACCAGGGTGTGTTCGACGATCCCGTTGGCCGTGGAGAAGCGTTCGCGACGGGCCGCCGGGCCCGGGTCGATCCCCTGCCGATCGGCCACCGACTGCGGGATCAACACATAGCTGGCGCCGGTGTCGATCAGGAAGGGCACCGGAGGTCCGCCGTTGAGGCTCACCGGCACCATCATGCCGTTGCCAGCCCGTTCGACGCGGATTCGATGGGTGCGGCCGACGCGGGGGGTCGAGGCGGCTGCGGACCGGGGCGCGCGCGCCGCCGGCGGAGCGCTGTAGGTCTGCACGCGTCCGGGGATGCCCTCCTCCACGGCATTGCCGCGCGCATCCGGGCGGTGCTGGGCCGGCACACGGCTCAGGTCCTCGGTGAAGTGGACCCGGCCCGTCGCGTCGGTCCAGGTGTAGATCTCGGCGCCGGCCCCCACCGCGCCCAGCAGGACGAGACCGGCCGCCAGCGCCCCGATCGAATCGCGCTTCACCACGGCGCCTCCTCGGGTCTGGAATCGGCCTGTCGGAGCGCCGTCTTGACCGCCCTCAGGGGGACGCGTCGAGGGCCTGGAAGAAGTCGCGGATCGCCTGCGCATCCCGCGCTGAAACGCCCGGAACGGCTGCCAGCGCCTCGAGGGTGGCGCTGCGGACCGCGCGCAGCGATCCGAGCTGCCGCAGCAGCGCGCGCCGCTTGCCGGGGCCGATTCCCGGGATCTCCTGGAGGATCGAGGTGAGGCCTGCTCGCTCGCGCAGCCTGCGCTGGAACTCGAGGGCGAAGCGGTGGGCTTCGTCGCGGACCCGCTGCAGAAGCAGGAGCGCCGGCGATGCGGGGGGCAGCAGCAGAGGATCCACCCGACCGGGCAGGAAGAGGCGCTCCGCCTTGAGCCCGCCGCCGCGCCGGACCCGCGGGCTGGGACTCTCCGCGTCGCGCTCCTTGGCGATCCCCGCCGTATCGACGTCGAGGCCCGCATCGGCCAGCGTCGCGCGTACCACGCCGAGCTGGCCACGGCCCCCGTCCACCAGCAGCAGGTCGGGAAGCGGATCGTTGTCGGCGCGCGCCAGCCGGCGGCTCAGCACCTCGCGCAGACAGGCCAGGTCGTCACCCCCGGCCGCTTCGCGGATCCGGTAGCGGCGGTAGCCGTTCTTGTCCGGTTGCCCGTTCTCGAAGGTCACCCGACTGGCCACGGCGAACGTCCCCTGGAGCGAGGATACGTCGTAGCATTCGATGCGGCGCGGCAGCGCGCGCAATCCCAACCGTTCCTGGAGCTCGGCCAGCGCCCCCTCGACGCTCTCGCGGGCCACCAGGCGTTGCGACAGCCGCAGCTCGGCATTCTTCGTGGCCATCGCCACCAGCTCGCGCCCGGTGCCGCGCTGCGGCGCCCGCAGCGACACGCGGCGCCCGGCCCGTTCGCTCAACAGCTCGTCGAGCGCGGCGTCGCGATCCGGCTCGAGCGGCAGCAGGATCTCCGGCGCCGGGCGCCGGTCCGGCGCGCCGTAGTACTGACCGAGGAAGGAGCCCAGCGCCTCGTCGTCGGGCAGCCGCACGTTGGAAAACGAGAAGGCGGCGCTGTCCACGACCCGGCCGGCGCGCACGTGGAGGGCGTGGGCCTCCACCTCGCCACCGGCCCGGGCCCAGCCGAAGACGTCCCGGTCCACCGCGCGCTCGGTCACGATCTGCTGGCGCTCCACGGTCTTCTCCACCGCGGCCAGCCGATCGCGCAGGCGCCCGGCCTCCTCGAAGCGCTCCTCGGCGGCCGCGCGCTCCATGCGCTGCTCGAGCGAGCGCCGCAGCTCGTCCGACCGCCCGCGCAGGAACAGCGCGGTGCCCTGCACCAGCTCCGCGTAGCCGGCGCTGTCCACCTTTCCGACGCACGGCGCCAGACAGCGGCCCATTTCGAACTCGATACAGGGGCGGCCGCGGCGGGCGTAGTCGCGCATGACGGCGTCCGAGCACGAGCGGAGCGGAAAGATCCGGCGCAGGTTCGATACCGCCTCGCGCAGCGCCTGGCTCGAGGTGTAGGGCCCGAAGTGCCAGGCCCCGTCCTCCCGGAAGCGGCGTACCTGCACCAGCCGGGGCCAGGTCTCGCGGGGGTCGAGGCGCAGGCCGAGGTACTGCTTGTCGTCCCGGAGTCGAACGTTGAAGGGCGGCCGGTGGCGCTTGATCAGCTCGTTCTCGAGCAGCAGCGCGTCCTTCACCCCGGGCGTCACCACCACCTCGACGTCGGCCGTGCGCTCCACCAGCAGCGGGACCCGCAATCGACCGTCGCCGCCGGTCCGGAAGTAGGACCGCACGCGTGTCCGCAGGCTCTGGGCCTTGCCGACGTAGAGCACCTTGCCCCGGGCGCTCTTGAACAGATATACGCCGGGCTCGGTGGGCAGCGCGTCGATGCGGGCCGCGAGGTCCAAGGCCTCAGGAACGCCGCAGGCGCTCCGCCTCCAGCTCGTGGATGCGGTCGCGCACCTCGGCGGCGCGCTCGAAGTCCAGCTCGCGCGCCGCCGCCTGCATCTCGCCCCGCAGCGCCTCGATCAGGCCCGGCAGCTCGTGGAGCGGGACGTCGAGGTCGGGACCCTCGGCCACGATCGGCACCGTCGCGTAGTCCGCTTCCCAGATCGAGTCGCGCAGGCTCGAGATGCGCTTCACCACCGTGGCGGGCGTGATGCCGTGGGCTTCATTGTAGGCGCGCTGGAGCTCGCGGCGCCGGTCGGTCTCTTCCCGCGTCTCGCGGATCGAATCGGTCTCCTTGTCGGCGTACAGGATCACGGTGCCGCGCACGTTGCGCGCGGCACGTCCAATCGTCTGGATCAGCGAGCGCGTGGAGCGCAGGAACCCTTCCTTGTCGGCATCGAGGATCGCCACCAGCGAGACTTCCGGGATGTCGAGACCCTCGCGCAGCAGGTTGATGCCGACCAGCACGTCGAACGCGCCCTCGCGCAGCTCGCGAATGATCTCGGTGCGCTCGATCGTCTTGATGTCGCTGTGCAGGTAGCGGACCCGGATGCCGTGGTCCGAGTAGTACTCGGTGAGCTCCTCGGCCATGCGCTTGGTGAGCGTGGTCACCAGGACGCGCTCGTCGGCATCGACCCGCGTGCGGATCTCCCCCAGCAGGTCGTCCACCTGCCCCGCCGCCGGCCGCAGCGTGAGCTCCGGATCCGTGAGGCCGGTCGGCCGGATGATCTGCTCGACGACCACGCCCTTCGACGCCTCCAGCTCCCACGCGCCCGGGGTCGCCGAGACGTACACCGCCTGGCGCACCCGCTCGCGCCACTCGTCGAAGCGCAGCGGTCGGTTGTCCAGCGCCGACGGCAGCCGCCAGCCGTACTCGACCAGCGTCTCCTTGCGGGCCCGATCGCCCCGGTACATCCCACCCACCTGGGGCACCGTGATGTGGCTCTCGTCGGCGAAGAGCAGGAAGTCCTCGGGGAAGTAGTCGAAGAGCGTGTAGGGCGCCTGGCCCTCCTCGCGGCCGTCGAGCCAGCGCGAATAGTTCTCCACCCCGTGGCAGAACCCCATCTGCTCGAGCATCTCGAGGTCGTAGAGTGTGCGCTGCTCCAGGCGCTGGGCCTCGAGCAGCTTGCCGTCGGCCTTGAACGCCGCCAGACGCTCCTGCAGCTCGCCCCGAATGCCCTCGACGGCGCGCTCGAGGATCGCGCGGGTCGCCACGTAATGGCTGGCCGGATAGACCAGCGCCCGCTGCGGCCTCGAGAGCACCACCCCGCGCAGCGGGTCGATCTCCGCCAGGCTCTCGATCTCGTCGCCGAAGAACTCGACCCGGATGGCGCGCTCGTCCTCGTACTGCGGGAAGATCTCGACGATGTCACCCCGCACGCGGAAGGTGCCGCGGTGGAAGTCCAGATCGTTGCGGGTGTAGAGCATGTCGACCAGGCGTCGCAGCAGGACGTCGCGATCGATGCGGGCACCGCGCTCGAGATAGGCGTGCATCTCGCCGTAGGTCGCTGGCGCACCGAGCCCGTAGATGCACGAGACACTCGCCACCACCAGCACGTCGCGCCGGGTGAGCAGGGCGTGGGTGGTGGAGTGGCGCAGCTTGTCGATCTGGTCGTTGATCGACGAATCCTTCTCGATGTAGGTATCGCTCGAGGGGATGTACGCCTCGGGCTGGTAGTAGTCGTAGTACGAGACGAAGTACTCGACGGCGTTGTTGGGGAAGAGCTGCTTGAACTCGCTGTAGAGCTGTGCTGCCAGCGTCTTGTTGGGCGCCATCACCAGCGCGGGTCGCTTCAGGCGCTCGATCACGCAGGCCATGGTGAAGGACTTGCCGCTGCCGGTGACGCCGAGCAGCGTCTGGTGCGCGTCGCCGCGCTCGAGCCCCTCGACCAATGCCTCGATCGCGGCCGGCTGATCGCCCTGGGGGCTGAACTCGGAGACCAGCTCGAAGCTCACGGCGTCCTGCGCCTCCAGCGCGGTCCCTGGTGCGTATCCTCGATCTCGACGCCCTCGGCGGCCAGCGCGTCGCGGATCCGGTCGGACTCGGCGAAGTCCTTGGCGCGCCGCGCCGCCTCGCGCTCGGCCACCAGCGCGTCGATGCGCGGATCGCTTTCGCCGGCGTCGGGCTGCGCATCGCGCAGGCCCAGCGCCAGCACCGCCTCGAAGTCGTGGAGGAGCGCGCGACGGTCGGCAGGCGCCAGGTCGCCGCTGCGGGCCGCCTCCCAGACCACTTCCATGGCGCGCGGCGCGTTCAGGTCGTCGCGGAGGGCGGCGCGAAAGCGCTCTCGCAGCGGGTCGATGCGCGCGGGGTCCGGCTCTCCCGCGGCCTCGCGCACCTCCGCGGCGTGGTTGAGCAGCCGCCGGTGTCCCACCACGGCCGCAGCGAATGCCTCGTCTGTATAGCTCTGCTGGGCGCGGTAGTGCGCCTGGAGGAAGAAGTAGCGGAAGGCCAGCGGGTCGGTGCCGTCCCGGGTGAGGTCGTCCAGCACCAACACGTTGCCGGCGGACTTTGCCATCTTCTCGCGCTCGAAGATCAGGAATTCGTTGTGCATCCAGAACCGGACCCAGGGGTGGACGTCGAAGCCGCACTCGCTCTGGGCGATCTCGTTGGTGTGGTGGACGTTGACGTGGTCGATGCCGCCGGTGTGGATGTCGAAGGTCTGGCCCAGGTACTTCGAGCTCATCGCCGAGCACTCGAGGTGCCAGCCCGGGAAGCCGCGGCCCCACGGCGAATCCCACTCCTGCTGGCGTCGCACGCCGGGCTCGGCGAACTTCCAGAGCGCGAAGTCCGCAGCGTTGCGCTTGCCCGACACCTCTTCGATGCGCCCTCCCCCCTCCTGGCCGGCCAGGTCGAGCCGCCCGAACTCGGCGTAGCGGGGGAAGCGCGACGTGTCGAAATAGAGTCCGTCGTCGATGCGGTAGGTGAAGCCGCGCGCCTCCAGCGCCTGGGCCAGCTCGATCTGCTCGGCGATGTGCTCGCTGGCCTTGCAGAGCACCTCCGGCTCCAGGCATCCGGTGCGGCGGCGGTCGCGCAGCCACTGCTCGGTGTACTCGTGCGCGATGTCCTCGGCGCGCCGCCCGCTGCGCGCGGCGGCCAGCTCCATCTTGTCCTCGCCGGCGTCGGCGTCGTCGGTCAGGTGACCGACGTCGGTGATGTTCACCACGTGGGTCACGGCGTAGCCCTCGGCCAGCAGCGTGC
>JBFGIM010000011.1:0-35695 GCA_041577695.1 Myxococcota bacterium | reverse complement strand
CGGGCCCGTGATCGCCGCGAGCGACTCGATGAAGGCCGTCGCGGACCAGATCCGCGCCTTCGTGCCGCGGCGCTACCGGGTGCTCGGCACCGACGGCTACGGCCGTTCGGACCGACGCTCGAAACTGCGCGAGTTCTTCGAGGTGAACCGCTCCTTCGTTGTCGTCGCGGCGCTCTCGGCCCTGGCCGACGAGGGGACCGTGCCGCGGGAGTGCGTGACCCGGGCGCTCGAGCGCTACAAGATCGATCCCAACAAGCCCAACCCGACCACGGTCTAGGCGACCCGGATCCAGGGCGGAAACGCGAACATGGCTGTCCAGAAGGTGCTGCTTCCCGACATCGGCGACTTCGAGGGCGTCGAGGTGATCGAGGTGCTGGTGTCGCCCGGCGACCGGGTGGAGCGCGAGCAGTCGCTGCTGGTGCTCGAGAGCGACAAGGCCACCATGGAGATCCCCGCGCCCTTCGCCGGCGTGGTGAGCGAGCTGAAGGTGGGCGTCGGCGACCAGGTGAGCGAGGGCTCGCTGATCGCGCTGATGGAGGTCGAGGCGGCCGGCGACGAGGCCGAAGCGCCGGCCAGCGAGACCGCATCGAAGCCACCGGAAGCGGCGCGCAGCGCGGCGCCGGCGCCGCAAGCCCGCCAGCCCATCGAGGAGCCCGCTGCCGAAAACGAAACAGACGCCGAGGAGAGCGAGCCGGCGCCCGCAGACGAGGCGCCCTACACCGCCCGCGGCGAGCGGCCCCCCGCCCACGCCAGTCCGTCGGTGCGCCGCCTGGCGCGCGAGCTGGGCGTGGAGCTGTCGATGGTGCCCGCCACCGGCGACAAGAACCGCATCCTCAAGGAGGACGTGCAGGGCTTCGTGAAGGCCAGCCTGCGCCAGGGCGTGGGGGCGGGCGTGCCGATCGCGGGCGTGCACGTGGCGGCGCCCGTGACGATCGACTTCGGCAAGTTCGGTCCGATCGAGAGCGAGCCGCTCAACAAGGTGCGCCGGATCGCCGCCGCCAACCTGCACCGCAGCTGGGTCACGGTTCCCCACGTCACCCAATTCGACGATGCGGACATCACCGAGCTGGAGGAGTTCCGCAAGGACCAGAAGGCCGCGGCCGAAGCCCAGGGCGTGAAGCTCACCTTCCTGCCCTTCGTGATCCGCGCCTGCACCGCGGCGCTCCAGGCCTTCCCCCACTTCAATGCCTCGCTCGACACCAGCGGCGAGAACCTGGTGCTGAAGCGCTACTTCCACATCGGCGTCGCCGTCGACACCCCGCACGGACTGGTGGTGCCGGTGGTGCGCGACGCCGATCGCAAGGGCCTGATCGAGCTGGCCGCCGAGCTCCAGGAGCTGTCCGAGCGCGCGCGCAGTCGCAAGCTGCGGCCGGAGCACCTGCAGGGCGGCAGCTTCAGCATCTCGAGCCTGGGCGGAATCGGCGGCACCAAGTTCACCCCGATCGTCAACCATCCCGAGGTGGCGATCCTGGGCGTATCGCGGATGGACTGGCGGCCGGTGTGGCGCGATGGCGCCTTCGTCCCGCGCCGCATCCTGCCGCTGTCGCTCTCCTACGACCACCGCGTGATCGACGGCGCCGACGCCGCGCGCTTCACCAGCCATCTGGCGGCCTGCCTCGGCGACCTGCGCCGGGTGCTGCTCTAGGCGATCGGCATGGCCGAAGCGAAGAACGGAGCCTTGCGCGCCGAGGTTGCGGTGGTGGGCGCCGGACCGGGCGGCTACAGCGCGGCGTTCCGCGCCGCCGATCTGGGCAAGCGGGTGGTGCTGGTAGAACGCTACCCGACCCTGGGCGGCGTGTGTCTCAACGTGGGCTGCATCCCGTCCAAGACGCTGCTCCACGTGGCCGAGGGCCTGCACGCGGCCGCCGGGCTGCGCGACTTCGGCGTCGATTTCGGAGAGCCCAAGATCGATCTGGCCCGGCTGCGCGAGCGACGCGACGCCGTGGTCGGCGGCCTCACCAAGGGCCTGGCGCAAATGGCCGGGAAGCGCGGCGTCGAGGTGGTGACCGGTACGGCCCGTTTCCGCGACGCGCACACCTTCGATGTCGAGACCGCGGACGGCGCGCGCGAGGTCGGCTTCGAGCACGCCATCCTGGCGATCGGGTCGCGGCCGGTGGCGCTGCCCGGTCTTCCCGACGACCCGCGCCTGCTCGACTCGACCTCGGCGCTCGTGCTCGAGGACGTTCCGGAGCGGCTGCTGGTGATCGGCGGCGGCATCATCGGCCTCGAGATGGCGAGCGTCTACGACGCCCTCGGCTCCCAGGTGAGCGTGGTGGAGCTCGAGCAGCAGCTCATGCCCGGCGTGGACGCCGACCTGCGCCGCCCACTCGAGCGCCGGCTCCAGAAGCGCTACGCCGCCATCTGGCTCGGCACCCGCGTGACCGGCGTGGAAGCCCGCGACGACGGACTCCACGTCTCGATGGTGGGAGCCAAGGCGCCCGAGCGCGAGCGCTTCGACCGCGTGCTGGTCGCCGTGGGACGCCGTCCCAACGGCGATCGGATCGGTGCCGAAGCCGCCGGCCTCCAGGTGGACGAGCGCGGCTTCATCCCGGTGGACGCCCAGCGCCGCACCAACCTCGGCCACGTCCACGCCATCGGCGACGTCACCGGCAATCCGATGCTCGCCCACAAGGCCAGCCACGAAGGGAAGGTTGCGGCCGAGGTGATCGCCGGAGAGCCGGGCGCCTTCGACCCGCGCGCGATTCCCTCGGTGGCCTACACCGACCCCGAGGTTGCGTGGGCCGGCCTGACCGAGACCGAGGCCGCCGAACGCGGCATCGAGGTGGAGGTGGCGCGCTTCCCCTGGAGTGCCAGCGGACGCGCACTCGGCGCGGGCCGCAGCGACGGGCTGACCAAACTGCTGGTCGAGCCCGGCTCCGGCCGGCTGCTGGGGGGCGGCATGGTGGGGATCCACGCCGGCGAGCTGATCGCCGAGCTGGTGCTGGCCCTCGAGTTCGGGGCCGACGCCGAGGACGTGGCGCTGACGATCCACCCCCACCCCACCCTGTCCGAGAGCGTCGGACTGGCCGCCGAGGTCGCCACCGGCACCGTCACCGACCTCTACGTCCCCAAGCGACGCCGCGAGTCGCCCGCCGGCCCCCCCGCTCAGCCCACCCCCCGGGCCCGCCGATAGACCGGGTATGGTCGGCGGGAACGGGTCTGGCAGGGGACGAGCGATGCACCGCTTCGCGGCGGGACTCGCGCTCACGCTGCTGCTTTCGTGGGCGCCGGGCGCCAGCGCGCAGGTGGCCACTTCGCCGGCCTCGGTGAACGCCGTCGAAGGCAACGCCAACAGCCGCTTCCCGTTCGATCCGGACATCGAGCAGCAGCCGGTGGAGATGCGCTACCAGCAGGTATTCGCGGCGTCGGACTTCGACAGCGTGGCACCGCCCTTCCCGATCACGATGCTGCTCTTCCGCGCCGACGCCGGCCAGATCGGCCAGAACGGACTTTCCGGCGTCATCGCCGACTTCGAGGTCCGGCTGTCGACCACGTCGCGGAACCCGGACCAGCTCAGCGCCACCTTCTCCCAGAACCCGGGTGGCGACGAGCAGATCGTCTTCGACGGGGCGGTGGGCTTCACGCCCGTCCCGAGCAACCCACCCGGCCCTGCCCCCTTCAACATCCTGCTGCCGCTCCAGTCTTCGTTCGTGTACGACTGGCGTCAGGGCAACCTGTTGCTCGAGGTGCGCAACCGCGGCGGCGGCGCCAGCGGCGCCGTCGACGCCGAGCTCCAGCCGGGCGATTCGGTGTCGCGCGTGCTGTCCTTCGACGCGGACGCCTCGGTAGCCGACACGGTCGACAGCCTCGGGTTGGTGGTGCGCTTCGCGCCCGAACCCGCCACGCCGGCGGCGGCTCTTTCGGCGCTGGTCGCCCTGGCCGGCTTGGCGGCCGGCCGACGCCACCCGCGGCGTCGAGGGCGGCGCGAGGAGTGGTGGGTCGCCTGGGACTCGAACCCAGAACCAACGGGTTAAAAGCCCGGTGCTCTGCCAATTGAGCTAGCGACCCCCGGAGGCGAGCGCCCGCATGCTAGCGCGTGTGGCAGCTCAGCTCTTGGGGGCGTTCTTGTCGCGCAGCTGCTGGATCAGGGCGTCGGGTCCCTCGCTGCTGACGATCTCCTGGGCCTGGGCCCGGAAGTTCTGCACCAGGCTGACGCCTTCGACGATGACATCGATGCCCTTCCACCCCGCGTCGCGCTGGCGCATGCGGTAGTCGACCCGGGTGGTGTCGCTGCCGCCGCGAACCAGGGTGTGCACGGTCACGTCGCCGCGCGGCTCGATCCGGGCGCCCTCGATGGTGATGGTCTCGTCTGCGAAGGAATCGAGCGTATCGCGGTAGGTGACCGACAGATGCTGCCGGAAGGCGTCCTGGAACGCGTCGCGTTGCTCCGCCGAGAACTTCTTCCAGTTGCGCGCCAGGACCAGCCGCGAGATCGCGTAGAAGTCGAAGCGGTCGAACGCGATGGCCTCGACCCGCTCCTTCTTGTCGTCCTGCGACAGCGCTGCGTCGCGCAGGATGCCCATCACCTCGTCGACGGTCTCCTGCACCGCGGAGCGCGCGCCCGCCACGTTTGCCGCCTCCTCGGCGGGGGCGGCGGGGGCGGCCGCGACCACCGAGAAGGACACCAGCGCGACCAGAGTCAGCTCAGGGAACCGGCGTATCCAGGAACTCCGTTGCATCGGGCTCGTCTTCGTAGTCGTAGTAGTAGTCATACTCGTCCCCGTGCGGGCTGTCGGGCGCTTCGTCGAGATCCCGGACCTGGTGGTCGCGCCGCTGGACGTAGGCATTGCGCACGAACACGTAGTAGTCCAGAGCGGTGCGTTTGGCGTTCTCGATCTCCTCATCGGCCTGGGCGCGCGCGTTCACGAGGTTTACGGCGCCGGAAATGCCGCTCACCCAGGGCCCGAAGTAGACGAACGGGCTCAGGAAGGTCCCCAGCACGTCGCCCGTGGCGTCCCGGGGATTGGACGGTCCGTAGAGGGGAATGACCCAGTAGGGCCCCGGGGGAATGCCCCAGCGGCCGAACATCTGGCCCAGATCCTCGTCGTAGCGGCTCAGGCCGATCGGCGTGGCGACGTCGAAGAAACCGGCCAGGCCGATGGTGGTGTTGACCGTGAAGCGACCCACCTCGGTGGCGACCTTGCCGGCCTCGGCCTGTCCCAGGCTGCTGACGAAGCGCTCGGGAAACTTCCAGTTGAAGAAGAAGTTCGACAGGCTGTCGCGCATGAACTGCGCGCTGACGAACTTCCAGCCGTGGCTCACGGGCCCGAGCGCGTAGTCGTCGACCCCGGTATTGAAGCTCTGGAAGGGCCGGTTGACCCGCTCCCAGCTGTCGGGCTGGCCATCCGGCGGCAGGGTCGAGGCGCATCCACACAGCAGCGCGACGGCCAGCAACCCGGGAATGGAGACGTTTCGACGCTTCACTCGGACGGCTCCCCCAGATTCTGGATCAGCTTCCCGATCAGGCGTTCGACGATCACCGCACTCTGGGTGAACTCGATGGCGTCGCCGGGCTGGAGAGTATCCTCCTCGGCTCCCGGCTCCAAGGCGATGTACTGATCGCCCAGGACGCCCGCCGTCAGGATCGAGGCTGCGGTGTCCACGGGCAGCTGGAGCGAGCGGTCCACCTCCAGGTCGACCCGCGCGCGATAATCGCCGTCCAGCGCGATCGAACGCACCTGACCCACCTTGACGCCGCCGATCACCACCTGGGAGCGGCTCTTCAGGCTGCCGACTTCGTCGAAGGTGGCGAAGATCTGGAGGCCGCCCGGACCGCGATAGGTGACTCCGCCCACCGAGAACGACAGGTAGGCCAGGGCCAAGAGTCCGACCAGGACGAAGACGCCCACCCAGAAGTCGCGCACCGATTCGGTCATGGATTCAGACTCCCCAGAGTGCCGTGATGAAGTAGTCGAAGATCAGCGTGGCCACCGACGCGATCACCACCGTCGCGGTGGCGGCGGCGCTGACGCCCGCGGAGGTCGGCGTGGCGTGGAAGCCGCGGTAGCTGGCGATCCAGCCCACCAGTACGCCAAAGATGGCGGCCTTCAGCAGGCCACCCAGTACGTCGTCCCCGAAGTTGACCGCGTCCTCGAGGGCCGACAGATACTGGCCGCCGTCGCCGCCCAGCACGACGACGCCGATCACGTAGCCGCCGAAGATGCCGAAGGTGATGAAGAGACCGGCGAGCAGCGGCATCACCAGCGCCATCGCCAGCATCTTGGGCGCTACCACGAAATCGAGCGGCTCGACCGACATCATGCGCAGCCCGTCGAGCTGCTCGGTCACCACCATGCTGGCGATCTCGGCCGCCATGGCCGACCCCGCCCGGCCCGCCACCAGCAACGAGGTGAGCACCGGCCCCAGCTCGCGCACCAGCGAGAGTCCCACCACCGCGCCCAGACTCTCCTCGGCGCCGAAGCGGACCAGGGTGTTGTGACCCTGGAGCCCCAGCACCATACCGACGGCCAGCCCCGAGATGCACACGATGATCAGCGACAGGATGCCGACGTCGAAGATCTCGTCGCGCAGCCGCCGCAACCGCCACGGCGGGCGGCGGCCGGCGTTCCCGACCGACCAGCCGAATACGAAGAATCTGCCCAGCTCCCGAACCGTCGAGACCGTGGACGCACCGATCCGCTCGATCCGCTGCCTCACGTGCTCTCGCTCCGTTCCGGCTCGAGGAAGAAGTCCTTCACCCACTCATCGGCCGCGATCAGCGCGTCGGGTGTCCCCTCCAACGCGCGCTTCCCGTTGAGCATGACCAGATGGTCGGCGATGCGGCGCGTCGAATGGGTGTGGTGCGACGTGAGGATCATGGTGGCGCCGCTGCTCCGCCTCACCTGCTGGAGCAGCGTCTCCACCTTCCGCACCGTGGGCGGATCGAGGCCCGAGAAGGGCTCGTCGCAGAGCAGGATCTTGGGGCGCTGGATCAACGCGCGCGCCAGCCCGGCGCGCTTGACCATGCCGCCCGAGAGCTCGCCGGGCAGCAGGTCGCCCACGTCGTGCAGGTCCACCGCGGAGAAGGCGCGCTCGACCTCGGTCCGGATCCGGTCCTCCGGGAGCGTGGTGCGCTCTCGGAGCGGCAGCGCCACGTTCTCGTAGACGCTCATGGAATCGAGCAGCGCGCCGCGCTGGAAGAGCATGCCGACCTCGCCCCGGTAGGTGCGCACGTCGGCCTCGGACATCGCGGTGAGGTCCACTTCCCAATCGATCCAGATCTCACCGCGGGTGGGGCGCAACAGTCGCGCGAGCATGCGCAGCAGCGTGGTCTTGCCCGCGCCGCTGGCGCCCGCGATGACGCTGAGCTTGCCGCGCGGGAAGCCGCAGGAGAGGCCTTCGAAGATGCTGCGTCCGCTGCGCACGAAGTGGAGATCGCGCACGTCGATGTGGACCGGCGTCGGCGCGTATTCCGCGCTCTCGTCACCGGGAGGTTGGCGTGCGCCCTCGGTCACGCCCGAAACGGGTCGCTGCGCTTGATGGTCTGGTCGCGCCCCGGTCCCACCGAGAGCAGCTCCACCGGCACGTCGATCAGCTGCTCGATCCGCGCCACGTAGCGGCGGGCGGCGTCGGGCAGGTCGGCGTCGCGCCGCGCCCCGGTGAGATCGGCGTCCCAGCCGGACATGGCCTCATAGACCGGCTCGGCCCGCGACAGCTCGCCGAGCGTCATCGGGAATTCGTCGGTGACCTTGCCGTCGATCCGATACGCCGTGGCGATCGGGATCTCGGACAGGCCCGACAGCACGTCGAGCTTGTTGAGCGCCAGGCCCGTCAGCCCGTTCACCGTGGCGGCTTCGCGCAGCATCACCGCATCGAACCAGCCGCAGCGACGCGGGCGCCCGGTGGTGGCGCCGAACTCGGCGCCGAACTCGCGCAAGCGCTTACCCGTCTCGCCGTGGTCCTCGCTGGGGAAGGGACCGCTGCCCACCCGCGTGGTGTACGCCTTCGAGATGCCGAGCACCCGGTCGATCTGGGTGGGGCCGATGCCCGCACCGGTGCAGGCTGCCCCGGCCACGCAATTGGAGGACGTGACGTACGGGTAGGTGCCGTGGTCCACGTCGAGGAAGGTGCCCTGGGCACCCTCGAAGAGCACGTGCTTGCCGTCGCGAACCGCGCCGGCCACGATGCGCGCGGTGTGGTCGACGTACGGCGCCAGCTTGCGCCCGAACTCGACGGCCTCGTGGTACAGCGCGTCGGCGTCCAGCGGCTCGGCCTCCGGCGATGCGCTCAGCTCGAAATTCTTGCGCTCGACGTGGCGCTCGATGGCCTCGCGCAGCGTCTCGGGCTCGAGCAGGTCCGCCACGCGGATGCCGCGGCGCGCGATCTTGTCCTCGTAGGTGGGGCCGATGCCGCGACCGGTGGTGCCCAAAGCGTCGTCGCCGCGAGCGCGCTCGCGCGCGTGGTCGAGCGCCACGTGACCGGCGAGGATCACGTGGGCGCGCCCGGATACGCGCACCCGCGCGGGATCGCGCAGCACGCCGCGCTGAGCCAGCGTCTCGAGCTCGTGGATCAGGACCTTCGGGTCCACCACGACGCCCGGACCGATCAGGTTCACCGTGTCCGGCCACAGCACGCCGGACGGCACCACGTGCAGCACGGTCTGCTCGCCGTCCACCACCAGGGTGTGACCGGCGTTGTTTCCGCCCTGGAAGCGCACGACCAGATCGGCGCGCATCCCGAGCCAGTCGACGATCTTGCCCTTGCCCTCGTCGCCCCACTGGGCGCCCACGGCTACCAGGGTCGGCACGGCTACAGCTCCACCAGCTGGGTCGAGATCATGTTGGGCAGGCCGCGCAGCTGCTCGAGCACGGCCGGATCCGGGCGCGAGTCCACGTTCACCAGCATGGCCGCCTCGGCGCGCTCGCGCTGCAGCGCCAGCTGCATGCGCGAGATGTTGATGCCCGCCTCGCCCAGCACCCGGCCCACGTCGCCCACCACGCCGGGGCGATCGTGGTTGTGGAGCAGCAGCGCGAAGCCCTCGGGAATCGCCTCCAGGATGAAGTCGTCGAGTCGCACGATGCGCGGCTGGTTGCCATGGAAGATGGCGCCCGCGATCAGCCGGTCCAGGCAGCCGCGCACCCGGGTGGTGATGGTGCTGGCGAAATCCACCGAGCGGCTGGCCTTCGACTCGATCACCTTGATGCCGTGCTCGCGCGCCACCACCGGGGCGTTCACCATGTTCACCCGGTCGGTCACCGAGCCGAGCAGGCCCTTCAGCACCGCGATCGTGATCGGCGCCACGCGCAGGTCGGCCACGTCGCCGGCGTACTCGATCTCGATCTCGTCGATCTTGCCCGGGCAGAGCTGGCCCTGGAAACGGCCGAGCTTCTCGCCGAGGATCAGGTAGGGCCGGATCTGCTCGAGAATCTCCGGCGAAACCGAGGGCACGTTCACGCCGTTGCGGATCACGCCCTCCAGCAGGTAGTCGCGCACCTGCTCCGCCACCTGCACGGCGACGTTCAGCTGCGCCTGCGAGGTGGAGGCGCCCAGGTGCGGCGTGCAGATCACGTGGGGGTGCTGCACCAGCGGGTGGTCCGGCGGCGGGGGCTCCTGCTCGAAGACGTCGAGGCCGGCGCCGCCCACCTGGCCGGAATCGAGCGCCGCCAGCAGGTCGGCCTCGTCGACGATCCCACCGCGGGCGGCGTTCACCACCAGCACCCCGCGCTTGCAGCGCTCGAAGGCGGCCGCGTTCAGCAGGCCGGTCGTCTCCGGCGTGCGCGGCACGTGGATGGTGATCGCGTCCGCGCGCGACAGCAGCGTGTCGAAGTCGACCAGCTCGATGTCGAGCTTGGCGGCGATCTCTTCGGGCAGGTGCGGGTCGTAGGCGATCACCCGCATGCCCAGCCCCTGCGCGCGCTGCGCCGCCACGCGACCGATGTTGCCGAGGCCGATCACGCCCAGGGTGCGGTTGTAGAGCTCGAGGCCCGAGAAGGCGCTCTTCTCCCACTGCCCGGCCTTCATCGAGGCGGTGGCCTGCGGGATGTGTCGGGCCAGCGCCACCAGCAGCGCGATGGCGTGCTCGGCGGTGGTGATGTTGTTGCCCTCGGGTGTGTTGAGCACCACCACGCCGCGCTCGGTGGCCGCGGTGAGATCGACGTTGTCCACGCCGATCCCCGCGCGTCCGATCACCCGCAGCTTCTCGGCGCGCTCGAGCACCTCGCGGGTGACCTTGGTGCCGCTGCGGATCACCAGCCCCTCGGCGCCGCGGATGCGCTCGAGCAGCTCCGCCGGAGCCAGGCCCGGGGCGTTGTCCACCTCGAGGCCGCGCGCCCGCTCGAGAACCTCGATTCCCTGGGGCGCGAGCTTGTCGCTCACCAGAACCAAAGCCATGCGCTCGTGTCTCCCCTGCGGCCCGTCGCCGACCGGATGCTACTCGCTGAGCAGCTCGGTGGCCCGGGCGACGCCGGCGCCGCGCGGCCCGTTCCAGCCGAGCTTGGTCAGCGCCATCTCCACGGCGGCAACCGAGATGATGGCGTCGAAGCGATCGTAGTAGCCCAGGTGCGCGATCCGGAAGATCTTGCCCTTGAGCTTGCCCTGCCCGTCGGCCGTGTTGATGCCCAGTTCGTCCCGCAGGTGTTTGCGCAGCGCCGGGCCGTCGATGCCCTCGGGCACGCGCACGGCGGTGCAGGCCGGGCTCGGGGCGTCGGGCGCGAGCAGGTCGAGCCCGAGGGCGCGCATCGCCTCACGGGTGGCGTGGGCCAGCGCCTCGGTGCGCCGCCAGGTCGCCTCCAGACCCTGCTCGTCGAGGATGATGCGAAGCGCCTCGGCGAGCCCGACCAGCAGCGACACCGGCGACGTCCAGGCGGTCTGGTCCGTCGGCTGGTTCTTCATCTCGGCGGCCAGGTCCAGGTAGTACTTGGGGCTGCCCCCGCGCTCCTGGAAGCGTCGTGCCCGCTCGGAGAGAGCGATGAACGCCAGACCCGGCGGCAGCATGAACGCCTTCTGGGAGCCGGAGACCACGACGTCGAGGCCCCATGCGTCCATGGGCAGGTCGTAGACGCCGACCGCCGTGATGGCATCGACGATCAGCAGGCGGTCTTCACTGCGTCGCACGATCTCGGCGATCTCCCGCACCGGATGGCGCACGGCAGTGCTCGTCTCCGACGCCTGGAGCAACACGGCACAGATCTCGGGGGAGGCCTCCAGGGCGGCCTCCACCTCGGCGGGATCCACGGCCTGGCCCCACTCCACGTCGATGCAGGTGGTGCGCACGCCGTAGGCTTCGCAGATCTCTGCCCAGCGCTCGCCGAACTTGCCGCCGCGCACCACCAGGGCGTGGTCGCCGGGAACCAGCAGGTTCGAGACCGAGGCGTCCATGGCGCCGGTGCCGGTGCATGCCAGCATCAGCACGGGCTCCTCGGTCTGGAAGATGCGCTGTAGACCGCAGCGGCACTCGCGGAAGACGGGCAGGAAATCGGCCGAGCGGTGGTGGAGGATCGGCGCGGCCATGGCACGGCGCACACGATCGGGGACGGGCACCGGACCCGGCGTGAACAGGCGACTCTTCAACATGCGGTGTTCTCTCGCTCCGGTCGGTCGGTTCCGCGGGCCCGGGATCCGGGCTAACTAACCGTCTTCAAAAAAGAAAACGGATATGCGACGGACCGTTGCAGTGTGGCGAAGCACCCCGCGCGTGTCAACGAAGCCCGCGCCGAAGTCACCGACTCGGCTAGCGTGCGACAGCGGCGGCTCCGCGCCCCTGCACGCCGCTCGAGACGCGCCCCAGGCGCCGGGGAGAACGCCAGGCTTGGCCGAATATCCGGATCGCGTCGAGATCCGCCCGAGTGGGCCGCTGGATGGCCGCCTCCGTCCGCCCGGGTCGAAGAGCGTGACCAACCGCGCGCTGCTGGCGGCGGCGCTCGCCGACGGCGAGAGCCGTCTGTCGGGCGCCCTCGCCAGCGATGATACCGAGGCGATGTGCGGTGCCCTGGCGGCCCTGGGTGTCGAGGTGAAGCGGGACGGCGCCGACTGGCGCGTGGCGGGGTGCGGCGGCCAGCTGCGGGCGCCCGCGTCGGCGCTGGACGCGCGCGCCTCGGGCACCACTGCGCGCTTCCTGACGGCCGCCGCCACCCTGGCCGACGGCGCAGTGACGATCGACGGCGCGCCGCGCATGCGCGAGCGCCCCATCGACGACCTGGTCCGCGCGCTCCGCGAGCTGGGCGCCGAGATCGAGATCCTCGGCGAGCGCGGCTGCCCGCCGCTCCGGGTGGCGGGCGGAGGCCTGCCGGGGGGCCGGGCTCGGATTGCCGCCGACCGCTCCAGCCAGTTCGTCTCGGCCGTGCTGCTGGCGGCGCCCTACGCGCTTCGAGACGTCGAGCTGGAGGCGAGCGGCGCCATCGTCTCGCGCCCCTACATCGACCTCACCCTCCAGGTGATGGATGCGTTCGGCGCTCGGGCCCGCTGGAGCGGCGAGCGCTCGCTGCGCGTGGAGGCCGGCGCGCTCTACCGGGCGCGCGCCTACGCCGTGGAGGCCGACGCCTCGGCGGCGACCTATCCGATGGCGGCAGCCGCGATCACCGGCGGCCGCGTCCGCATCGACGGCTTCGACCCGGCGTCGCGCCAGCCCGACTGGAAGCTCGCCGACGTGCTCGCGGAGATGGGCTGCGAAATCGCTCGGAGCGCCGAGGTCCTGGAGGTGCGCGGCCCCAGCGGTGCGCTGCGCGGCATCGAGGTGGACATGAACGATCTGCCCGACGCGGTGCTGACCCTCGCCGTCGTGGCGCTCTTCGCGTCGGGACCGACCACCGTCCGCAACGTGGGCAACCTTCGCATCAAGGAGACCGACCGGCTCAGCGCCCTCGAGCGCGAGCTGGCCAAGCTGGGCGCGCGCGTGCAGACCGGGCCCGACTGGCTCACGATCGAGCCGGGCGCTCCGCGACCGGCCGAGATCGAGACCTACGACGACCACCGCATGGCGATGGCCTTCTCGCTGGCGGGTCTGCGCATTCCAGGCGTGGTGATTCGCGACCCCGCCTGCGTGGCCAAGACCTGGCCGGATTACTTCGCCGCGCTCGAGCGTCTAACGGGGCATGGCGGTGACCGGTGAGGCGACGATGAGAGATGGGCGGAGGCCGCAGCGCTCAGGACGAGCGCAGCTCCTTGGGTCGGCGCCTGCGGAAGAAGCGGCGCGGCACGGCGTAGAGGCACGCTTCGGGCACCGCGTCCGGACCGGATCGAGGCGAGTGACCGTCGGCGCACGCGGGCGTGCAATACCAGCGCTCGTCCTCGCGAACCGAGGCCATGCCCAGCGCGGCGCGGCAGCGCGCGCAGGATCCGTTGGCAGCTCTGTACTCCGTCATGGGCGCGGGCAGGGTACGATCCGGCTCGAGGCAGAGCAAGACGCTCGAGAGCGGGCGCTGAAACCTGTCAGCGGCCTGGAACGTAGGACCTCACGACTGCAGCGGAGCGCATCTTGAGCGAACCCCAGACCCGCGGAGCCGAGGTCCTCGCCGAGGGCCTGTCGCGACACTTCGGCCCCCACCGCGCCCTGCGCGATCTCGACGTCCGCATTGCCCCCGGCGAGAGCTTCGGGCTGCTGGGCGCCAACGGGGCCGGCAAGACCACGTTCATCCGCCTGGTCACCGGCTATCTCGCCGCGAGCGCGGGCCGCGTGGCGGTGGACGGCTTCTGTCCGATCGCCCAGGCCCGCGAGGTGCACGCGCGCATCGGCTTCGTGGCCGAGACGTCACGCCTCTATCCCGACCTGCGCGTGCGCGGCTTCCTGCGCTTCGCCGGCGCCGTCCACGGCCTCGCCGGCGGCGGGCTCGTGGACGCCATCGAGAAGACCCTGGCCCGCTTCCAGCTCGAGGACGTGGCCGGGCGCCTGATCGGCAACCTCTCCAAGGGCTATCAGCAGCGCGTGTCCCTGGCGCAGGCCTTCCTGCACGACCCGCCGCTGCTGATCGTGGACGAGCCCACCGGCGGCCTCGACCCGCTGCAACAGGAGGAGGTGCGCCATGTGCTGGGCGAAGCCGCCGGCGCGCGGACCCTGCTGATCTGCACCCACGACCTGGGCGAGGCGCGCGCGCTCACCGGGCGGGTGGCGGTGCTGCACCGGGGCGCCTGCGTCGCCCTCGGCGCCACCGACGAGGTCCTCGGTCGCGGCGATCCGCTGGCGCTCTTCCGCGGCCAGGCCGAGGAGGCGCAGTGAGGCCCTGGCTGGCGCTGCTGCGCAAGGAGCTCGCCGTGGCCTTCGGCTCGCCGATGGCGTGGCTCACGCTGGCCGGTGTCGGCCTGGTGACGGCACTGATCTTCTTCGATCACCTGCGCATCTACAACCAGATCCTCTTCCTGTACGCCACCACGACGATGGGTGGATTCGAGACCGACACCGTCCCCACCTACGTGAACCTGCGCGATCAGGTGTTCCTGCCGGTGATGGAGACGCTGGCCCTCACGCTGGTGGGGCTGGTGCCGCTGGTGACGATGCGGGTCTTCGCCGAGGAGCGTTCGCGCGGCACCGACGAGCTGCTGGCGACGACCCTGCTCACGCCGACCCAGATCGTTGCGGGCAAGTTCGCCGCGACCTACCTGCTGGTGGCCCTGATGCTGGCGCTCTCGTTCATCTATCCGGCCAGCTCGGTGGTGCGCGCGGGGCTCGGCATGCCCCATCTGATGGTGGTGTACCTGGGCCTCTTCGCGCTGGGCATCGCCCTCGCCTCGATCGGACTGGTGTGTTCGGCCTTCAGCACGCACCAGCTGGTTGCCGCGGTCTCGGCCTATGCGGTGGCCTTCGTGCTCTACGATTTTCGCTGGACCGCCCAGTTCCTGCCGGACACGGTGGCGGCATGGATCGACCCGCTCTCGCTCCACCCGCGCTTCGGCAGCTTCGCCGAGGGCATGGTGCGCGGGGGCGACCTGCTCTATTTCGCGGGCTACGTGCTGGTGGGCTTTGCCCTGGCGCGCTTCGCGCTGATCCAGGCGCGGGTGCGTTAGCGATGCGCGGGCTCTTGCCGGTCGGCACCGTCGCCCTGATCTTCGGGGTGGGATCGTTCTACACCGCGCCCAGCGCGGGGCCGGGGCTCTTCACCTGGATCAACCTGGGCGGTGGCGCGCTCGCCCTGCTGTTGGCCGCGGCGTCCGCGTTGCGCGGGCGCAGCGACGCTTCGCCCGCCTCGCGGCGCCTGCTGGTGAGGAGTCTGCTCTGGGTGCTCGTCGCCCTGATCGTAGCGATGGGGGCCGAGCAGCTCGGTCGGCGCAGCGGCTGGCAGCTCGACGCCACCGCCGAGCGCCGCTACTCGCTGGCACCGGCCACCCGCGCCGCGCTCGAGGCGCTACCGGCCCCCGTCGAGGCCATCCTCTTCCTCGACCGCCTCGATACACGCGCCCGCAGCTCGCGGCTGCTGCTCCAGACCCTTGCCGGAAGCGGCGTCGTGACCGTGCGCGAGAGCGATCTCGACGAGTCGGCGGACCAGGCCGAGCGCTTCGGCGTCGTGAGCTCGAACACGGTCGTCCTGGTCCGGGGCAACCGCTTCGAAACCGTCGAGCGCCCCACCGAAGGAAGCCTCTTCGAAGCGCTCCAGCATCTGGGGCGCAGCGCGGAACGACGGGTCTACGTCGCCCGGGGCGCCGGCGAAGGCGACCTCGTGCGCAGCGACGACGTCGGCTACTCGGGCCTCGCCGCGGCGCTCCAGACCGAGAGCTACTCGCTCCACGACTGGGTCACCGCGGCCGCGAGCGAAGTCCCCGCCGATGCCGACGCCGTACTCTTCGTGGCGCCGCGGCGCGGCCTGCGCCAGCCGGTTCTCGCGGCCCTCGAGCGCTACCTGCAGGGCGGCGGCCGGTTGGTGGCGTTGCTCGAGCCGGGCACGCACACGGGGCTCGAGGAGCTGCTCGAACGCTGGGGATTCGGGCTGGCGGATGCGGTGGTGGTCGATCCGGCCTCAGGCCCGGTGGAGGGCGATCCGGCGGGCGTCAACCCGATCGTCTTCAGCTACGCGGAGCACCCGGCGGTGGCTGGATTGAACGCGTCGCGGATGACCTTCTTCCTGCGAGCCAGGCCGGTGGACGGCGTGCGCAAACCCCGGCCCGAGGACGACCTGAGGACGCTGGCCTTCGCCTCGCGGCGCTCGTGGCTCGCGCCCAACGTGGAGGCCGTGCAACGGGGGCTGGCGCCCGAGCGACCCGAGGATGCCGAGGAGAACTATTGGCCGCTGCTGGCCGTGGGTCGCTACCCGCGAGGCGACCGCGAGGCGCGCATCGCGGTGTTCGGGGACTCGGACTTCGCCAGCAACCGCTACCTGCGCGCGGTCTACAACCTCGACCTGCTGATGAACACGCTGCACTGGGTGACCGAGCGCGAGCCCGCCATCACACTGCGCCCCAAGGCGTTGACGGTGGACCAGTTCCCGCTCACGGTGCAGGACTCGCTGTCGATGTTCTACGGCGTGGGACTGGTGGTGCCCGAGCTGTGCCTGATCGCCGCAGCCCTGCTCTGGGCGCGGCGGCGGATCGGCTAGAGCGACACTACTTCTTCGGCTTCGCCGGCTTCGTGGCCAGCGCGATGCCGGTGGCGCCCGACTGCTGCGCCACGTCGAGGATGTTCACCGCGCGGCCCAGCACCACTTCCCGGTCGCCGCGCAGGATCACCATCTTCTCGCGCGCATCGGCCAGGGCCGCCTCCAGCACCGGTCCCAGCTCCTCGGCGCTCACCGCGCGACCGTCCACCGAGATCTCGTCGTCCGCGGTCACCGTCACGGTGACGCCACTGGGCGTCGCATCGGCCAGCACCGAGTTGGGCAGATCGACCGCCTTGCCCTGGGCGCTGATCACCGAGCTGGTGACCATGAAGATGATCAGCAACACCAGGAAGATGTCGGTCAGCGGGGTGATGTTGATCTCGGCGACGATGTCGTCGCCGGTGCTCTCGTCGGGGCTAGGCAGGGAGTGGATGGCCATGACCGACCTCTTCGGGACCGTCCGGCGTGGTGGGCGGCGGGGCGTTCCCCGACGACTCCACGTAGAGCAGTGCCTGTACCAAGCGCTCGCAGCAGCGCTGGAAGCTGCCGCCGATGTGACCCACCCGCACCTGCAGGTAGTTGTAGAAGGCCAGCGCGACGATCGCGACGCCGAGACCCACGGCGGTGGCGATCAGCGCCTCGGAGATGCCGGCGGCCACCACTTCGAAGCCGCCCGAACCCTGCACCGCGATCTGGTGGAAGGCCTTCATGATGCCGACCACCGTGCCGAAGAGGCCGACGAAGGGCGCCAGCGAGCCGATGGTGCCGAGCACCCAGAGACCGCGACGCAGGTCGGTGACGTGCTCGGTGCGCGCGGTGGCGAGGATCCGCTCCAGGTCCTCGAGGGCGATGTCCTTCCAGGCGAAGCCCTCGCGGAAGATCTCGGCCAGCGGACCCGGCGTGGCCTGGGCCAGCGCCCGGGCTTCCGCCATGTCGCGCTTGCCCAGGGCGCCCACCACGCCGCGGGTCAGCTCGCGGCTGCGCTTCTCGATGCCGCGGTAGCGCCAGTAGCGCTCCAGCGTCACCGCCAGCACGATGACGGAGCAGATCCCCAGCGGGTAGGTCGTCAGCCACCCGTCCTGGAACATCTTGAGGATGGTCAAGCTGTCCAAATCGCGGCCTCCAGCGAACGGCACCCTAAGAGCCGGCGCATGATCTACTTGCGCATTGCCTGCACACGCGCCCCCCGGACGGTCGGGCGAAGTCGGAGAGTAGACGATCGCCGGCACCGCGCATCCGAGGAATCGCGCCACCTCTTGAGTGCGCGTTGACACTCACGGGGTGACGGTTCTACCTTTGGCGAGGTCGGATTTTCACAATGAAGACGAATGTTTCCGCCAATCCCGCGTCCCATCGAAGCGCGCGGGAACCCGACTGGGAAGCGGGGAATCCCATTGTGATCACCGCACCTTGGACGGGCCTCGACGCGAGAGCTGCCGGAGCCCGGGTGTGAAGGAGCGATGGTGAGCTCCAGATCGGCAGAACGAAACACGCGGATCGGCTTGCGGCATCGCACGCCGCGCGAGACGCCCTTCAGCCGATACCGGCTGGGACGCGCCGTCCTGGCTGGCGCGCCCCGCTTCGCCTTCCCGGGGATTTCCTTCCCCGAACCGGAAGGCGGCAGCAAACGCGCCCTGGCGCTGGTCCTGGCGGGGGGACTTCACCTCGCCGTAGTTGCTGCCCTGCTGATCGCTGCGAGCCTGGCACCGGAGATCGAGGAGGAGGTCCTGCTTCCGGTCCAGCTGCTGCGCGAGACGCCGGTCCCGCGCAACGACCCGGCGCCGGCGCCCAAGGCCTTGGCCGAGCGCCGCGACCTTCCCTTCGCGCCGGCGGCCCAGGCCGTGGCACCCCAGGTCGTGAACCCGACCGTGGTGGCACGCGCGGCTCCGGCGGTGCCCGCCGAGCGCCTCGAGATCGACAGCGTGGCTTCGGCGACGGCACCCAGGCAGGTGGCCCGCACCACCACCGCGATCGACACGGTCAAGGCCGTGACGACCGTGACTGCGGCTGCGCCGACCCAGGTCGACGTCGCCGACGTCGCGGCTCCGGCCCTGCGCGGCCCGATCGAGGTGACCGCACCGGTCGGACCATCGGTGGGACCGCGCCAGATCGTGGCGGTGGGCAACACCGTGGGCACCGGACCCGCCTCGGTGACCACCGACGGCTCCTCGGTGCGCGACGCCGGCGTGTCGACGCGCGACGTGCTCGGTTCGCCCGACGGCCCGCGTCTCGCCAACGTCAACACCCGGGTCGGCACCAGCCATCTCCGGGGACCAGGTGGCACCGGCACCAGCCTGGGCGGCCTGGCGGCGGATTGCGGCGAGCGACCCGAGGTGCAGCAATACCTGGAGTTGATGAAGGACCGGGTGCTGTCGCGCTGGTCGACCGCCGGCCATGGCGGCTCCGCGGAGGCCACGCTGCGCTTCCAGATCGACGTCGGCGGCTCGGCGCGCAACGTCGCGCTGGTGGACGCGCCGGATCAGCGCATGGGCAGCAGCGTGGTGGAGGCGCTGCGCGCAGCTTCCCCGTTCCCGCCCATGGGCGATCGGGTCAAGTGCCTCTCCCACGACCAGTTGGTCGCCAGCTTCAAGTTGAACCCCTGAGGTTGGAAGTGCGGCCCGCACTCCTTCGGCTACTCCCGCTCGGATGGCTGCTGCTCGCGCCCCAGACCGGCGTCGCCCAGTCCCAGTGCCCGCCGGTCGAGCTCCGCTACGACGAGAACGAGGAGCTCTCGGAGAAGCGCACCGACAACGATCGCGACTGCCGCGTGGACGAGGTGGTCTACTACGCGGGCGGCGCGCCCGCCCGCGCCGAATCCGACTCGGACCTCGACGGCCGCATGGACACCTTCGTCGAGTACGGAGCGACCGGCGGCTCGCGCAAGCAGGAGCGCGACACCACCGGCGACGGCCGGATCGACGAGTGGGTCGAGTTCGAGAACGACGCGCCGAAGCTGCAGAAGGCCGACCACAACGCCGACGGGACGCCCGACACGGTCCTCGAGTACGAGAACGGCAGTCCGTCGCGGGAATCGGCCGACACCAACTTCGACGGCGTGCCGGACCGCTTCGTCACCTACGCCGACGGCGTTCCGCGCGTCGTCGAAGAGGACCAGTCCCACGACGGCACCGTGGACGTCCGGCTCTACCTGCTGCCCGACGGCACCCGCGAGCGCGAGCTCCAGGACACCACCGGCGACGGAAACCTGGACGTCACGGTCTACTACCAGAGCGGGCAGCGACTGCGCGTCGAGGAGGACCCCGCCGCCACCGGCCGGCCCAGCGCCGTCGTCCACTACCGCGACGGTGTGCGCACGCGGCGCGACGCGGACACCACTGGCGACGGCCGCTACGACACGGTCTCCACCTTCGAGAACGACGTCGAGCGCAGCCAGGTTCGCGATTCGGACGGCGACGGCATTCCGGAGTTCCGCTCCGACTTCGACCCGCAGGGGCGACCCGCCCGCGAGGAGCACGACGACGACGGCGATGGGAGGCCCGAGCTGATCCGCCACTTCGAGAACGGCGAGCGCGTGCGCGAGCAGCGCGACACCACCGGCAACGGCGCGCTGGACCTGGACACGACCTACGCCGGCGAGAACCGCATCCGAAGCGAGGCCGACACGGACGGCAACGGCGTGCCGGACACCGTCGTCACCTACCGCGACGGACTCAAGGCGCGACAGGAAGAGGATCGCAACGCCGACGGGCGACCCGACGCGATCTACGACTTCGACGTCAGCGAGACCTTGAGCCACGAGCAGATCGACGCCGACTTCGACGGACGCTTCGAGACCACCGCCCAGTACGAGGGCGGCGAGGTCGTGCGCCGCACGGTGGACAGCCGCGGCGAGGGCCGCCCGGAGCGCATCGAGATCCACGGCGAGGGCCGTTTGCTGCGGGTCGAGCTGGACGAGGATGGCGACGGCCGCATCGACCTGTGGAACTTCTACGGGCCCCACGGGCGACTCGAGAAGCAGGAGCAGGACCGCACGGGCAACGGCGCCGTGGACACCTGGGTGACCCTCGACATCGAGACCGGCAACGAGACCCGCGTGCTCCGCGACTCCAACGGCGACGGCCGGGTGGACTCCTGGCGCACCAACGACGCCGCGGGTGTCGCGGTGCGCCTCGAGGAAGATCGCAGCGGCGACGGCGAAGCCGACCGCTTCGTCGACTTCGTCGATGGCCAGCCGGCGCGCTTCGAAGAGGACGGCAACGGCGACGGGACGGTCGACGTGCGCGGCACGCTCGACGCCGCGGGCTCGGTCGCCTCCGAGGAGCGCGACACCACCGGCGACGGAAGATTCGACCTGCGGACCGGCTTCGCGAACGGCGAGAAGATCCTGGAGGAGCGCGACACCACCGGCGACGGTGGCTTCGATGTGGTGACCCACTTCGTCGGTGGCCAACCGGTGCGCCAGGAGCGCGCCACCCAGGGCGACGCGCGCTTCGACACCGTGATCGACTTCCGCGACGGCCGCGAAGCCCAGCAGGTGCGCGACACCGACGGCGACGGCGTGCCCGACGTGCGGGTGCGCTTCGACGCCGCGGGCGTCCGCGACATGGAGGAGGTCGACCGCAACGGCGACGGCCGCCCGGAGGTGGTGAAGCTCTACCAGCGCGGTGTCCAGTACCGCGAGGAGGAGGACCGCGACGGCGACGGCCGCCTCGAGCTGATCACCTTCTTTGCCGAGGGCGAGCCGGTGCGCTCGGATGTCGACGCCGATGGCGATGGCGTGGTCGAGGTCCAGCTCGAGTACGTCGACGGCCGCAAGTCGCGACAGAACGAGGACCGCGACGCCGACGGGCGGCCCGACCTGGTGACCACCTTCGACGAAGAGGAACGGGTGGCCCGGATCGACGAGGACAGTGACGGCGACGGGCGCTACGAGCAGGCCACCCTCTTCGCCGCGGGTGCCAAGCAGCGCAGCGAGCGCGACGAGGACGGCGACGGCCGCCCCGATCTGGTCGTCCACTACGAGGGCGACGAGGTGGTGCTGACCGAGCAGGACACCACCGGCGACGGCGTCTTCGACCGGCGCGCCCGCGCCGGGACCGGCGGCCGCCAGGTGCAGGAGGCCGACTCCAACGGCGATGGCCGCATCGATACCTGGCTCACCCTCGACGCCGACGGCGCGGTGGTGGAGAAGCGCGAGGACACCAGCGGCGACGGCAAGGCCGACGTGGTGGCCCGCTTCCGGGACGAGCGCCTGGTGGAGCTGCGTCAGGACAGCTCGGGGCGCGGCTGCACGGATCTGGTCCAGCGCTACGACGGGGCCGGCAAGGTGAGCGAGGAGCAGCAGGATTCCACTGGTGACTGCAAGATCGACGTGTGGCGCTTCTTCGAGAACGAGCGCCTGGTGCGCGAGGCGCGCGACACCAATGCCAACGCCGCGCCCGACGTGCTGACCCGCTTCGACGCCCAGGGCCGCGCCGAGGTGCAGGAGCTGGCCGAAGGCCGCTTCACGCGACCCAACAAGAAGCTCTTCCTCGGCGGTGACGGCAGCGTTTCCGCCCAATGCATCGACACCGACGGCAACGGCAGCTTCGACGCGCGCGCTGCCGTAGAAGGCGGCGTCGTGACCCAGGTGCTGCTCGACACCGACGGCGACGGCCGGGCCGACCAGCGCGAGGTCTACAGCGGCGGGCTGCGCGTCGGACTCGAGGCCGACACCAACGGCGACGGACGACCCGACGTGATCCAGACCTTCTCGGGCGACGCCGTCACCCGCCAGGACGAGGACACGGATTTCGACGGCCAGATCGACCGTCGCTTCGAGGGCCAGCAGCTGGTGACCCTCGACGCCCTGGTGCCGGCACCGGGCGCGCTGGGGGCGCTCGATTGCGGCGGCGTCGACCGCTTCTGGGCCAAGCGGTAGGCTCTCCTCCCGATTCCGGCAGGAGGACCACCATGCGCATCGGCATCTTCGCACCGCTCGCCAACCCGATCGCGACGCCCGACTACATCAGCGCCCTGGGCCCCGCCGCCGAGGAACGCGGCTTCCACTCGATCTGGCTGGCCGAGCACGTGGTGCTCTTCGACGAGTACGCGTCGAAGTATCCCTACGCCAGCGACGGGCGCATTCCGGCCGGCGGCGATTCGGGCATCCTGGAACCGTTCTCCACCCTCTCCTACCTGGCGGCCTCCACCTCGCGGATCCGGCTCGGCACCGGCATCTGCCTCGTGCCCCAGCGCAATCCGGTCTACACCGCCAAGGAGGTCGCCAACGTCGATTGGCTCTCCAACGGGCGTTTCGACTTCGGGGTGGGCGTGGGCTGGCTGGCGGAGGAATTCCAGGCGTGCGCGACGCCCTTCGAGCGGCGCGGTTCGCGCTGCCGCTCGTACCTGAACGCGATGAAGAGCTTGTGGAGCGACCCGGTGTCGTCCTACCAGGACGAGTTCTACACGCTGCCCGCCTGCCGCCAGTACCCGAAGCCGATCCAGCAGCCCCACCCGCCGATCCACTTCGGTGGCGAGAGCGAGGCCGCCATGCGCCGCGTCGCCGACCTGGGACAGGGCTGGTTCACCTTCAACCAGCTCCCGGAGGCGCTGCCGGAACCGATGCGCCAGCTGGAGGAGCAGCTCGCCAAGACCGGCCGCCGCCGCGAGGACATCGAGGTCTCGGTGAGCCCGTACATGAACCCCACCGACCTGGCCATGCTCGAGCGCTACCGCGACGTGGGCGTGGACCAGGTGATCGTGCTCGCCCTGGGCGGCAACCGCGACGCGCTGCTGGGGCGCCTCGACGAGCTCGCCGAAACCCTGGTGGAGCCCTCCCGCTCCTGGTGAGCGCGGCCGTACCATGGACCCGCGCTATCTAAGCGCGCTGAACCGCGAGACGCCGGTGGCGGCGCCGGGCGAGTTCGCGCCGCTCGCGGTGGGGCCCCACCGGGTGTGGCCGCCGGTGGTGCTGGCCCCCATGGCCGGCGTCACCAACGCGCCCTTCCGCCGCGTGTGCCGCCGCTTCGGCGCGGGCCTCTACGTCAGCGAGATGATCACCGCCCGCGGGCTGGTCGAGGGCAACCGCAAGACGCTGCACCTGGCCGGCTTCGCGCCGGACGAGTCGCCGCGCAGTCTCCAGCTCTACGGTGTCGAACCCAAGAGCCTGGGCGAGGCGGTGGCGTGGCTGGTGGGCGAAGGGCGCGTCGATCACATCGACCTGAACTTCGGCTGTCCGGTGCGCAAGGTGACCCGCCGCGGGGGCGGCGCGGCGCTGCCGTGGAAGCGGGCATTGCTGCGCCGCTTGGCGCGGGCGGCCGTCTCCCACGCGGGCGAGGTGCCGGTGACGTTGAAGTTCCGCATCGGCATCGACGACGACCATCCGACCTTCATCGACGCCGGCCGCACCGCCGAGGACGAGGGCTGCGCGGCAGTGGCGCTGCACGCCCGCACCGCCGCCCAGCTCTACGACGGCGAGGCGCGCTGGGAAGCGGTGGCCGCGCTCAAGCAGGCGGTCACCTCGATTCCCGTGCTCGGCAACGGCGACATCTGGGAGGCCCACGATGCACTGCGCATGATGCGCAGCACCGGCTGCGACGGCGTGGTGGTGGGGCGCGGCTGCCTGGGCCGCCCGTGGCTGTTCCGCGACCTGGCCGACGTCTTCGACGGCCGCGAGCCGTTGGATCCGCCGCGGCTCGGCGAGGTGCGCCGGGTGATGCTCGAGCACGCAGCGCTGCTGGCGGAGTGGTTCGGCGACTTCGCCGGGCTGCGCTCCTTCCGCAAGCACGCCGGCTGGTACACCAAGGGCTTCCACGACAGCGCCCGCTTGCGCTCGAGGCTGATGCGGATCGAGACGCTGGCCGAGCTCGAAGACGCCCTGGCGGCGTTGCCCGAGGACGAGGCCTTCCCGGCCGTCGCCATGCGCGTGCCGCGGGGCAAGACCGCCGGCAGGCAGCGCGTGGTACTGCCGGAAGGCTGGCTGCTCGATCGGGAAGATCCCACCCCGCCGGGCCTCGAAGCCGAGGAGGCCGTTTCGGGCGGCTGACCAGCCCTAGGGTTGCGTCTCGAACGACTCGCCTTGGCTGCGCGCGTAAGCGAGATAGTCGTCGCGCAGCGTCTGGGTGAGCGGACCCGGCGCGCCGACGCCGATCTCGACGCCGTCGAGCGACCGCACCGGCACCAGCCCGCCGGCCCCCGTGCCGGTGAGGAACACCTCGTCGGCGGCCAGCAGGTCGAGGCGCTGTAGGGTCGTCTCCTCGGCCCGGAGCCCCAGCGCCGCGGCGCGTTCGAGCACCGTGCGGCGGGTGATGCCTTCGAGCGCGCCGTCGGTGACCGGCGGCGTCCGCAGCGCGCCGTCTCGAACCGCGAAGACGTTGGCGACCGCCGCCTCGGCAACCGCCCCGACGCCGTTGAGGATCAGCGCCTCGTCGGCGCCGCCGCGACGCGCCTCGCTCTTGGCGAGCACGCTGTTGAGGTAGTTGAGGCTCTTCACGCGCGGGTCGAGCACGTCGGCGCCCGGACGACGCCACGACACCGTCGCCAGCGCGATGCCCCGGGCCCGCACCTCCGGCGGATACAGCCGTACCGGCGCCGCGATGCAGACCACCCGCGGGCGCTCGCAGCCGCTGGGATCCACGCCCAGGGCGCCCTCCCCGCGCGTCACCAGCAGCCGGACGTAGGCGTCGGGGCTCGCGAACGCACGGAGCGTGGCGAACACCGCTTCGCGCAGGCCCGCCGTGGAGAGCGGCAGCGTCAACCCGATCGCGGCGGCCGAGTGCTGGAGTCGCTCCAGGTGGTCGCCCAGACGGAAGACCCGGCCGCCGTAGGCGCGGATCCCCTCGAATACGCCATCGCCGTAGAGCAGGCCGTGGTCCGTCACCGGCAGTCGAGCCTCGTCCTCGGCGACGAGCCGGTCGTCGATCCAGATCTTCATGCTGCGCGCTCCGCCGGTGCGGGCGCCCGCAGCCGTGTCTCGATGCGTCGCGCCGCGGCGCACACGCGCTCCACCAGGCCTCCGCGCCGTGCGGCGGGCAACCGCACCGCCGGCGCCGCCAGCGCCACGGCGGCGGCCAGACCGTCTTCGCGATGGACCGGCGCCGCCACCACCACGAGGCCCGCGATCCATTCCTCACGGTTCTCCGCCCAGCCGCGACGACGCACCCTGACGAGATCTCGTTCGAGGTCGCTGCGCCGGACCCGGGTGCGCGGCGTGAAGCGCTCGAGCCGGTTCGCGGGAAGTGCCACGCTCTCGGGATCGAACGCCAGATGCACCTTGCCCACCGCCGTGGCGTGCACCGGAATCTCCGATCCGACCCGCGGCGCTGCGCGCAGGAAGCCGGTGCCCTCGACCTGATCGAGCACCACCAGGCGCCGGCCACGAGCTCCGGCCAGGAAGAGCGTCTCGCCACTCTCGCGCGCCTCGTCCTCGAGCACCGCTCGGGATGCGGCCACCACCGGCTCGCGCTCGAGCGCACCCAGGCCGAGCGCCACCAGTGCGATGCCCGGCCGGTAGAGCCCGCGCGCGTCGGATTCCACCATGCCGCGACGGCCCAGCGCCGCCAGCAGCCGGTGGGTCGTCGACTTCGGCAGGCCGAGGGCCCGACCGATCGCCGTGACGCCGGAAGGACCGGCGGCGCTCAGGTGGAACAGCACGTCGAGGGCTTTTTCGACACTCGAGCCGGCATCCATTGCGAGGCCCTTCCGGGAGTCCTCCCCGGACTCTTGAATGTTCCATTATACGGAACAAGTTTTGTTTATATGGAACATGCTAGTAGAGGGCCTCGGGCGCGTCCAGCGGGCGCTTCGGCTGCGCTATTCCTTCGCATGCAGTGCTGTGCTTCGGTTGCGGAGGTGGATGCGGTGCGGGACGCCGAGCTGCGCGCGCTCGATTGGAACTACTGCCGGGCCAACGCGGCTTTCTTCGCCAGCTCGCGGACGGGTGAGGCCTTCGAGAGCGAGGGGCTCTTCATCAGCCACTCGGGGGTGCG
Source organism: Myxococcota bacterium (assembly GCA_041577695.1). Classification (GTDB taxonomy): domain Bacteria; phylum Myxococcota_A; class UBA9160; order UBA9160; family PR03; genus JASJBO01. The sequence continues at coordinate 9,309 of JBFGIM010000011.1, read as the reverse complement.
CGCGGCGCACTTCAACACGGCGTACCTGAAATCCCCGCTCGAGGACCTGAGCGGCCAGGTGCGGCGCGCCGAGGCATTCTTCCGCGAACGCGACCTCCCCTTCCGCCTGGCGGTACGCGACAGCTACGAGAGCGCCGTCACCGGCGCGCTCCGGATCCTCGGCTACGACGCGGTGCAGCGCGTTCCGGGGATGGTGCTGTCGCCCATCTGGACCGTCCCCGACCCGCCGCCCGAGCTGCGGATCGAAGAGGTCGCGACGCCCGGGCCCATGGCGACCTTCCGGGAGACAGCCTTCCTGGGTTTCGAGCTTCCGCCCGGCGCCGCCGATGCCTTCCTCACCGATCAACTGCTCGACCAGCCCGAGATCGGCCTCTACCTGGGCTGGGTGGGGGACGAGCCGGCCTGTACGTCTGCGCTCTTCACCAGCGGCCCGATCGCAGGCATCTACTGGGTGGGTACGGTGCCCGGCCACCGCGGTCGCGGCCTCGGTGAAGCCATCACCTGGGCGGCCGTGGACGCGGGGCGCCGGCGCGGCTGCCGGTTGGCGAGCCTCCAGGCGTCGCAGGTGGGGCGGGCGGTGTACGAGCGCATGGGCTTCGAGACACTGCTCCACTACGTACACTTCGCACCGCGCAAGGCGTAGCCGCCGACGCGCACGGCCGATTTTGGCCGCCACTTCCGGCCCGCTGGCCCGTTCCGGCCGCTTGCGACCAGGCACGACGCTCCGTCGCCGGCACACGACTTGCTCCCCGAGCAACCGGAGGTGCCATCGATGTCTCGGATTCGCTCCCTGCTCTGGATCGGAGAGGCCGACGGGATGCGCGGCGAAGGGGTCGCCGACAGCCCGTGGATCGACGTGGCCTGGGCCCGCGACGTCGAGGACGCCAGCGCGCTGCCGCTGGCGTCCTTCGACGCCGTAGCGCTCCAGGCGCGCGACGCCGAGGAGGCGCGCCGCGACCTGCTGCGACTGGAACGCAACGCGCACGAGGATCTGCCGCCGATCTGGGTGCAGCTCGAGGTGGGCGGCGACGACGACGACGAACGCACGCTCCGCGCCGCAGGGGCGGCGGGTCTCACCCACCCGGGAGGACGTGATGGAGTGCCCGACCTGCTGGCGCGCCTGCGCCGGAACGTTCCGCCGGCGCGGAGCGCGCCCCGAGAGCGCCGATCCGCGGACTTCGTGGCCCAGAGCGCGGCCATGCGCAGCGTGCTCCAGCTGGTCGAACGAGCCACCCCGTCACGGGCCACCGTCCTGATCAGCGGCGAGACCGGCACCGGCAAGGAGCTGATCGCCCGCGCCATCCATCGCAACAGCCCGCGTTCGAAGGGACGCTTCGTCGCGGTCAACTGCGCCGCCTTCCCGGATACGCTGCTGGAGAGCGAGCTCTTCGGTCACGTGAAAGGGGCCTTCACCGGCGCCGACCGTGCCAAGCCGGGCCTCTTCGAGGTGGCCGGCGGCGGCACCCTCTTCCTCGACGAGGTGGGCGAGACCGCGGCCGGTTTCCAAGCCAAGCTGCTGCGCGCGCTCCAGGAGCGCGAGATCCGGCCCGTGGGCGGCGAGCGTCCGCGCGCGGTGGATGTGCGCGTGCTCGCCGCCACCAACCGCGAGCTGCGCAGCGAAGTGCGCAAGGGCGGCTTCCGCGAAGACCTCTACTACCGGCTTGCCGTCTTCCAGATCCGGGTGCCGCCGTTGCGCGAGCGCGCCGAGGACGTCGTCCCGCTGGCACTCCACTTCCTGCGCAACCACGGTGAGCGCGAGGGGGTACCCGGCTGCACGCTCTCCGACGGCGCCGCCGACCTGCTGCGCGCCTACGGCTGGCCCGGCAACGTGCGAGAGCTCGAGAACGAGATGCAGCGGGCGCTGGCTTTGGTCGATGCCGGCAAGCCGGTAGAGCCCGAGCACCTCTCGGATCGCGTCGCCGGCGCCCTCGAGCCGGTCGAGGAAGCCACCCATTCGGGCGAGACGCTGCGCCAGAACCTAGATCGCCTCGAGGCGTGGCTCATCCGCCGCTCGCTCGAAGACCACGGCGGCCGCCGCGCCGCCACGGCGCGCACGCTGGGCATCACCCGCGAGGGCCTCTACAAGAAGATGAAGCGGCTGGGGATCGACTGAGCGACCGCGCGACTCCTCTCACCCGCCCGGGCACGGGTCGAGTCGCAGGGAGACCGAGGTTTCGGGAGCCTCGCTGGGGTAGAGGCCGATCGCCGCGGAACCCCGGGCCACCGCATACTTCTCGACCTTGAGGGCATGGATCGCGGTCACGGTCGCGCGGTCCTCGTGGAGGACCGGGACGACGCACCGGGTCTCCCCGCTTCTGAGGAGCTCGAGGCGCGCGCCATCCAGGGAGTGCTCCACTGCCTTCGAGCGCGGCATCCCCACCCACTCGCCGTCTTCGCGGTCCACGATCCAGAGCCGCAGCTCCGCCGGCTTTCCGGCGCTGTCGGTGGCGTAGAGCGACACCACCTCCTCGAGCTCCGCCATCGTGGCGTAGAGCCCGAAGAAGAGCACCACCGGGCTGGCCGCCAGCGCCAGCCACCCGAGCCCGCGCGGCGCGGCGGACCACACCAGCACGCCGCCGAGCAGCAGGGCACCCACCCCCCCGAACAGGTTCCCGCCGCGGGGCACCGCGTAGGCGCCGTCGTGCAGCAAGCGGACGGCAAAGACGGCGATGCCGACGGCGAGCAATGCCCAGCCGACCACGGTCCGTAGCTTCGAAGACGAGCTCGATTCACTCACGGCGCTCCTCCTGAGGCCCAGAGGCTACCTCACACGGCGATCACGATCGGTCTCGGCGGACCGTCGGTACCGACCGCGAGCGCGGGCTCGCGCCGCAGCCGTTCGAACTGGTCGGGATTCTCGCACAATGCCTGGATGCCTCCCGAGAGCGCGTTCCGCGTGGTCTCGTTTCCGGCGATGATGAGCAGGAAGAAGTTCACCTGGATCATCAGGCTGCGCTTCGGTCTCACGCACGGCCGCCGGCTTGAACTGCACGTTCGTCAGGCTGCGCAGCTCCGTATGGCCGGGCGAGTCCTCATGGCGGGTTAGGGCCCAGTAGCCCGGGCCGGGCAGGAAGACCGGGAGCGCGCACTCGTCCTGCCAGTGGACCGGGTCCTGCTCGCGCAGGACCCGAAAGTACTCGTGCGGAACCCCAGCGAGGAACGTCTTGGGATCGGAGAGATCGATGTCGCCCGGTCGAAGACCCATCGCGGATGCAGGAGGCGACGCCAGCGGGCCGGCAGGAGTCGAGGGGTTGGCAGCCGTCATGCGGAAGCTCCTCGGGCGCTCAACGATCGGAATCGATCCAGGCGACCGGTTCCTTCAGCTCATCAGGCGCCATTCGCTCCCATTGGCGCGCGCCGGCCGCCAGCGACTTGTCCATGATCGCTCGGGCTTCGTCCGCATCTCCGTCTGCGATCTTGTGAACGACCTTCTCGTAGCTGCGGAGCGCCGAACGCCGCTGCTTCTCGTCCCAGCCGGCACCCGCTTCGCCCGACATGCGGTGGAGCGCGTCCACCAGGAGCGCGAGCACCCGGTTGCCCGACGCCGCGGCCAGGAGACTCATGAACTGGCGGGCCTCCTCGCGGAAGTGGTCCGGGTCGTGTACGCCGGCGTTCATCCGCGAGATGCTCTCCTGCAGCGTGGCGACGTCCTCGCGGGTCGCGTTATCGGCGGCCTGGCCAGCCAGCACCGGATAGATCGAACGGCGGGCATCGACGACCGAGCTGAAGGAGGCGTCGGCGAACTGGAGGTGGAGCGAGAGCACGCTCGCGAGGTGGTCTGCACCCGGCATTCTCACGACGGGGCCGCCGCCCAGGCCGGCTTTGATCCGCAGCGCGCCCTGGAGTTCCAGGAAGCGGAGCGCCTCGCGCACGGTGGCGCGGGAGACGCCGAACTCGTGCACCATCCGGTGCTCCGCGTCGAGCTGGGTGCCCGGACGCAGCCGCCGCCGCCGGATCTCGCCCACGATCTTTCGGGCGACGCGGACGGCGGCGCGCTCCGGGGTCCGCTTCTCACTCATGGGATCTACGCGCCTCGCGCGCCGCCCGGACGATCTCACTGCGCCCCTCGGGCTCGCCCACGCGGGCGAGGCCCTCGCCGAAGGGCTCGTCGCGCTTCCGCAAGGTCTCCTTGAGACCGTCCTGCCGGACGCTGCGCACGTAGTCTCGGACTGCCTGGGAGCGATGCGCGCGAGCGTCGTTCTCGCCGGCCAGCCGCTGCAACGTCTGCGCCCCCATCAGCTCAAGCGCGAGATTGGTGATGCGCTTGTTGGCGGCGAGCAGGTCGGGATCGATCAGGCTGAGGCGGTCGGCCAGGCCCTCGACTTCGTCTTCGAGCACGTCTGCCGGCACGGCCTTCAGTACCAGTCCGATCTTCTCGGCGTCCGCGCCAGTCACGGAGTCGCCCGTGAGCTGGAGCCGCTTCGCCCACTGGGGCCCGCAGTGATACATCCAGAGGTTGTTCGGCAGGGTGCCCATGGAGCGCGCCGCGGGGAAGCCGATGCGGGCGTCGTCCGCGGCGATGACGATGTCGCAGGCCAGGGCCAGGTCGGTGCCTCCGGCCAGGCAGCTGCCTTGAACCTGGGCGATGGAAGGCTTGTGCATCTCCCAGAGCGTTCGGATGCGGCGGTTGCTCTGCTCGATCAGCCAGATGTCGTCGTCGTGGGTGCGGCCGGTGCGATGCCCATCTTGCTTCTTCCCGCCGAGGGTGGTGAGGTCGTAGCCCGAGCAGAACGACTTGCCCTCGCCGCGCAGCACCACGCAGTGCACCGCGGTGTCGTCGTCGGCCTCCCAGAGCGCGTGTTCGAGCTCTTCGAGCAACCGCGGCGTCATCGCGTTGTGCGTCTTCGGCCTCGCCAGGGTGATGCGGGCCCGGCCGTCCTCGACCTCGTAGCGGATGTCTTCGTATTTCATGGGGGTGTCCTCTAGCGCCCGGTGAACTCGGGCTTCCGCTTCTCGAAGATCGCCTTGACGGCTTCCCGTCCGTCCTCGCTGGAGAGTCCGCGCCGGGCCAGCTCGAGTTCGTCGTGAAGATGCTGCTCGAGATCCGCCAAGAGGCCCGCCCGTGTCACCAAGCGCTTGGTCTGCGCCGATGCGAGGGGGGCGACCTCTGCGATCTTCTGACAGTAGGCGAGGAAGGCGTCCTCGAAGGCTTCGTCGGGAACGACCTCGCCCACCAGGCCGAGGGCGAGGGCCTCGTCCGCGCCATGCATCTTCGGCTCGAGCAGGAAGCGCATCGCACGCTCGTGCCCGATCGCCTGGGGCAGGGTCCAGGAGAGCCCGCAGTCGGGCGAGGTTCCGGCGCGCGCGTAGCCCGGGTGGACACGCGCCTTCGCGCTGGCGATGCGCATGTCGGCGCAGAGCGCGAGGGAAAGGCCGGCGCCGATCGCGATGCCGCCGATTCCCGCAACGACCGGCTTCTCGCACCGGACTCGGATGCCGGTCACCAACCGGACCGCCCGATCTGCGGAGTTCGAGCGGCGCGAAGAACCACCGCCCGAGCCCCCCGAGTCCCTGGGAATCAGGTCCGCACCGGAGCAGAAGGCGTCTCCGGCGCCGGTGAGACCGACCACTCGGACCGCGTCGTCGGCCGCGGCCGACGCAAAGCCCTCGATGATGGCGTCGATGAGATCGCCGGAGAGGGCGTTCTTCTTCGAGGGTCGGTTCAACGTCAGGATCCGGACGTTGCCCCGCGTCTCTTCCAGGAGCACCGGGTCGGTGGGTTCGGTCACGCTTGCCTCCGGTCGCGGCTTCCCGTGAGCTCTGCCATCAGCTCCATCCCCTCGGGCTGGAGGCTCGCGAGGATCAGGCCCGTGGCCCCGGAGCTCTCCCAATCCTTGTAGCGATCGCGGATGCGCTGGGGCGGCCCCACCAGCGACGACTCGTCGCAGTAGTCGTCGGGTACGGCCTCGACCGCCTCGCGCTTGCGGCCCGCCAGGTAGAGCTCCTGGATCTTCGCGGCCGCCTCCGGGTAGCCGCGGCGCACCATCATGTCGTTGTGGAAGTTCTTGTCGCGGTGGCCCATGCCGCCGACGTAGAGGGCGATGCCGGGCTTCATGCGGGCGAGGGCCGGCCCGACATCGTCGGTGAGGCGCACCGAGACCATGGGCTGGATCTCAAGGTCGGCCAAGCTCTTCCCTCCGCCCGCGCGGCGGAAGCCTTCCTGCAACCAAGGCGTGTAGAGGCCCATCATGCCCGGGACGAAGGCCAGCGGGAACCAGCCGTCGGCGATCTCGGCCGTGAGCCGAACGTTGCTCTCGCTGCCCGTGCCGAGCCAGATCGGGATCTTCGGGTTCATGTGGAGGATGGACTTCAGCGGTTTGCCAATTCCCATGGCGCCTTCGCCCGTGTAGGGAAGTGAGATCTCCCTGCCTTCGTGGGAGACCGGCGCCTCGCGTTCGAAGATCTTGCGCATGATCGAGACGTAGTCGCGGATCCGCCAATAGGGCCGGCCCCAGGGCTGGCCGTACCAGCCTTCGACGATCTGGGGCCCGCTCACGCCGAGCCCCGCGATGAAGCGATCGCCGCCCGCCAGCGCGTCGATCGTGGCGGCTTGCATGGCGGCCATGGCGGGGGGCCGCCCGGCGAGCTGCATGATCGCCGTGCCGAGCCGGATCCGCTTCGTCACGGCGGCCAGGTAGGCGAGGGGCGAGGTGGCGTCGGAGCCGTAGGCCTCGGCCGTCCAGACCGAGTCGAAGCCCAGCGCTTCCGCGCGCTGCACCAACTCGACGGGCAGGGTCATCTCCGCGCCGGAGTATCCGAGCATCAGTCCGAGCTTCATCGTTCGTCCTTCCCGGGCCAATCCGGCAGGTCGGTGCTGGCGCTGAGCTTCCATTCGGGCGGGCGGCGCTCGAGGAAGGAGCGGACGCCCTCGGCCGCGTCGGGCTGCTTGCCGATCCAGGCGAGGAGCGGGCCTTCCTTGGCCATGGTCTCGGCCGGTGCCTCGGTCATGCCCTCCCAGAGGAGCCGCTTCGCGATGGCGACGGAGGCCGGCGCGGCATTCGCGGCGACATCCCGCGCCCACTCCCGCGCACGGGGCAGGACCTCCGCGGCAGGGAGCGCCTCGGAGGCGACGCCCAGCGCCGCGGCCTCCTTGCCGCGGAACGTTCGCCCGGAGAGCAGCAGGTCCGCCGCCCGCGAGAACCCGACGACGCGGGGCAGGATCGTGTGGGAGCCGAGCTCGGGGATGATGCCGCGGCGCACGAAGGCGAAGGCGAGCTTCGCCTCGCGGGCGACGATGCGGAGGTCGCACTGCAGGGCGAGGGTGAGCCCCACGCCGACGGCGTGGCCGTTGATGGCCGCGACGACGGGTTTTCGGACCTGCCAGGCCTGGAGGCGGCGCACCCGGGCGCCCGAGCGGGCGGCCCGCCTTCCGCCCTCCACGTCGTCGAACGTCTCTCCACCACCGCCCATGTCCGCACCGGCACAGAAGGCCTTCCCGGCACCCGTCAGCACGACCGCGCGAACCGCGTCGTCTTCGTCGCAGCGGGCGTAGGCGTGCTCCAGCTCCGCGCCGAGAGGGAAGTGGAACGCGTTCATCCGATCGGGACGGTTCAAGGTGATCGTCGCCACGCCGTCCTCGACGTCGAACAGGATGTGTTGGTAGGGGGTCTCGTCCGGCATGCCGTCTACGCGCCCTGGCTCACGCGGTAGCGCAGCGGCAGCTTCTTCAGGCCCACCACGAAGCTCGACTGGATTCGCTCCGGCTCGCCGGCGAGCTCGATCGAATCGATCCGGTGCACGATCTCTCGGAGCATCGCCTTCTGCGACTCGCGCGCCAGGTGGGCGCCGAGGCAGAAGTGCTCGCCGATCCCGAAGCCGAGGTGGCGGTTCGGCACGCGGTCGACGCGGAACGCGAAGGGATCTTCGAAGACGGTCTCGTCGCGATTCGCCGAGGCGTAGAAGAGCACGAGATTGTCGCCCTTGCGAAGCTGCTGGCCGCGGAACTCGACGTCCTGCCCGACGACCCGCTTCATGTAGTTCACGGGCGTGGTCCAGCGCACGATCTCTTCCACGGCGCTCGGGATGAGCTCTGGGTTTCGCTTCAGCTTCTGGAACTCCTCGGGGTGCTTCGCCAGGGCATGCAGGCCGCCCGCGAGAGCGTTCTTCGTGGTGTCATGGCCGGCACTGAACGTGATCAGGAAGTAGCCGAGCGTCTCCAGGAGCCCCATGGGCTCGCCGTTGACCTTCCCGTTGGCGAGTAGGCTCGCGAGGTCGTCGGTCGGGTGTGCGCGTCGATCTTCGATGATCCCGTTGAAGAGCCCGAAGAACTCGAGCGCCAGGGCCTTGGCCGCTGCCGCGCGGTCCTCGCCCGCGCGCTGGAGGTCCGGATCGTCGGCCGCGAAGAGCTCGTTCGTGAGCCGGAGGATCTGGGGCTCCTGCTCGCGCGTCACGCCCAGGATCGTGGAGAGGATCCGCAGGGGATGGGCGGCCGCGATCTCGTTCGCGAACTCGCACTCGCCCTCGCCGGCGCTGGCCCGCTCGACCATGCCGTCGACAAGGTGGCGCGCGCTCTCCCGGGCCATCGGATCGACGCGCTGGATGGCCCGCGGGGTGAACCACGGAGCTGCGATCTTCCGATAGTCGCGATGCTCGGGCGGGTCCATCCCGATGATGACCCGCACGGCGCCGAGACTGCTCTGCTCGTTCTGGCTGATGATCAGCTTCTGCTGCTCGCTCTCGAGGACGATGCCGAAGCGGCTCCAGAAGAGGTCGGGCCGTTTGGAGATCTCACAGATGTGCTCATGCCGGACGACCGGATAGAAGGGGTCGAAGCCGCGCGGCTCGCAGAAGTGGAGAAGGTCGAGCTTCCGGAGCTCCGTCCACTGGTCGTGCGGGATGCCGCGCTCGGCGTAGGCACGCGGTGCGATGAGGTCGAAGCCGTCGATGTCGGTCACGACGGCCTCCGCTCGTTCAATTCCTTGGCGTTGGTGTAGAGGATCTTCTCCCGGTCGGCGTCCGCGACGCCGTCGAGCTCCTCGAGGATGTCCCGCGGGCGCTCGAGGCCCTCCATGTGGGGCCAGTCGGATCCGAGGATCACGCGGTCGGCGCCCATGTGCTCGACCACCTCGGCGATGTCGTCCTCCCAGAAGGGATTGATCCAGACGTGCTCCCGGAAGCTGTCCACCGGATTGTCCTTGAAGTAGCCGCGGACGCGCTGCTTGGTGCGGTCGAAGGCGCGCAGCAGGTCGCCGAGGAACTCGGCGCCGTTCTCGACGGAGGCGATCCGCAGGTTGGGGAAGTGCTCGAAGAGACGATCGAAGACCAGGCTGGCGAGGAAGTCGTTGATGTTCCGGGTGCGGTGGAAGTTGG
>JBFGIM010000010.1:0-36380 GCA_041577695.1 Myxococcota bacterium | reverse complement strand
CCGTCGAAATCCTTGCGGTAGAGCGCTGCCCAGAGCTGCGCCACCACGCGCTTGTTGTCCTCGACGCCCACGATATCCTCCTACCCCCGCGGCCCGCTGTCGCATCCACCGACGACCCTGCACCGACACCCGTGAGGATCGATGACCCGACGGCTCTGGGTTGCACTCCTGCTGCTCGTATTCGCCGCTCCGGCTGCACACGCACACGGACCGACGGTCAAGGTGTCCTACGGCGGCGCCCGGCCCGAGCTGCTCACGATCGCGGCGGGTCAGACCGTCCACTTCCAGAACCACAACACCGGGGCCGGCACCTGCACCCTCGTCGCCGACGATGGCACCTTCGAGAGCCCGACACTCGCACGCCGTGAGGGCTGGCACCATACCTTCGACGTTCCCGGCGAGTTCTCCTACGCGCTGAAGGAGTTTCCCGGCGTGAAGGGCATCGTGCGCGTGGTCGACGAGTAGTTCGCGGGCCGGTTTGCGGGCGGATTTCACGCGCTGCGGAAGCCGCAGGAGCGTGCGATCCTGAAGCGCCAGGAGCAGGATGGACGCACCCGAGCACGTCCAGGTGGCCATCGTCGGCGCCGGGCCCGCCGGCGCTGCGCTGGCGCAGATCCTGGCGTCGCGCGGCGTCCGGGTGGCACTGATCGAGCGCCAGAGCGACTTCGCCCGCGAGTTCCGAGGCGAGGTGCTGATGCCCAGCGGACTGCGGGTGCTCGCAGCGATGGGACTCGAGGAGGCGGTGGCCGCGCTGCCGCTGCAGCGGCCCGATCGTCTGCTGGTGCACCGCAACCGCCAACGCGTGTTCGAATTCGAGCTCGGCCCCGAGGTGCTGCCCGAGGCACCCATCGCCCTGTCGCAGCCGCACCTGCTCGAGCTGCTGGTCGCGCGGGCGTCGGAGCATCCAGGTTTCCATTTCGTGCGCGGTGGCGTCGTGCGCGACCTGTGGGTCGAGGGCGAGCGCGTTCGCGGCCTACGCCTCCAGGCTCGCGCGGGAGAGTCGCAGCTGCGCTGCGACCTGGTGGTCGGCGCCGACGGACGCGGCTCGGTGGTGCGCCGCCGCGGCGGCTTCGAGACCCGATCGATCGGGACCCCGATGGACGTGGTGTGGTGCAAGATGCCGTGGTCCGACGCAGACGCGGGCAATCCGGCCCGGGTGTACGTGGGCGGCGGCCATCTGCTGATCGCGCTGCGCTCGCCCGACGACCGACTCCAGGTGGCATGGGTGATCCTCAAGGGCACCTACGGCGAGCTGCGCAGCCGCGGCTTGGAGGGCTGGGTCGAGGAGATGGCCCACCACGTCGACGACGACCTGGCGGCGCACCTGCGCGCCCACGTGAGCGACATCTCGCGGCCGTTCCTGCTCGACGCCCGCACCGAACGGGTGCGGGGCTGGAGCGCGCCGGGGGTGCTGCTGCTGGGCGACGCGGCCCACACCATGTCGCCGGTGGGCGGGCAGGGGCTCAACGTGGCGCTGCGCGATGCGGTGGTCGCGGCCAACCATCTGGTTCCCGTGTTGCGCGAAGGGGGCGCTCCGGAGGCGCTCGACGCCGCTGCCGCCCGCGTGGAGCCCGAGCGCGGTCCCGAGATCGACCGCATCCAGCAGCTGGCGGCCCAGCCGCCGCGGCTGGTGATGCGCGCCGGCCCCATCGCGGCCATGGCGCGCGGACTGATCCTGTGGCTGTTGCGAAGCCCCCGGGTGCGCAGCGCCGCTGCGGGCCCGGCCAACGACTTCTTCTTCGGCGTCACCGACGTCCAGCTGCGGGTCTGAGGCGATGGCGCGCGATCTGCAGCTCGTCGCACCGGCCTACCTGGTCCTGATCGTCTCCGATCTGGAGCGCGCACTCGCGTTCTATACCGACGTGTTGGGGCTGCGGCTCGGCCACCGCTCCGGGCCCTACGCCCAGCTCGACACCGCCACCACCCGCATCGCGCTCTTCGAGCGCCAGGCCATGCAGCAGACGCTGGGCTTCAAGCTGGCGCCCGCCGCCGAGAACGCACCGGCCTTCGAGATCGGCTTCAAGGTCGACGATGTGGACACGGTCTACGCCGAGCTGATCGGGCGCGGCGTGATTCCCGTGACGCCCCCCACCGATCGGCCGTGGGGACAGCGAACCGCCTACCTGCGGGATCCCGACGGCAACCTGATCGAGCTGGTCCAGGACCCGCCGGCGTGACGCCCGTCGCTCCGTGGTAGGCTTGCAGCGCCGCCCTCCGGGACGGCTGACACCCGCGCGCCCGGGAGGAGAGATCGAATGAGGGGCCTGCTTCGCATCCTGCTTCTGCTCGTCGCGCTGGGGGTGCTCTTCCTCGCCGTCATCTTCGGAGCGTCGGAGATGGGCGGCGAGACCGTCACGCTCGAGACGACCGACGCCGACGGTGGCACCGTGGAGACGCGCCTCTGGGTGGTGGAGTACGACGGATCGTCGTGGCTGCGGGCGGGCGTCCCCACTTCGGGCTGGCTGGCGCGGGTCGAGGCGAACGATTCGGTTGCGGTGACGCGCGGCGGCGAGAAGCGCCGCTATCGCGCCGTGCCCGTGCACGACCCCGCGGCCCGCGACGCGGTGCACCTCGCCAACCGTCGCAAGTACGGCTGGGCCGACCAGGTCGTCTCGGTGATCCGCGACGGCTCGAAATCGGTGCCGGTGCGGCTCGACCCCGACACGGCCTCCTGAGTCCGCGAGCCCGACCCCTGCCCAAGGAGTTCCCCATGCCTTCGATCGAGCCCACCCCGGAGCGCATGCAGGCTTTCCTGCGCGACGCCGGCGACGAGAGCCCCATCGTCATGATCAACCTGCTGCGCTACCGGGAACAGGCCGACTACCCGCCCGACTCCGGCGCCGAAGCGTGCAGCGGACGCGAGGCCTACCAGCGCTACGGCGAGGTGGCGAGCCGCCACGTGGCGTCGGTGGGTGGCCGGATGCTCTGGATCGGCAGCGTCGCGGGCACCCTGATCGCGCCCGACGCCGAGGAATGGGACGACGCGATCCTGGTGCAGTATCCGTCACGCGCCGCCTTCCTGGAGATGGTGGCGAAGCCGGAGTACCAGGCGATCGTATTCCACCGCACGGCGGCGCTGGCCGACTCGCGGCTGATCGCCACCACCACACTGGGCGGGTTCTTCGACGTCTAGGCCGCCGATCGTGCCCGCCCCCGTCCAAACGCGAAGCTCCCGGTGAGCGCCTTCGAGGCGCTGGGCGCGGCCCAGATCGCGACGATCCTGCTGTGCATGACGGCTGGCGCCTGCCTCCAGGCCTCGCTCGGCTTCGGACTCGGCCTGGTGGCTGCACCGATCCTGGTGCTGGTGGACGCGTCCCTGGTCCCGGCGCCGCTGATCCTCAACGCCGGGGTGCTCACCGCATTGGTGCTGCGCCGCGAACACCGATCGCTCGAGCTGGGTCCCGTGCGCTGGGCGGTGCTCGGCAACCTGGCGGGCTCGGGGGCCGCCGCCGCGGCGCTCACCGTGCTCGATGCTCGCGGCTTCACCGTCTTGTTCGGCGCGCTGGTGTGGTTGGGCGTGCTGTTGTCGGTCGTGGGCCTCAACCTCCCCTTCAACCGACGCAATGCCGCGGGTGCGGGCGTCGTATCGGGCTTCATGGGCACCACGTCGTCGATCGGTGGACCGCCGATGGCGCTGCTCTACCAGCGCCACCCGGGCCCGGCCTTTCGCGGCAACCTGGCAGCCTACTTCCTGTGCTCGACTGCGATTGCGCTGGTGGCGCTGGCGGCGGTGGGTCGCCTGGGCTGGCGCGAGCTGGAGCTGTCGGCGCTCTTGATGCCCGGTCTGCTGCTTGGATTCGCGATCTCGGCCCGGACCGCGGGGATGCTGGATGGCCGCGCCCTGCGTCCCGTCGTGCTGGGTCTCTCGGCCCTGAGCGGAACCGCCGTGCTGGTGCGCGCGCTGCTCTGACGGGGTGGGCCGTGGCCGCCGCTCACCGGCGCCGGCGGCGCCGGAAGCGACCCACGGCCCCCCGCACCCGGCGTGCCGCTTCGGGTCCGGCCAGGACCAGCCCCGCCCAGAAAGCGAACTCGGCCGCGATCACCAGTCCGCCCCCGAGCCCGGCGCGATGGCTCATCGAGAGCGGAAGGAACGGCAGTAGCGGCAGTGGCAGCCAGAGTGCGAAGGAGCTGCCAATCAGCGTGTAGCCCGCAGTGGTGCGCGGGTTCCAGCGGTTGGCAGGGAGCGCAGCAATCGAGGACGACTGCCGCGGGACGGGCATCGAGGAAAAGGACAAGGCGCGTCTTCCAGCGGGGGAGGTTCGCAGCCCGAAACATCTAGCGCTGGCCAGGCAGCGTCGCAATCGGTCGTTCCTTGCGGCTAGGCTCTCCGCGAACCGGAGCGCCCCGGAGGGAACGATGAGTCAAGCCAGCGTCAGTGATACCCATCGAAAGAGCCTCGGATACATCCTGTGGATCTTCGGGTTCACCGGCTCGCACCGCTTCTACTACGGGCGCCCGGTCACCGGCACGATCTGGTTCCTGACGCTGGGTCTGCTGGGCATCGGGTGGCTGATCGACCTGTTCCTGATTCCCTCGATGGACCGCAAGGCCGACCGCCGCTACCGCTCCGGCGAGATCGACTACAGCGTGGCGTGGATCCTGCTGACCTTCCTGGGTGTCTTCGGGGTGCACCGGATGTACCTGGGCAAATGGATCACCGGCATCCTCTACTTCTTCACCGGCGGGCTGTTCCTGGTGGGACTGCTCTACGATTTCTGGACACTGAACGAGCAGATCACCGACGTGAACCGGGGGCGCAGCGGCTAGCGCTCGGACCGTCAGCGGTACAGCACGGCGTCGGGCGTCTCGCGCGGCGGGCGCAGCCTCGGGAAGGCGCCGATACTCATGCTCGGCAACGAGCCCTGGATCACCAGGTCCACCGGCAGGATCGATTCGTGGGTGCGGACCATGCCGTAGCGTTCGCGCATGCCCAGGAACGAGTAGCTCGACGAGGCCGTGGCCCGGAAGTCGGGCGCATCGGTGGCGCCCAGGCGGGCGCGCTCGAAGAAGAGGTCGCGGTCGGCGTCGGGACCGTGGGCGGCCAACGGGTCGAGCAGCGCGTTGCGGAGCGCGGTCTCCTCCAGCAGCGATACCAGCCGTGCCAGCCGCTCCGGCGACATCTGCTGGCGGCGGCGCTCGGGCGGGTCTTCGGAGTCGCCGCTCGGAGCCAGCAGCGCGACTTCGATCGCGCGCCCGCCGATCAGCATGACGCCCTCCGGATGCAGCTCGCCGTTCCGGGCGTTCTCGTCGAGCAGCGCCGGCCGCAGGCCGAGCCCGGCCGGGCCCGCCACCCGCGGGTTCTCCTCCAGGAAGCCGCGCGATACGCGGATGCGCTGGCTCGTGGCGCGTTCGATCTCCTCGCGGGCGAGCGCCATGGCGCGCTTGCCGGCGGGCGTATCGGGATAGCGGTTGGCGACCTCGCGCAGCAGCATCAGGCGGATGTCGCGACGCTCCTGGTCCCGTGCCCGCGACAGCGCCTGCTCCGCCGCCTTGCGTTCGAGCTCGGCGCGCTCCTCCGGCTTGGAGTCCTCGGCCAGGGCGTAGGCGCCGATCCAGTTGTCGCGGCCGCTCTCGTAGTCGAGGAGCCAGCGGCGCAGCTCCGGGGCGTGAGCGCCCCGGGGATGTCGCTTCAGATAGGCCCGGGCGTGAATCGCGGGAGCCCGCGCCGGCGGCGGCGCGATGCTGGTCTGCAACAGCCGGCCCGGGATGCCGCCGAGGGTCCCGATCACCGCGGGTCCCTCCAGCATCCATTCGACGGGCCTGGGCAGGTTGCGATCGCGCGCCCCGTCCGCCAACGGGCCGAGCGCGACGAAGGTCGCCGCTTCGGTGCGACGGTCACTGATGCTCTTGCGGAAAGCCGCGTACGGATTCTGCGTGACGTTGCCCGCCAGCTGCGCGGCGTGGCGTGCCACCGCCGGGTCGTCGCCCTCGGCGAGCGAATCCAGGGCCTGCCACATCGCGTCCTCTTCGCCTCGCTCGCCCAGGGCCAGCGCCTGCGCGAAGCGCGCCTCTGCGGCGAGCGGACCGCCCTCGGGATGCGCAGCCAGCAGCGCGGCAGCCGCACCCTCGACGTCTCCGTCCGGCTGCATCAGCGCCAGCAGCAGCGCGCGCGCCAGCGGGTCTCCGGTCTCGGGCGGAGGCCCCGCTGCCACGCCGACGCTGCGCGCGCGTTCTTCCCTCTCGCGGTTCCGGAGCGCTTCGGCCCGGGCCAGCAGCTCGATCGCCTCGCGATCTTCCGGGGCGTAGCGCAGCGCGCGGTCGGCAAAGACGAAGGCCTCGGCGTACTGGCCCAGCTCGAGTCCACGTTCCGCCGCCTTGACGCCGCGCTCGCGCTTCATCTCGAACCAGTCGCGCTGGAGCGACTCGATGCGGTCGAGCAGCTGGCGCGACTCGGGTGCGGTCGGATGCTCCTCGACGAAGCGTTTCCAGTATTGGAGCGCCTGGCGCTGTTGCATGCTGATCGCGGCGTCGTTGTGCTCCGCCACGGCGATGCCGACCAGCGCCTGGCTCAGCCGCCAGGGCGCCGCCGCCACGTTGAGGATCGAGCGCCCGAGGGCGGTGAACACACCGTTCACCGCCCGGGTCACGCGGCGCTGTCGCTCGTCGCGCAGCCGGAGGTGCGCCAACTCCAGCGGATCGTCGGCTACGTCGATCTCGAGCTTGCGCCGCAACGCCGGGTCGAGGTCGCGCCGCTCCAGCAGCCGGCGCGAGGCGCGCCGGTAGGCCAGGTCGCTGCGGGCAGTGGCGTCGACGGCGTGCTGCGCGTAGGGGATCAGGCCGGAGGGCGCCTCCCCGAGGTCGCGACGCTCGTCCTCGAGCGCCTGCAGCGAAGCCTGGGCCGAGCCGATGGCCGCGGCGTCTCCGCCCAGTACCGCAGCCGCCATGCGGCGCGCGCCCCGATCGGCCGCGTCGGGCACGTAGACCGAGCGGGTGGGCAGCGGCTCGAGCGAGGGGCCCAGCGGAGATCCCGCCGGCGTTCGGCATCCGGCGAGCGCCAGCGACGCCAGCAGCAGCGGGGCCAGCACGGCTCTAGTTGCTGAAGCGGTCACGATCCACGCGCAGCGTGAAGGCGAGGAAGGCCTCGAGACGACGGGCCGCTTCGAGCTTCTCGGGGCTTCCGTCCTGATTGGCGACCGCCTCGAACAGCCGCGACGCAGCATCCACGTACTCCTGGAAGGTGGGCGGATCGAACCAGAGGCTCTCGGGAGGCCGGGCCTCGACGTACTCCTCGGCAAGGGTGGCGTAGAGATCGGCCAGTGCCAACAGGTGGCGATTGGCGTTCTTCGAGTCGCGGTGGCGCGTGACGACGTACTGCAGCTCCGCCAGGGCGCGCACGTCGCCGTCGGGAAAGGCGCCGCGCCGGCTCGCGAAATAGCGGGCCCGCGCCAGGTCGGTGCGCTCGATCTCCTCGCGCACGATCGCCGCGTAGTGGGTACCCTCGCTCTCGACAGCCAGCGCCTCGAGCAGGGCGAGGCGCTGGTCGTACTCCGCCACCGCGACGTCCGGGTCGATCGGCGCCGCGATGGGGGCCTCGCCGTCGGGCAGGGGGCGATCGGCCGCGTAGCCGAGATCGGCGGCTTCGGAGAGGGCGTCGCACAGAGCAGCACCGCGCAACGCCTGGAGACGCAGCTCCGGTTCGCGATCGGCCGCGTAGCGGTAGCTGGTGGCGGCCAGGTCGTAGGCGCGCAGCCGTTCGAGGGCGCGGCCCTTGGCGAAGGCGATGATGCCGTCCATGTAACCGGCGCGCAGCGCGTCTTCGTGCACGCGCTCCAGGTTCTCGAGCCGCATCAAGGACGAGCGGTACACGTTGCGACCCGTGAAGTCGCTGGCGGGCTCGAAGCGATAGGTATCGTCCGGAACGTGGCGCCGCAGCGTGGCCACCACTTCGAGGATGCTCTGGGACGGCTGGTAGCGCGGATCCGGCGGCGGCAGCTCCTTCGCGCACGCGGCGAGACAGAGCGCCAGTGCGAGGGCCGCGGCAGCGCGTCTCACGCGCGCTTCCGCCCCACCACCGCGTTCAGCATCTTCTCGGTTGCGATGACCGCGGCGGCCAGCTGGTCCGAGTCCACACCCAGGGTGGTGAAGGTCGAGTCCGGCCCCCCGTCTCCCTGCCAGGTGATCACGGTCTGGACCAACGCCCCGGTGCGGCCGCCCGGCGGGATGCGCACCCGGAAGTCGACCAGGCGCGGCACGCTGATGTCGAAGCGCCGCACGCCCTTCTTGAGCGCGCGCATGAACGCGTCGTAGCCGCCGTCGCCGGTGGCGGTGCTGCGACCGCGCTTGCCGCGCACCGAGAACTCGACCTCGGCTCGCGGCAGCTCTCCGGAGGCCACTTCCACCCGGTACGATTCCACGCGGACCGGGCGCTGCTCGGGGCGTTTGAGCACGTCGGCGATCAGGTAGGGCAGGTCCGCGGGCACCACGGCGTGCTTCTTGTCGCCGAGCTCGATGATGCGCTCGAGCACCTGCGCCCGCGCCTCGTCCGAGAGCTCGATGCCCAGATCCTTCAGGTTGTGGTCGAGCGAGGCCTTGCCCGAAAGCTTGCCCAGCGCGTAGCGCCGCTGCCGTCCGAAGCGACCCGGCGCCAGGGCGCTGGCGTAGAGGTCGCCCTTGGCGTCGCCGTCGGCGTGGATGCCGGCGGTCTGGGTGAAGACGTCGCCGCCCACGATGGGCGCGTTGTCCGGCACCGCCTTGCCGCTGAAGGTCTCCACCAGCCGCGACACGGTGGAGAGTCGCGACTCGTCGACGCGCGTGCGGAAGGCGGTCTGATCGTGGAGCGACGCCACCACCTCGGCCAGCCGGGTGTTGCCGGCGCGTTCGCCCATCCCGTTGACGCTGGTGTGAACGCCCCGCGCGCCCGCCTGCACCGCGGCCAGGCAGTTGGCCGTGGCGAGGCCGTAGTCGTTGTGCGCGTGGTACTCGAAGTGGAGGTCGGGCCAGGTGGAAGTCATCAGGCCCACGTAGCGGGCGGTGTCGTCGGGAGAGAAGATGCCGAGCGTGTCGGGCAGGTAGATGCGTTCCACCGGCAGCGTCCGAAGGTGCTGCACCAGCGCAAACACGTAGTCGAAGGATTCGCGCGCACCACTCGACCAATCTTCGAGGTAGACGTTGACGCGGATGCGACGCTTGCGGGCGCGACCCACGGTGTCGGCGATGCGCCGGCGGTGCTGCTCCGGACTCAGACCCAGCTGGGTGCGGCAGTGGCGTTCGGAGCCCTTGGTGAGCAGGTTCATCACGCTGGCGCCGACCCCGCGGATCCACTGGGCCGAGGCGTCGCCGTCGCAGTAGCCGAGGATCTCGACCCGATCGAGCAGGCGCTGGCGCCGGGCCCAGGCGGCCACCTTGCGCGCCCCGAGTCGCTCGCCTTCGGACACGCGGGTGGAGGCGATCTCGATGCGATCGACCTTCACGTCGCTCAGCAGCATGCGCGCCAGCTGGAGCTTCTCGTCCGGCGTGTAGGCGACGTCGGGCGTCTGCTCGCCGTCGCGCAGGGTGGTGTCCATCACCTCGATCGGCGTGTTCCGGCTCACCGTGTCTCTCCGGCGCGGGCCGCCCCAGGGGTCCGAGCGCATGCCATTAAAGCGCGAAGGCCGCGGAAACCCGCGGCCTCTCGTACATCCGACGCGCGGCGCGTCAGGGGACGGAAGGCGCGGGTCCACCCGTCCCGACGATCGGGAGGATCCCGATCGCGAGGATGGCGATGATCCCGATGCTCGAGAATGCCCGCTCGATCTCGATCCCCGTCTCCAGCCGCGACATCCGCGCGAAGGTATCGGGGGGGGGAGGGGTGTCAAGCTACGCTCTCGGCCATGGCATCCCCGCCCGAGCACGTCTGGACGGTTGGCCCGGAGCACGCCGGCGAGCGTCTCGATCGCTTCCTGGCCGCCCGACTCGGGGTGGGCCGTGGCGCCGTACAGCGGCTGCTCGAGGCGCGCCGGGTGAGGGTGGACGGGCGCCACGCGTCGCCCCGCAGCAAGGGCGCCGCACTCATGGCGGGAAGCGCGGTGCAGGTGGCCGACTTCGTGCCGCCCGCCCGGATCGAGGTGCGTCCCCAGCCCGAGCTGCCCCTGGCCGAGCTGGCGCGCGGCGAGGGCTGGTTGGCGGTGGACAAGCCGGCCGGCATCCCGGTGCATCCGCTGCGCGAGGGCGAGGGCGGCACCGTGCTCAACGCGCTGGTCGCTCGGGTGCCGTCGATCCAGGGGGTGGGCGAGGGCGGCTTGCGCAGCGGTGTCGTCCACCGGCTCGATGTCGGCACCAGCGGAGCGCTGCTCTTCGCCACCGCGCCGGAGGCATGGCAGAGGCTTCGCGATGCGTTCCGCGCCCACCGGGTGGCCAAGCGCTACCGCGCCCTGGTGCACGGCCGGCTCGAAGTCGAGGGCGCCCTCGAGCTTCCGCTCGCCGTCACCCGCCACCGCCCGGCACGGGTCTCGGTGGTGCCCTCCGGAAGCGGAGCGCGCATCACGCGGATGCGCTGGCGTGCGCTCCAGGCGCTCGCGGGGGCCACGCTGGTGGAGGTCGAGCTGGAGACCGGCTTCCTGCACCAGATCCGCGTCGGACTCGCCCACCTGGGACACCCGGTGCTCGGCGACCGCGACTACGGCGGAGACAGCGGGGCGTCCGCGGCGGCGTCGCGCCCGCTGTTGCACGCGGCGCGGTTGGCGGTGGACGAGGTGGAGGTCGAGTGCCCGGACCCCGCCGACTTCAGCGCCGCGTTGCGCCAGCGCGTGCCGGACCGGTGATAAGCTCTGCGCCATGCGTGTATTGATCGTGGTGGCGTCCCAGACCGGCCGCACCCGACGCCTGGCCGAAGCGCTGGCTGAGGGCGCCGAGGACGGCGGAGCCGAAACGCGGATCCTCGATCCCGAGCAGACCGGCGAGGACGACCTCCGGCAGGCCGACGCCATCGTGCTGGGGAGCGGCGTGCACATGGCGGGCATCGAGTCGCCGATGCGCGTCTTCTTCGAGCGCATGAGCCCGCTCTGGCTGCGCGGCGGACTGGTCGGCAAGCTGGGCGCCGCCTTCGTGACGGCCGGGGATGGCGGCCGCGGCGGCGCCGAGCTGGCACTCATCTCGCTCCACGCCAACCTCGCCGAGCACGGCGCGCTGCTGGTGTCGATGCCCCACGGTCTGGACGGGTTCCGGGAGGGGGGGTCACACTGGGGTCCAGTGGCGTGGACCAACCCGCGCGGCGGGGTGGCGGGGCCCACCGAGGCGCACTGCGCGGCGGCGCGCGCCCACGGTCGCCACGTTGCGGCGTGTGCGGCGCGCTGGCGCGCCGGGGGAGAGATTGGGGATGGAGAGTGAGTGAGGAGCTGGGCCTAGTCGAACTCGGCCAGCCGGTCTTCGGTCTTGCGGTGGGCGCGTTCCACCGCACCGGACGCACGGCTACCGAGCGGCACGTCGTTCACGGCCTCTTCCGGCGAGACCAGCCCGGCCCGCACGAACGCGCCGTCGAAGGCGCCCGCGGTACCGTTGTTCATCACCTCGAGGCCCACCCAGATGGCCAGCACGATCAGAAGGATTCCGAAGACCTTGCCCATGGCTCGTGGCTCCCGTGTCTTTGGAAAGCTCATCGACCGGCCGAAGCAGGGGCCTGAGCGCCCGCCAGCGCTGGGGTCCGGAGGAGTCCAATGGAGCCGCCGCCCAAGATCTGTCCCCGCTGTGGCGAGGAGTACGTGCACACCGCCGTGCGCTGCGCCGACTGCGACGTGGCGCTGGGGAGCGAGGGGCCTGCCGAGGAAGCTGCACAGGAGTTGCCGCCCGCCGAGGCGCTGGTGGCGTTGCGCTACGCCGAGGTGCCGTGGATCGAGGGGCTCTACCAGGCGCTGGCCGAGGAGGGCATCCCGAGCCGCATCGAGCTGCCGCGCCGCGAGGACGGTCGGGTGCAGCAGGCCGGCACCGGCGGCGTACGCTGTACGATCCTGGTGCGGCCGGAGGATCAGGAGGCGGCGGCGCGCATCGACGGCGAGTTCGCCCGCACCCAGGTGCCTGACCTGCCCGACGAGGCGGAGTCGTGGCAGGAGTCCGATACGTGCCCCGCTTGCGGCGATCCGCTCCCGTCCGACGGCGACGAGTGCGCCGGCTGCGGACTCCACCTCGGGCCCGAGGAGTAGCCATGGCTGATACCAGCGATCCGGTCTGGGAGGAGATCCGCCGGGAGGTGCGCAGTGACGTCGCCGACGAGCCGATCCTGGCCAGCTGGCTGCACGCCACCGTCCTCAAGCACGAATCGCTCGAAGACGCGCTGTCGTTCCTGCTGGCCGGCAAGCTCGACGGCCCCAACCTCTCGGAGATGTCGATCCGCGACGTGATCGACGAGGCGTTGGCCAAGGACGCGGGAATCGGCCAGGCGGTGCGCGCCGACATCCGCGCGGTGCGCGACCGCGACCCTGCCTGCGAGCGCTACTCGACGCCGCTGCTCCACTTCAAGGGATTCCACGCGCTCCAGAGCCATCGGATCAGTCACTGGCTCTGGACCCACGGTCGCCACGCCCTGGCGATGCACCTGCAGACCCGCATCTCGGAGGTCTTCGGCGTCGACATCCATCCCGCCGCGCGCATCGGCTCCGGGGTGCTGATCGACCACGGTACCAGCGTGGTGATCGGAGAGACCGCCGTCGTGGAGGACAACGTATCGATGCTCCACGAGGTGACCCTGGGCGGCACCGGAAAGCAGATGGGCGACCGCCACCCGAAGGTGCGCGCCGGGGTGTTGATCGGGGCCGGCGCCAAGATCCTCGGCAACGTCGAGGTGGGCGAGGGCGCCCGGGTGGGCGCGGGCAGCGTCGTGCTCGAGAACGTTCCGCCCCACAGCACCGTGACCGGCGTGCCCGCCCGGGTCGTGGGTGGCGCCGACAGCGAAGCGCCGGCTCTCGACATGGATCACCGGCTCCCAAGACACGCCGGCGAGGGGATCTGACTCAGCGCTTGCGGATCACGAGGAGACCGTCGCCCACCGCCATCATGGCGCACTCCACCCGCGGATCGCCCGCGGCCAGGTCGTTGAAGCGACGGATGTGCACGGTCTGCTCGTCCTCCACCTCGGGGTCGGCCACGCGGCCCATCCACAACACGTTGTCGACCAGGATCACCCCGTTGGGCCGCAGCCGCTTCAGGATCTCCTCGTAGTAGATCGGGTAGCTCGGCTTGTCGGCGTCGATGAAGGCGAGGTCGAACACCTCCTGCTCCGGGAGCGCGCGCAGGGTATCCGCCGCCGGCGCGATCTTCAGCTCGATGCGGTCGGCCACGCCTGCCTTCTCCCAGTAGCGCCGCGCGACCCCGGCCCACTCTTCGCTGACGTCGCAGCACAGAAGCTGCCCGTCGTCCGGAAGCCCGCGTGCGAGGCACAGCGCCGAGTAGCCGGTGAAGGTGCCCACTTCCACCGCGCGGCGCGCGCCAACGGCTCGGGCCAGCAGCGTCATGAAGGCGCCCTGCTCCGGCGCGATCTGCATGATGGACAGCGGGCCCAACGCCTCGGTCTCGTCGATCAGTGCACGGAGCAACGGGTCGGATGCCGCGCTGTGCTCGACCAGGTAGTCGTGGACGGGGCGCGTCAGGAAGAAGGATTTGGGTGCGTCGGCCATGGGTCTCCTCGTCCGGACGCGCTCGCGCTCGACGGCTTTCATTCTATCATCCCCGATCTCCATGACCGCATCGCGGATCGACGACAGCGCCCTGCGTGCCGAAGTGCGCGCCGTGGGCGCCCTTCTGGGCCGCGTGATTCGCGAGCAGGAGGGCGAGCGGATCTACCAGCTGGTCGAGCGCGTGCGCACCCTCGCCGTGGCGCGCCGCCGCCGTCCGACCGCCCCGGGCGAGCGCACCCTGCAACGCCTGATCCGCCGGCTCGAGCAGGAAGACATCGAGGCCGTCGCTCGCGCCTTCACCCTGTTCCTGCACCTGGTCAACGTAGTGGAGAGCCGCCACGCGCCCCAGCTCGATCCCGGGGCCGGCTCGGGCTCGCTGGCCGCGCTGCTGCGCAGGCTCTCCCGGCGCGGAACCCCGTCGGACCTGGTGGCGCGCACGCTGTCGGATCTGCGCGCCACCGTCGTGCTGACCGCGCATCCGACCGAAGCGACGCGCTGGAGCGTGCACAAGATCCTGAGCCGCGTGGACCGCGCGCTGGAAGCGGGCGCCCGCGCCGGGGAGGCGGAGCTGCTCCGCGAGATCACCGCGCTCTGGCAGACCCAGCTCCAGCGCGAACGGCGGCCGACCCCGATCGGCGAGGTGCAGCACGCGCTCCACACGCTGGAGACCGTCTTCCAGGACGCGATCCCGCGCGTGCACGAGCGTCTCGCGAAGGCTTTCGAGTCGGCGTACGGTGCGCGCCTCGAGCCGCCGGCGCGGCCGGTCCGGGTGGGTTCGTGGGTGGGCGGCGACCGCGACGGCAATCCGAACGTCACGGCGTGGGTCACCAGCGAAGCGCTGCGGCTGCACCGGCAGACCACGCTGGCGGCCTACTGGCGCGCCATCCCGACCCTGATCGACCTGCTGACACCGTCCGAGAAGCGGGTGCCCGTCTCGGAGGAACTCCGCGCCAGCGTCGAGCGCGATCTCGAGGAGCTGCCGCGGCTGCGCGAGCGCCTGGAGGGATACGAGTCCCACGAGCTCTATCGGCGCAAGCTGAACGCGGTGGCGGTTCGGCTCGAGCTCTCGATGGAGGAGACCGACGCGGCGGAGTTGCCGGGTCTGCGCGGTGGCTATCCCGACGCCGGGGCGCTGGCGGCCGATCTCGAGCTGATCGACCGCAGCCTGCGCGGCGAGCGTGGTGCGCGGCTGGCCGACGGCATGCTGCAGACGCTGCGCGAACGGGTGGCCAGCTTCGGATTCAGGCTGGCTTCCCTCGACGTTCGCGAGCACCAGGCCCGCCACCGCGCGGCGGCGGCGTCGCTGCTGTGTCCGGTGGAGGGCCCGCTCGAGGGGCTTCCGGTGGAGGAGCAGCAGCGCTTCCTCGAGCACTGCTTCCTGCACGAGCCCGACGAGCCGCTTCCGCCGCTCGACTCGCTGGACGACGCCGCGCGCGAGGTGCTCTCGACCCTGCTCACGGTGCGCGAATCGATGGCGCGGCTCGACCCCGGCGCGGTGCGCGATCTTGTGATCAGCGACACCCACGATCACGCCAACGTACTGGAGCTGCTGGTGCTCGCGCGCCGCGTGGGCCTGGTGCGGCGGTCGTCCGACGGCGGCGTCGAGAGCGCCGTCAACATCGTTCCGCTCTTCGAGAAGGTGGATTCGCTGGCGGCGGCGGAGACGTCGATGGAGCGGCTCTACGAGTCGCCGGCCTACCGCGCCCAGCTCCGCGCCCGCGGCATGCGTCAGCAGATCATGCTCGGCTATTCGGACTCGGCCAAGGACGGCGGCTACTTCGCGGCGTGCTTCGCGCTGCAGCGGGCCCAGCGCGCGCTGGCCGATCAGGCCGCGCGGCACGGTGTGCACCTGGAGTTCTTCCACGGCCGCGGGGGCACCATCTCGCGCGGCGGCGGTCCCACCCACCGCGCCATCCTGGCCCAGCCGCCGGAGACGGTGCGCGGGCGGATCAAGCTGACCGAACAGGGAGAGGTCATCACGAGCAAGTACGGCACCTCCGAAGCGGCGGTGCATCACCTGGAGCAACTGGCCTCCGCGGTGCTCGAGGCGACCCTCGCCCACCCGATGCAGGGCCGCACCGCCCGGGTCTCCTGGATGGGCGCCATGGACACGCTCGCCGAGCGCTCCCGCGCCCGTTACCGCGGCCTGGTGTACGAGGAGCCCGGCTTCGTCGATCTCTTCTACGCCGCGACACCGATCGAAGAGATCGCGGGACTGCGGATCGGGTCGCGCCCCGCCAAGCGACGCGGTGGCCGCCGCATCGAGAGCCTGCGGGCGATCCCCTGGAACTTCGCCTGGAACCAGAACCGGGTGCTGCTGTCGAGCTGGTACGGGGCGGGCGCCGCTCTACAGGAGATGCTGGCCGAGCCGGACGGCGAGCAGCGCCTGCGCGCGATGTACCGGGGCTGGCTCTTCTTCCGCACCGTGATCGACAACCTGCAGCAGGTGCTCGCCAAGGTCGACATGGAGGTCGGCGCCGCCTACGGCGAGCTGGCGCGCGATCTGCCCGACGCGGTCGCGCTGTTGCAGCGGATCCGCGACGAGCACACGGCCTGCCGGCGCAGCGTGCTGCGGGTCGTGGGGTCGAAACGCCTGCTGGAGGGCGAGCCGGCGCTGCGCCGCTCGATCGAGCGGCGCAATCCCTACATCGACTCGCTCTCCCAGCTCCAGCTCGAGCTGCTGCGCCGCAAGCGCAGCGGCGGGGTGCGGGGCGCGACCCTGGAGGCGATGGACGGGGCGATCCAGCTCACCATCGCGGGCGTGGCGGCGGGTCTGCGCAATACCGGCTAGCGGGACTGCTTCATCTGGAGCTGCATCGAGACGGCCTTGGCCTCTTCCGCCTCGGGGATCATGCCCTTCTGCTGGAGGAGCACCGAGAGACTGGTGTAGGCCAGCGGCTCTTCGGGATCTAGATCGACGTAGCGGCGGCTGGCCTCGATGGCGGCATCGAGATCGCCCTGCCTCGCCAGCGCCATGGCCAGTCCATTCCACGCGACGGCCAGGGACTCGTCGAGCGCGATCGCCTCGCGATAAGCGGCAATCGCCTCCTCGACGTTTCCCTTCGAGAAGTGCTGGAAGCCGCTTCGATAGAGCTCGCGCGCCGTCATGGGCTGGAAGTATAGCCGCGGGGTTCCGATGCGGCGGTACCCTCGGAGCATGGATCCGATCCTCCGCACGCTGCGCCCGGGCGAGGAAGAGGCGCTGATCGAGCTCCTCGACGGGTGGGCGCTTCCCGATGGCTGGCGCGGGCGCGACTTCTTCCGGCGCTATCTCGAGCACGATCCCAGCTACCGGCCCGACAACGTGTGGGTGGCCGAGCGGAACGACCGCCTGGAGGCGTGCGTCCAGATCTTTCCGCGCCAGCTCCGGGCGGGCGCTCACAGCGTTCCGACCGGTGGCATCGGCAGCGTCTTCACCAGGCCCGAGGCGCGCGGAGCGGGCCTGGCCTCGGCGCTGCTGGAACGGGCCACCCGGGCGATGGACGATCGCGGCTACGAGGTGGCACTGCTCTTCACCGGTAGCGCGGGGTTCTACGCAGCGCGCGGCTGGAGCGAGTGGCCGCTGCGAGCGCGACTGATCGAGCCGGGCGGCGCGGCCGGTGGCTCGCGGGTCTCGATCAGCGACTTCGGCGCCGAGCGCGACCTCGCCGCGGTGCGCGCGGTGCACGAGAGCTACTCGCGGATCCGGACCGGGACCGCGGTCCGAGACGCCGCGGCGTGGAACGCCAGCCTGCGCGTAGCGGGCAACCCATCGGAAGACTTCCGCGTCGCTCGCGCAGGCGGTGCGATGCAGGCCTACGCCCGGGCCGTGATGTTGGAGGGCGTATTGGTGATCGCCGAGCTCGGCCGCGCGGCGGGCGGGGCCGAGGCTCTGGCGGAGCTGCTGGAGGCCCTGCTCGCGCCCCGCCCGGGGGATCCCCTCGCCCGGGCCGGGACGACTTCCGCAGCATTGCGCGCGCGCGCGATCGTGCCGCCGGTCTCGGATCCCGAGCTGGACGCTGCGCTCGAGGCGCGCGGCACCGCGACGAGGCCCGTGCCGTGGAGCGGCGTCATGCTCCGCTGTGTCGATGCGGACGCGTTGGCGCGGCGCCTCGTGGCGCCGGCGCCCGCGGATGCGGCGGCGCAGGCGTCTCTACTGCGGCGCGCGCTTCCGCCCGACGCCTTCACCTTCTGGCCTGCCGACCGCTTCTGAGACCCTTCAGAGGCCCCGGTCGAGCACGTCCACCAGCCGGTGGCGGCGGAAGCCGACCTTCTCGTAGGCGCGGACCGCCGTGCGGTTGCCGGGCGACAGCAGCAGCAGCGCCGCGCTGGCGCCCGAGGCGAAGGGCTGTTCCAGGGCCGAGGCCACCAGCGCGGTGCCGAGGCCCTGGTCGCGCACGGCCGGCGCCACGCCCACGAAGGCGACCCAGGGCCGCTTCGGCCAGAACGTCTCGATCTCGGCAAAGCCCACCAGCTCGCCGGCGCGCCGCGCGACCACGTGCCCGGTGTGTTCGTCGGCCATCAACCGGCTCATGGTGTCCAGGTCGCGCGCGTCGAAGTTGCAGGCGCGGTAGATCGCGAGAATCCCCTCGGCGTCGTCGGGCGAGGCGGGGCCGATCTCGACGCCGGCGGGCGGCGCGGACTTGGGCGGGGCGTCGAGCCGCATCAGATAGTGCTGTCGGGCTGCCCGGAAGCTCATCGCCGACAGCAGCGAGTAGCCGGCGCGGTTGCGGGCCCCGATGGCGGCGGAGACGATGCGGATGCCGAGCTCGTCGCGTCCCCACGACAGGGCGTCGCGCAGCAGCTCGCCCCCCAGACCGCGACCGCGTTCGGCGCGCTCGACCACCGGACAGACCAGTCCAGCCACACTGGCGTCCGGAGCGCGCACGAAGCCCACGCATCCCGCCACCGATCCATCGCCGACCTCGGCGACCCGCAGGTGGTCGGCCGGGTCGATGCGATGGCGCTCGAACTCGGCGAAGAGCTCGTCGGCGCTCTCCCAGAGCGGCGAGAGCACGAAGTCGGTCTCGCCCCGCGCGCAGCTCACAGCGAGCTCCGCCAGGGTCGGTGCGTCCTCGGGGCGGAAGGGGCGGATCGGCATGAGGGGTGCTCTCCCGGGTTCGGGGCACGCTCATTATACGGGCTGGCGCGCCGTGGGCTGGCCCAGCCGTCCGACGGCGCCGGAAATTTTGACACTTCAGTCAACTCTCTCTTAGACTGCCTGTCGCTTCGCGGGCCGACGCTGGGTCGGCCCGAGCGATCGATCTGTCGAAACCACCTCGATGAAACACATCGCCGTGCCGGTGCGGGCCGCCGAGCCACCGGAGCGAGAGAGGGATTCCAGTCATGGGCAAGCAGAGCAAGGCCGTCGTCTGTCGAGAGCTGAACAAGCCGGTCTCCGTCGAGACCATCGAGGTCGAGTCGCCGCGCGCCGGCGAGGTGATGATCAAGATCGGCGCCTGCGGCGTGTGCCACAGTGACTTCTCCGTGACCAACGGAACCATCCCGCTGCCGCCGCCCATGGTGCTCGGCCACGAGGCCGCGGGCACCATCTGCGAGGTGGGCGAGGGCGTCAGCGACATCACCGTCGGCGATTCGGTGGTGGTCTCGTGGGTTCCCACCTGCGGAACCTGCCGCTTCTGCGTGATGGGTCGCCCGGCCCTCTGCGACATGTCGCAGCAGGCGGCCTTCACGCTCACCGACGGCACCAGCCGCCTCAAGGATGCCAACGGCGAGACGCTCAACCACATGGCCGGCGTGGCCGTGATGGCCGAGTACGCCACCGTGCACCGCGACAACGTGATCGTGATCGATCCCGACATCCCGGCCGACAAGGCGGCGATCGTCGGATGCGCGGTGATGACCGGCGTCGGCGCCGCGATCAACACCGTCACCGTCGAGCCCGGTTCCCACTGCGCGGTCTGGGGCGCCGGCGGCGTCGGGCTGAATACGATCCAGGGCTGCGCGCTCGGCGGGGCCGAGAAGATCGTCGCAATCGACATGTCGGACAAGAAGCTCGAGTTCGCGCGGACCTTCGGGGCCACCCACACCATCAATCCCGGCACCGACGGCGACGCCGTGGCAAAGGTGATGGAGCTGACTGGCGGCGTGGGCGTGGACTACGCCTTCGAGTGCATCGGACTCGGCGCCACCATCACCCAGGCCTACAACGCAATCCGCAAGGGCGGCACCGCGGTCGTGGTGGGCGTGTCCGCTCCCACCGAGATGGTGACGCTGGGCGCCTTCATGATGCCCTTCACCGAGAAGGCGCTGGTGGGCTCGCTCTACGGTTCGGCGCGGCCCTCGATCGACTTTCCGCGGCTGCTGAACCTCTACAAGGCCGGTCGGCTGAAGCTCGACGAGCTGGTGACGGCCACCTATTCGATCGACCAGGCGCAGCAGGCGTTCGCCGACCTGGAGGCGGGCGTCAACGCCCGGGGCGTGATCGTCTTCTAGTCGCGCTCTTCCGGAACGCCGTCCGCTCCGTCTGCCGGGGCGGACGGCTCCTCTTCGGCGGCCGCGTCGTCGCCGTCCAGCGCCGCTTCCGCATCGACCGCGCGGCCCAGGCCGACCCGGGCGCGCACGCGTTCCACCAGCCGGCTCACGTCGAAGCTCCGGCCCCGTTCGATCTGGAAGTACTGGTCCCCGTCGTCCTTCACCAGCAGCCGCACCTTCTGGCCAGTGAGCACCGCCTCGGGCGGCTCTCCCTCGTCGGGCGGGCGGTCGAGCTTGGCGAAGGCTCGGCGACCTCCCAGCTGCACCAGTGCCACGTGGATCGGTGACGGTTGGTCGCCCGAGGTCACATGGATGCTGGTGTTGGCCTCTACCACCGCGCGCGCGCCGTGGATCATCTCCGGCTCGCTCCGTGCCGCAGCGTCCTCGGCCGAGCGGAAGGTGAGCTGCGGCCGGGCCACCTGCTCGCGCTTTCGATCGGCGTCGCTGCGTTCGATCACGCTGACGTAGACGTTGTTGCCCGGACCGCCGATGGAGTGGGCAATGCCCACGCGCGCGCCCGGCACCTGGGCGCGCGGGTTCGGGAAGCGTCCGACGAGCTGGAGGTAGCACTCGCAGATCTGGAACAGTCCCGTTCCCCCCACCGGGTGACCGCGCGCCTTGAGACCGCCCGAGAAGTTCACCGGCAGGCGCCCGTGGATGCCGGTGACCGGATGCTCGAGCGGGTCCATCGGATCGCGGCGCAGGCTTCCGACCAGCGCATCCACGGCCTCGTCGTCGGTGACCAGGCCCAGATCGACCAGGTCGATCGGCAGCAGGCTGTTGAAGGCGTCGTGGACCTCGACCACCAGTCCTTCGAGCTCGCGCGGGCGAGCGATGCCGGCCCGCCAGTACGCCACCGCCGCGGCGGCGCGGGTGGCGTCGAGGCAGGACAGGTGCTTGCGGTCGAGGATCGAGGAGGTCTCGGTCGCCGAGCCCAGGCCCGCCACGCGTACCGTCTGGGGCCGCGCGCTCAGGATCAATGCGGCAGCGCCATCGCAGATCGGAGAGCAGTCCTTGCGCATCAGCGGCGTGGCCACGGGCAGGTTCTTGTTGGTGTCGAAATAGGCTTCGAACGGCTCGGGCTTGCCGTAGAAGGCCGCCAGCGGATTGGCCGAACCCAGGGCGTGGGCGCGGAACATCAACCGGGCCAGCAGCTCGGAGACCTGCTTGCCGCGGATCTTGCGCTTCTGGAGCCAGGCCTGGGTGATCAGGGCGATCAGCGCCGGCATGGTGAAGCCGAAACCCCGCTCCACCGGGTCGATGGTCTTCGACATGATCCGGGTGGCCATCTCGGTGGTCACGTTCTTCATGCGCTCACCGGCCACGACCAGTACATTTTCGTGTTGCCCCGAGGCGATCTTGTAGTAGGCCTCGTGGAAGGCCGCGGCGCCGGTGGAGGAGGCCGTCTCGGAGCGGACCGCCGGGATGCCAGTGAGACCGAAGCGGTCGGCGACCTTGGCGGCCAGGTTGGCGCGGTTCTCGAACTCCTCGCTGTCCATGATGCCGATCTGGATGGCGTCGAAGGCTCGGATGGGGGAGTCCTCGAGGGCGCGGTGGTACGCTTCGGCGAAGAGGTCGAAGACGCTCGCAAAGATCCGGCCGGTGAGATCCACCTTGGTGAGCCCCACGGCTGCGATGTACACCTCGCGCGCCATGGCGGCGTAGCATAGCGCCGCGCCGCCGCGTCACCGCGCGCGCTCGTGAGCCCTGGGGAGGGGAAACTCGAAGTGAGAATGCTGCGCCGCTTGCTGGTGTTCGTACTGTTGCTCTCGGTGGTCGCGTGGGCGGCCCGCTGGTGGCTGGAGCCGAGCATCGAGCCGGGCAGCGTGCTGTGGCTGACGGTGGAGGGCAGCTACCTGGAGAGCGCCGAGACGCCGCTGCTGGGAGAGCTGCTCGGCAGCGAGCAGCAGTCACTGGCGGGTCTGCTCTCGTTGCTGCGCAAGGCCGAGCGGGACGCACGGCTCGACCACGTGGTCGTCCACATCCGCAGTCTCGAGATCGGCTGGGCCAAGTGCCAGGAGATCCGCGACGCCTTGGAGCAGTTGCGCGCGGCGGGTCGCCACGTGATCGCGTTCCTCGAGGTGCCCGGCTTCAGCGCGAACCGCGAGTACTACGTGGCGACCGCGGCCGACGAGATCCGCCTCGCTCCGGGCGGAGGTCCGCCGCTGCTGGGCCTCGGCCAGGAGTACACCTTCCTGGGCGGCTTGTGGGAACGGCTGGGCATCCAGGTGGAGGTGAGCCAGGCGGGCGAGTTCAAGGGCGCCGCCGACGTCTTCACCGGCCGCGAGATGACCGATTCCTTCCGCGAGCAGGCCTCGGCCCTGCTCGACTCGATGGACGCCCAGTTCCGGACCGGCATCACGGAGGCCCGTGGACTCGATGCCCAGGCGCTCGAGCGCGCGCTGCTCGCCGCGCCCTCCGACGGCGAGGCGCTCCAGCAGCTCGGGCTGGTGGACGGCGTCCTCACCCGCGCGGCGCTTCTGGCCGAGCTGGGTGATCCGCCGCTGGTGAAGGCGAACACCTACGCCGCCGTCGATCCCGCCGAGCTGGGCTTCGAGCCCCAGGCGACCTTCGCGCTGGTATACGGCAGCGGACCCATCGTCTCCGGCGATGCCTCGCTCTCCTTCAGCGGCCAACCACTACTCGCCGCCGACACGATGGTGTCCGCGCTCGAGGACGCCGCCGAGAACGACCAGGTGGCGGCCATCGTGCTGCGCGTCGACAGCCCCGGGGGCGGCTCGTATCCCTCGGAGCTGGTGTGGCGTGCGGTGCGCGAGGCGCGGCGGACCAAGCCGGTGGTGGCCTCGTTCTCGGACTACGCCGCCTCGGGCGGCTACTACCTGGCCACGGCCGCCGAGGCGGTGGTGGCGAACCCGGCCACCTTGACCGGATCGATCGGCGTCTACGCGGTGCGACCCGCACTCGGCGGCCTGCTCGCGCGCCTCGACGTGGGCACCGAGGCGCTGCTGCGCGCCCCCCACGCCGAGCTGCTGCTGGCCACGCCCGAGCTCTCCGAGGACACCCGCGCCTGGCTCCAGAGCGAGGTCGAGGTCACCTACCGACGTTTCCGCGACCGGGTCGCCGACGGGCGGCAGCTGAAGCCGGCCCAGGTGGACGCGGTGGCCGAGGGTCGCGTCTTCACCGGGGAGCAGGCGCTCGAGCGCGACCTGGTCGACGCGCTGGGGGGCCTGCGGGTTGCGGTGGGCTGGGCCAAGGAGCGGGTCGGCCTCGCTCCCGACGCCGACGTCGCCCTCGAGGTCTATCCGCGGCCCCGCTCGTGGCAGCGCCAGATTCGCGACGCCTTCCGCCAGCGCGTCGCGCGGACGGCACGTCAGGCACTACCCTGGAGGGGCTCCACCGCGGGGGCGGAGCTCTGGATCGAAGCGCTCTCGGGCGGCGGCCCCGCGCTGGTGCCGCCGGTGTGGGTCGAGATCCGCTAGTCGTCTTGCCAGGAGCATCCGATGCGCTTGCAGAAGGAATTCGAGACACCCTGTTCGTTGGAGCGCGCCGCCGAGCTGCTTGCCGAGGACGCTACGCTCGAAGGGCTGTTCCCGGACGCGAAGACCGAGATCGTCGAGCGCGACGGCGACCGCTGCACCGTGCGCAGTCACTACACCGCACTGGGGCGCGAGGGCGTCGCCACCTTCCACTTCGAGTTCGAGCCCGACGGCGAGGTGCGCTTCGAGAAGGTCTGCGACGGACGGGTCTGGCGCGAGCTGTCCGGCGCCGTGACCCTGTCGAAGCGGCGTGACCGCACGCGGGTCTGCATCGAGCTGGAAGGGCGCACCAAGGGACTCGTGCCCGAGTTCACCATTCGCGGTCCGATGCAGGATCAGCTCAGCCAGATGGCGGACGCGCTCGAGAGTCGTCTGTCCGACGACGCCTGAAGCGTGCCCCGCATCCCCGCGACCGATGGAGTGGAGCTGGCCGTGGAGGCCTGTGGCGAAGGCCCGGCGATCGTCTTCTCGGCCGGCTACGTCTGCGCCCGCGAGAACTTCCGACCGCAGGTCGAGCCGCTGGTGGCCGCCGGCTTCCGGGTGGTGCTCTGGGACTATCGCGGCCACGGCGAATCCGACGCGCCCGAGGACCCCGAGGCCTACTCGCTCGAGCACGTGCTCGGCGACCTCGGTTGCGTGCTCGACTGGGCTGCGCCCGGCGAGCCGGCGGTGCTGGCCGGATTCTCGTTCGGCGGGCTGGCGTCGCTCCACTTCGCGCTGCGGAATCCGGAGCGCGTGCGCGCGCTGGCCCTGATCGATACCGGTCCCGGCTTCAAGAAGGCCGAGGCCCAGGAACGCTGGATGGCGCTGGTGGAGCGCACCGCCAGCATCCTGGAGACCGGTGGCTTCGAGCGTTTCCTGGGCGGCAAGGGCGCCGCGACCGCCATCGGCCGCGACCCCGAGAGTCCCGCGGCCCGCGCCGCGGCCGCCGCCATCGCGCGGGGCTCGGCCCAGGGCGTGGCCCATTTCGGACGGCGCGTCGCCGGACCGGCGCCCGCCTGCATCGACGAGCTCCCGCGCATCGATGCGCCGGCGCTGGTGCTGGTGGGCGAAGAGGACCAGGCGTACCTGCGGGCCGCCGACGTGCTGGCCGCCCGGCTGCCCAAGGCGCGCAAGCTCGAGATCCCCGGGGCGGGCCACGTGGTCACGCTGGAGGCGCCCGACGCGGTCAACCGTGCCCTGCTGCACTTCCTCGCCGAGCTCTCGGAGTAGGACATGCGTGCCCTCGGCTGCGTCACGGCATTCCTCGGGGCAATGGCAGCGGCGCCGGGCTGGGCGCTCGATCACGGCCCGCGCCCGGACGCCCACGCGCCGATCGGCGTGATGGGCGACCACCTGCACCACCGCGGCGAGTTCATGCTCTCTTATCGCTACATGCGCATGCACATGGGCGGAAGCAAGGTGCACCGAGGGCGTCACCGACTCGTCCGTGCTCCAGGATTTCCTGGTGACGCCCACGCGCATGGACATGGAGATGCACATGCTCGGAGTCATGTACGCCCCGAGCGATGACGTCACGCTGATGGCGATGGTGCCCTTCGTCCGCCTCGACATGGACCACCGCACGCGGACCGGCGCGCGCTAGTGGTCGAGCGGAGCACAGCTGAGCGGCGCGCTGCGCCTGGGGCGCAACAGCGAGGGCTGGCGACGCGGCCACCAGGTGCAGCTCCAGGGCTGGGGCGCGCGGCGCCTCTTGCCCTGGCTCAGCGCCTCGGCGGGTCTCGGCTACTCGCTGTGGGGCAACGTGAAGGGCGACGACGACGCCTTGGCGCCGTCGATGCCGCTGCCGGCGCCGGTGGTTCCGACGGCCGATCCCCACCGCCAGGGCGGCCACCAGCTCGACCTGGCGCTCGGGCTCAACACCGTCGTCACCGGCGGGCCGCTGCGCGGCAACCGCTTTGCGATCGAGGTGGGACGGCCGCTCTACCAGTGGCTCGACGGGCCCAAGCTCGAGACCGACTGGCAGCTGATCGCGGGCTGGCAGCTCGCGTTCTAGCCGGCGCTACAGGTCGCCGAGGGCGAGTGCGTCGGGCAGCGTCACACCCCGTTCGCGGGCGTGATCGAGCAGCGCGGTGAGGCCGCCGCGGAAGTGGCTGGCCTCGAAGCCCTCGGCGCGCATGCACTCGGCCAGATGGGCGCTCTTCAGGCCGAACTCGCAGTAGGACACGAAGACCTGGTCGCGCCGGAACGAGCGGTAGGACGCCAGGGCGCGGTCGAAGTCGAGGCGCAGCGAGTCGGGCCAGTGCCAACCCGCGTAGGCCGCGCGCGATCGCAGATCGATCACGGTGGCGCCGGCCGGAATCGCGGTCACCTCGAGCTCGGGGATCGACTGGTCCGCCGGGTCGAGCTGGCGCAGGTCGAAGACCGCGCGCTCCGCGACGGCGCGCTCGAGCAGCGCCGGATCGAGCTTCGACTCCTCGGCGCACACCTGTTCGAGAACCGCCGCGGTGGCGGGGCGCGTCGGCACCATCGCGCAGTACTCGTCGACCACCGCCGAAAGCTGCGCCGTGCCGATGTGCTCCGCCTGGCGGATGATCTCTTCCTTGTTCGTACCCACCAGCGGCCGCAGCACGGGAAGCGCGGTGGCCGAGGAGATCACGGCGAGGTTGGGCAACGTCTGGGAGGAGACCTGACCCACCGCGTCGCCGGTGATCAGCGCCGCCGCGCGGCGTTCTCCCGCCACGCGCTCGGCAGCCCGCAGCATCTGGCGCTTCAGCAGGATCTGCCACAGCCGCTGCTCCGTACGCGAGCGGATCTCGCGGCTCACCGCTTCGAAGTCCACCGCGTGGAGCAGCGGGTGGGTCCCGTAGGACCAGCGGTCGGCCAGCACCTTGAGCACCCGGATCACGCCGAGCTGGTGGGCAGCACCGCCCAGATTGCAGAACAGGTAGTCGAGATCGACGCCGCGGCGCAGCATCTGCCATGCCGCCACCGGCGAGTCGAAGCCGCCCGAAGCGAGCGCAAGCGCGCGTCCCTCGACGCCGAGCGGAAGCCCCCCCGGGCCGCGATGCTCGTCGGCGGTCAGGTAGGCCGAACCGTCGTGCAGCTCGACGCGGACCGTCACTTCGGGATCGCCCAGGTCGACCCCCGCGGCGAACGGCAGCAGCGCGCGTCCCAGGGCGCGCTCGATCTCCTGGCTCTCCAGCGCGATCCGCTGGCGATCGCCCACCCGGCGCGCGCGCACCGCGAAGCGGCGACCGGCCACGCGCTCCTGGAAGAGCGCCGCGCCGCTGTCGACCACCTCCTGGAGCTTCTCCGCCGAAGTGTGCCGAGCCGTCGCCACCGACTGCACACCGGGGAGGCGCGCCAGCACCCGCGGCGCCCGTTCGTCCCGGGTCTCGACGAAGATGCGATCGCGGGTGGTGCGCACCGAGGCCTCGATGCCCTCGCTGCGTAGCGAATCTGCCAGATTCTGTGCGAGCCGCCGCTCGAAACGAGACCGCGTGTGCCGCGCCTTGGTGCCGATCTCCCCGGAGCGCCGGACCAGGATGACGAAGGGGAGGGACATGGCGAGAGCTTAGTGCTCTGGCCCATCGACGCGACCCGCTGCGCGCGACTCGCGAGAATGGGTTGCTAGCCTCCAGCCGCGATGAAGTACCAGGGATCGGAGCTGAGCGCGCTGCTGCTCGACCTCGACGACACGTTGCTCGACAACCGGGCCGGGCTCGCCGAGGCGCAGCGGACGGTGGCGGAGTTCCTGGCCGGCCGTGCCGGACTTCCGGAGGCGGCGATCCGCCAGCAGTTCGGGCGCAGCTCTGATTGGTTCTGGCGCGACGACGAGCGCCACCGCTGGGGTCGGCTCGACATGCTCGGTGCGCGGCGCGCACTGCTCGCCCACCTGCTCGAGACGCTGGAGCGACCCGACGCTTCCCTCGCCGCCGAGGGCGCCGAGCTCTATTCGGAGCTGCGCGATCGCGGACTGGTTCCCATCGAGGGCGCCTTCGAGCTGCTGGCGCGTCTGCGCGACCGGGTTCCCGGTCTGGCGCTGATCACCAACGGCGCGGCCGACGCCCAGCGCGCCAAGATCGAGCGCTTCGAGCTCGAACCCTACTTCGACGTCGTCGTGGTGGAGGGCGAGTTCGGCATCGGCAAGCCCGACGCCAGCGTCTTCTGCCACGCGCTGGCGACGCTCGGCTCGCCGGCGACGGCGGCGCTGATGGTCGGCGACAACTTCGAGTGCGACGTGCTGGGCGCACTCGGCGCCGGCCTGGACGCGGTCTGGATCGAGCGCGACGGTCGCCCGCCGCCGGCCGAGAGCCCGCGTCCGGTGCGGGTGCTCCCGTCCTTCCCGGACCTGGAAGCGCTGCTCGAGGAGTGACACCCGATGGCCCGGCTCGACACCGTCGCCGTGGTGGGCGCTTCGCTGGCGGGCCTGCGCGGCGTGGAGGCGCTGCGCGCGCGCGGCTTCGACGGCCGCATCCACTGGATCGGCGCCGAGGCGCACGAGCCCTACGACCGCCCGCCGCTCTCGAAGGAGGTGCTGCGCGGCGAGTGGAACGCGGACCGGATCCGGCTGCGGCGCCAGGGGCTCGCCGATCTCGCCACCGAGCTCCACCTGGGCCGCCGCGCGCTGGCGTTGGACCTGGACGCCCGCCGGCTCGAGCTGGACGGCGGCGAGACCCTGGGTTTCGACGGTCTCTTCATCGCCACCGGCGCGTCGGCGCTGCCGCTGCCGGGAACGCCGCCGCTCGAGGGCGTCCACCTGCTGCGCACACTCGAAGACGCGCTCTCGATCCGCAGCGCGCTGGAACGAACGCCCCGGGTCGCCGTGGTGGGCGGCGGCTTCATCGGCGCGGAGGTGGCGGCGTCGTGCCGGCAACGCGGGCTCGAGGTCACCTTGATCGAAGCCCTCGAGCAACCGCTGGCCCAATCGCTGGGACCGGAGCTCGGCGCCTGGTGCGCGTCCCTCCACCGCGATCACGGCGTCGACCTGCGGCTCGGGGCGCGGGTGGCCGCCCTCGAGGGCGGCGCCCGCGTCGAGCGCGTGCGCCTGGCCGACGGCAGCGCGGTCAGGGCAGACCTGGTGGTGGTGGGGATCGGGGTGCGGCCCAACACGCAGTGGCTGGAGGGCTCCGGTCTGGAGCTCGAGAACGGTGTGCTCTGCGACGCCCGCTGCGCCGCGGCCGCCGACGTGGTGGCGGCGGGCGACGTCGCGCGCTGGCGGAGCGCGCGCTACGGCGGGCTGCGCATCGAGCACTGGGACCATGCGGTCAACCAGGCCGAGGCCGCCGCGGCCCGCCTGCTGGACGGCCCCGAGGCCGCTGCGCCCTTCGACCCGGTTCCCTTCGTCTGGTCGGATCAGTACGACGCCAAGATCCAGCTGGCGGGCCTGCCGCGCGCCGGCGACGAGCTGCACTGGATCGACGGCTCGCCCGACGAGCGGCGCTTCGTGGTGCTGACCGGCCGCGACGGACGCTGGACCGGCGTGGTCGCGGCGAACCGCGCCGCCCGCTTCATCCGCTGGCGGCGCGAGCTGGAGACCGGCCTCCCGCTGGAGGCCGCCCTGGCGCAGGCGCGCTCGAAGTAGGGATTTTGCCCCGCCATCGCCCCACCGAGGGAGAAAAAGCGCCGCGGCGCTGTGGCCGTCGCGCCTCGCGTGCTATTCCCCGCCCCGACGTGCCTGTGAGCGCGTAGGATGGGACGCCGACCTCGAGGAGGGCCGTGATGCGGATTCGGATTCTGGTGGGAGCGCTGGTGGCTGCGCTGGCCCTGACGTCCTGCGCGACGTCGCGACCGAGCCCGGAGCTCTGCGGAGTGATCGGGTCCATGGTGGGCGCCGCGGGCGGCGCCCTCGCGGGCGGCGAGCTCCACGACGGCGGCGGCGACGTCGGCGCCGGCATCGCGGGCGGCGCCGTCGGCGGCGTGCTCGGTGCGATCGGCAGCTACTACCTGTGCAAGGCCCTCGAGGAGAAGCCCGAGCCGAAGCCCGAGCCGACTCCGGCACCCACTCCGGCGCCGACCCCCGAACCCACGCCCACACCGGTGCCGACGCCCGATCCCTGCAAGGAGAAGGTCACCTTCGGCGGCGTCAACTTCGACTTCGACAAGGCGACGATTCGCAGCGACGCAGAGCCGACGCTCGGCCGCTGGGCCGGTCGCCTGAAGCAGTGCCCGAACACCTCGATCGAGATCAGCGGTTACACCGACTCGGTGGGTTCCGAGAGCTACAACCAGCAGCTCTCCGAGCGCCGCGCCAACTCGGTGCGCGACTTCCTGACCGGTCAGGGTGTCGATGCCTCCCGGCTGACCGCGGTCGGACACGGCGAGTCGCAGCCCGTGGCGAGCAACGCCAACGAGGCGGGCCGCGCCAAGAACCGCCGGGTGGAGCTCACGCCTTCGGAGTAGGCGGGTCCCACAGGCCGAGCGCGCAACCGTCCTTGCGACGGTCGCTCGCGCCCGCCCAGATGCCGTCACCGAGGGCGGCCACCGCCTGGCCGCCGCCGAACACGTCGGCCATGGCTGCGCCCGGGTCCACCACGTCGTGGCCCCGGGCGGCGAGCGCGTCGCCCAGCCTGCCGCCCTCGTCGACCACGGCGTCGGGCGTCTCGACCGCGACGCGGTTGCCCTCGAGGTAGCGGAAGCGGGGCCGGTCGAGGGCCTCCTGCGGGTTGCAGCCGTGATCCACCAGGTTGGAGACGAAGGCGGTGTGGGCCTGGGGTTGGACGTCGCCGCCCATGATGCCGAAGGCCATCCAGGGACGGGCGTCGCGCATCAGCATCCCCGGAATGATGGTGTGGAACGGCCGCTTGCCGCCGGCCAGGGCGTTCGGGTGCTGCGGGTCGAGCACGAAGCCCGCGCCCCGCGACTGGAGCACCACGCCGGTATCGCCGCAGCCCACGCCCGAGCCGAAGCCCGTGAACAGGCTCTGGATCCACGACACCAGGTTGCCCCGCTCGTCGGCGGCGCACAGGTAGACCGTGTCTCCGGCGCCGAGGCCGGGCTCGGCGCCGGGCAATGCGCGCTCGCCGATCGCCGCCGCGCGGCGCCTGGCGTAGTGCTTGTCGAGCAATGCCTTCACCGGCACCTGGGCGTGCTCCGGGTCGGCGACGTAGGCGCCGCGGTCGGCGAAGGCGAGCTTCACCGCCTCGATGCGGCGGTGCCAGTCGAGCGCCGAGCCCGCCGGCGCGTCGCCCGGGTCGAAGGTCTCGAGCACGTTCAGTGCGATCAGCGCAGCGATGCCCTGCCCGTTCGGGGGCAGCTCCACCACCTCGGCGCCCCGGTAGGTCGTGGAGATCGGATCGACCCAGGTCGAGGTGTGGTCCGCGAGATCCTCGGGCGCGAAGAGGCCGCCCTCGCACCGCGACGTCTCGACGATGGCGCGGGCGGCGCGTCCCCGGTAGAAGGCCGCGGCACCTCCCTCCGCCACTTCGCGCAGCGTGCGTCCCAGCTGCGGGGCTCGGAACCAGGTGCCGGCCGCGGGCGGCGCCCCGCCCGGGAGCCAGCAGCGTCTCGCGTCGTCGTTGTGCAGCGCGCCGAGGCGGGCCAGCACCGACCAGTAGTGCGCCACCAGCTCGGTCGTCGGGAAGCCCTGCTCGGCGGCGCGGATGGCGGGCTCGAGAACCGTGGCCAACGGCAGCGCGCCGAGCCGCTGCGACAGCGTCTCCCACGCGTGCACCGCGCCGGGCACCGTGGCAGCCAGGATGCCGCGCGGCTGGATCCGCTCCAGGCCCCGCGCGCGATAGTCCGCCACGCTCGCGGCAGCGGGCGCCCGGCCGCTGCCGTTGAGCCCCAGCAGCCGCTCTTCGCGGGCCGACCACACCAGCGCGAAGGCGTCGCCGCCGATCCCGGTGGACATGGGCTCGACCACGCACAGCACCGCAGCGGTGGCGATGGCGGCGTCCACCGCGTTGCCGCCCCGGCGCAGCATCTCGACCCCGGCCGCGGCGGCGATGGGAACGCTGGCGCAGACCATCCCGCCCCGCGCCAGTACGCAGGACCGCTCGCTGCTCAGGGAGTCCCGGGTCGAGCCGCGTCGGCTGGTCAGCACGGTCCGAGCCTAGCGGTCCCGGGAGCCGGCCAGCGAGGGATCAAGCCCGCTCCGGCCCCAGCCGATTCCCAGGGACGGCGCCCCGCCCGACGGCGAGGCGTCTCAGGGGTCGGGCGAGATGGCGCAACAGCAGAGCCTCAGGGACTTCCTGCCGAGTGATTCGGAGCCGTCCGAGCGCTACCGGGTCGAGGTGCTGGTCGAGACCGAGGTGGGGCCCCAGGGCATCTCGCACCGGGTGGGCCCCGACCGCCGGCTGCTCCCCTGGGGACAGGTGGAGTGCGCGCTGGTCGCCGAAGTGGGCGAGCCCGAAGGGGTTCGGACGGTGGTCTTCGACCTGGTGATCGAACGGAAGCCGGGCGAGTGCCTGGTCTGCCGCTTCGACGCAGATCCCACCGAAGACGCCCGTGGGGTGGCCGTCTCGATCCGCCGGCACCTGGCCCCCGAGTTCATTGCTCCGTCATTGCACGAGCTGGCAGATGAGGGGATTTCGACGCGGAGGTACCCGGATCTGGAGACTCTGGCGGAGGCGACTCTCGCCCAGCTGGGTCTGGCCACCAATCTGCTCTTTTCTTCGTAGCCGGGGCGGGTGGGGCTCAACACGCGGGCCGCTTGCGCCGATTCAAGGGAGTCTCCAAAATCATGCCGTCGCCGCCGATCCGGCGGCCGGGGTGAGGGGGTAGGATTCGTATGTTTTTCCGCACGGCATTCTGCAACGAGAAGCGCTGGCTCCTGCGCACGGCGTTGTTCGGGACCGCCTTGGCGCTGATGGCGTCGGGCTGCAGCGGCAAGTCGACGGACGACAGCGCCTTTGGCGCCAACGGCTCCCAGGGTGGGACCGGTGAGTTCGCCGACGGTCGCGGCATCAGCGGCTCCGAGCTCGGTGATGAACCGCAACGCGTGGACGAGCTCGGCACGGTCTACTTCGATTACGACCGCGCCGAGATCCGGGGCGACGCGCGCCCCACGCTGAAGTCGAACTCGCAGGCCATCCAGGGCCGAGCCGAGTGGTCGACCATCACGATCGAGGGCCACTGCGACGAGCGCGGCAGCGAGGAGTACAACCTCGCGCTGGGCGAGCGCCGGGCCACCGCGGCCAAGCGCTACCTGGTCGACCTGGGCGTGCCTTCGGCGCGTCTCATGACCGTCAGCTTCGGCGAGAGCTCGCCGGCGGTGCAGGGTCACGAGGAGTCGGCCTGGCGCTGGAACCGGCGCGTCGAGTTCCGCGTCTCGCGCTAGCTCTCCGATCCTTCCGCGACGGATGACGATGCGGGGGGACGTGCGTTCGCACGTCCCCCCGCGGGTCGTGGCTCCGACCCCGACGGGGTGATACCGTCCGGCGGCGGCTGTGCGCCTCCGCCCGGGTGTCGCACACTCCCGTTTCACCCCCCTGCGCGCCTTCGGCTTCGAGAGCCGATCGCCCGTCGGTAGAGCTGGAGCCAAACCATGCCCGTTCACGGCGGAAAGCCCCTCGCGCGCGCGCTCAAGCAAGCGGGCGTCGAATGCATCTTCACCCTGTCGGGCGGGCACATCATGCCCCTCTACGACGGCTGCCTCGACGAGGGCATCCGCGTGATCGACGTGCGCCACGAGCAGGCCGCCGTCCATGCCGCCGACGCCTGGGCGCGCTGCAACCCCGGCAAGGTGGGCGTGGCCGCGATCACCGCCGGCCCCGGCGTCACCGACGGTGTGACCGGCGTGGCCAACGCGTGGCGCGCCAACTCGCCGATCCTCGTGATCGGAGGTCAGGGTCCGTTCAACAACCTGCGG
Source organism: Myxococcota bacterium (assembly GCA_041577695.1). GTDB lineage: Bacteria > Myxococcota_A > UBA9160 > UBA9160 > PR03 > JASJBO01. The sequence continues at coordinate 3,072 of JBFGIM010000010.1, read as the reverse complement.
CGCGGCTCGCTCCAGGAGATGGACCACGTCGGCCTGATGAAGCCGATCACCAAGTGGGCCGACGCCTGCTACGAGACCAAGCGCATCCCCGAGTACGTCGAGCTCGGCATCCGCCACGCGGTCTCGGGCATCCCCGGCCCCGCCTTCCTCGAGATCCCGATGGACATCTTCATGGGCCAGGTCGAGTGGGAGGAGTGTCCGATACCGCCGATCCGCACCGCGCCGCCGCGTCTCTCGCCCGACCGCGCCGACGTGCGCCGCGCGCTCGAGCTACTGGCTGCTGCGCAGCGGCCGATGCTGATGGCCGGTACCAGCGTGAAGTGGTCGATGGCCAGTGCGGCCATGAACGCCTTCATCGACGAGACGAGCATGCCGTCCTACGCCAACGGCATGGGGCGCGGCACGATCCCGCCCGACTCGCCGAACTTCCTCAATCGCTCGCGGCGCCACGCGATGCAGCAGATCGACCTGATCGTGCTGGCCGGCTCGGTGCTCGACTTCCGGCTGCGCTTCGGGCAGTCGATTCCGGCGGATGCCAAGATCGTCCAGCTCGACATGGACGCCACGCTGATCGGCCAGAACCGCGCGGCCGACGTGGGGCTGGTGGGCAACCTCGCCAACACCTTCGAGCTGCTGCTCGAAGAGATGAAGAACGCCGGCACCCAGCTCGACTTCAGCGCCTGGCGTGGCCAGCTGCGCGAGGTGGAACAGCAGGAGGAGGCGAAGGTCGAGGCCTCGCTGAACAGCGACGAGACGCCCGTGGACCCGATGCGCATGTGCCGCGAGGTGCGCGACTGGCTCCCCACGCTCGGCGAGTCGATCGTCGTCGGGGACGGTGGCGACATCGTGGCCACCGCGGCCAAGATCATTCCGGTGCCCGGTGAGGGTGCCTGGATGGACCCGGGCCCGCTCGGCACCCTGGGCGTGGGCATGCCCTTCGCGCTGGCGGCCCAGGCCTCGCACCCCGACAAGCGGGTGGTGATCGTGTACGGCGACGGCTCGTTCGGGCTGAACGGCTTCGAGTACGACACCGCCGTGCGCTTCGGCATGCCCATCGTCGGCGTGCTCGGCAACGACGGCGCCTGGGGCCAGATGATGCGCCCGCAGGGCGCCATCTACGGCTGGGATCGCCTGGTGGCCACCGAGCTCGAGTACACCCGCTACGACAAGGTGGTGGAGGCCCTGGGCGGCCACGGCGAGTACTGCGAGCGCCCGGAGGAGATCCGTCCGGCTCTCGACCGTGCGGCCGCCTCGGGCAAGCCGGCCCTGGTGAACGTCAAGATCCGCCAGGACAAGGCATACAAGGGCGGAATCTACGTCTAGCAACGGCCCGCTGCTCGCCACCGGATCACACACCGCCGCCGAGCTCGGGCTGGACCCGCGGGCGCTCGGCGAATGGCTCGCGGGCCTCGGCCCGGTGGCGGTGGTGGACCTCGAGACCACCGGCTTCCCCACCGATCCCGAGGCGGGCATCCTCGAGTTCGGTGCCGTGCTGCTGGATCCGGGCTCCGACGCGGTGACTACGGTCGCAACGCTGGTGCGGCCCCCGGGCGGCATCCCCGCCGCCATCCAGCGGCTCACCGGCATCACCGAAGCCGCGGCGGCCGACGCGCCGACGATCGCCGCGCTCTCGCCGCAGCTCACCGAGCTGCTCTCCGGGCGCGTGCTGGTGGCGCACAACGCGCCCTTCGAGCGCCACTTCCTGTCGCGGCTCGTGTCACCCGCGCTTGCGGACGCGCGCTATCTCGACACCCAGGACCTGCTCGCGCTGACCCATCCCGACAGTCCGGACCTGCGCCTGGAGAGCTTCTCGCGCGCGCTGCTGGGGACCGAGGAACGCCACCGCGCGTTGGACGACGCGCTGGATACGGCCCGGGTGGTGTCCCGGATCGCCGCCGATTCGCGGAGCGGAAGCGAGCGGCGCTACTCGGTGGCCCGGCGCGCGTTCGAGGCCTTCGCCCCCGACTCGCCGTGGCTGCTGCTGCTCGGCAAGGAGACGGCCGAGAACGGCGAGGCGCCGTCGCCCTTCGTGCGGATCGAAGCGGGGGGCGAGCCGCCGGTTCCCTTCGACGAGGAGGCCATCGCCCAGGTGCTGGGCGACGCCGAGCGCGGCGCGCGTCACTTCCCCGGCTACCGGGCTCGGCCCGAGCAGGCCGAGCTGGCCCACCACTTCACCCGGGTGCTGCGCGACGGCGGCACGCTGCTGATCGAGGGCGGTACGGGGGTCGGCAAGTCGTTGGCCTACCTGTCCGCACTGATCCCCTTCGCGCTGGAGCGCAACGCGCGGGGCGAGCGCGGGCCGGTGGTGATCTCGACCCGCACCAAGCTGCTCCAGGACCAGCTGCTGACCAAGGACATCCCGGCGGCCGCGCGCTTCCTGGGCTACCCGGAGCTGCGCGCACTCTCGATCAAGGGGCGGGCCAACTACGGCTGCGAGCGTCGGCTGGCGGCGACCCTGGCCGAGGGCACCGAGCCCAGCATCTTCGCCGAGGACCGGCTGGCCTACGCGGTGCTGGCCGCCTGCGCCGGAACGCGGCCCTACGGCGAGCTCGGCTCGGTGCCGGGTGCGTGGCTGCGCCGCTACGCGCCCCTGGCCGACCTGCTGCGGCGTTCGGTGGCCGCGCGGGCCGAGCAGTGCACCCGAGAGCAGTGCGCCGCCCAGCCCGATTGCCCGCTGGGCGCCCGCCGTCGCGCGCTCGGCGCGGCACACCTGGTGGTGGCCAACCACGATCTGCTGCTGCGCTGGCCGCCGGACTATCCTGCCTTTGCCCACGCGGTGGTGGACGAGGCCCACGAGCTGGCCGACGTGGCCGACGAGGTCTACGCGCTCGAGGTGCGGCCCGAAGACCTGCTGGACCGGCTGGACAAGATCTTCGGGCGACCCGGCGGGCGGAGCGGCGACGCGCTGCTGCCCGGCGGCGTCCGACGCCGCACCCGCGCAGACGCCCTGGCCTGGCGACGCGGGCTCCAGCAGGACCTGGCAGAGCTGGGTCGCGGTCTGGCGCCGCTGGCCAGCGAGTTCGGCGAGGTCCAGGTGCCCGAGCATCCCGGCCCCGACTTCGACGCCGCCGG
>JBFGIM010000009.1:0-36827 GCA_041577695.1 Myxococcota bacterium | reverse complement strand
CCTGTTCCAGGCGATGTTCGCTGCGACCGCAGCCACCATCGTCTCGGGCGCGGTGGCCGAGCGAGTGAAGCTGTCGTCGTTCATGATCTTCGCCACGGTCTTCGTCGGCCTGGTCTACCCGATCCTCGGCGCCTGGAAGTGGGGCGGCGGCTGGCTGGACGGCCTCGGCTTCTACGACTTCGCCGGCTCGACGCTGGTGCACTCGGTGGGTGGCTGGGGTGCGCTCGCCGGTGCCCTGCTGCTGGGGCCGCGCCTCGGCAAGTACGTGAGCGGCAAGCTCAACCCGATTCCGGGCTCCAACCTGCCGATGGCTGCCATCGGCGTCTTCCTGCTCTGGCTGGGCTGGTTCGGGTTCAACGGCGGCTCGGTGCTCTCGGCCGATCCGGGCGCTACCTCGTTCACCCTCACCACCACCTGCCTGGCGGCCGCCGCCGGCGCCATCGTGGCGATGATGGTGTCGTGGATGGCCTTCGGGAAGCCCGACCTGTCGATGTCGCTGAACGGCATCCTGGCCGGTCTGGTGGGCATCACTGCCGGCGCCGACGTGGTGGGCATCACATCGGCGGTGATCATCGGCGCGGTGGCCGGCGGCCTCGTGGTGGGATCGGTGATCTTCTTCGATCGCATCAAGGTCGACGATCCGGTCGGCGCCATCTCGGTGCACCTGGTGTGCGGAATCTGGGGCACGTTGGCCGTGGGCATCTTCTCGACCAATCCCGAGCACTCGTTCGGCGTTCAGCTGATCGGTGTCGCCGCCTACGGCGTCGCTGCATTCGCCTCGGCGCTGCTGATCTTCGGTGTGCTCAAGGCGATCATGGGCATCCGGGTGACCGAAGAGGAAGAACTCGAGGGCCTCGATCTCGCCGAGCATGGCGGGCACGCCTACGACCTCTCGGGTCCCAGCAGCATCATCGAGGGCAAGCCGATCACGGCCTTTGCCCGTACCGCCCTGGCCACCGGCGAGCTCGCCACCAGCCGGCAGCCCTGAGCGCCACAAGGAGAACGTCGTGAAGAAAGTCGAAGCGATCATCAAGCCGTTCAAGCTCGACGACGCCAAGACGGCGCTGGGCGAGGTGGGTGTGCACGGCATGACCGTCAGCGAGGTGCAGGGATTCGGTCGCCAGAAGGGGCACAGCGAGGTCTATCGCGGTGCCGAGTACGTGATCGAGTTCCAGCCGAAGATCAAGATGGAGGTCGTCGTCGAGGACGAGCTGGTCGAGAAGGTGACGCTGGCGCTGCGCCAGGCGGCCCACACCGGCTCGATCGGCGACGGCAAGGTCTTCGTGCTGCCGGTCGAGGAGGCGATCCGGATCCGAACCGGGGAACACGGAGACGCTGCACTCAAGTAGCGCAGGCGTTTCGGAGGGCGGCGCGCCCGGAGCCGGCGCCGGGTCCGGGCGCGTCGTGTTTCGCGAGTCGTGTCAGTTGACCCAGGTGATGCTGTTGTCGGCGGCGGCGGGACTCTCGGTGGCGATCACCGCCAGCTTGCGGGCGACGTCGCCAGCCAGCTTGCGGAGCGCCAGCGTCGGCGCCGAATCCGGTGCGTGAACCAGGATCGGCCGGCCGCGGTCGCCGCCCTCGACCACCCGCGGGTCGATCGGGATCTCGCCCAGGAAGTCGAGGCCCAGCTCCTTCGCCACGCGCTCACCGCCGCCCTGGCCGAAGATGTAGTACTTGCGGTCGGGCAGGTCGGACGGCGTGAAGTAGGACATGTTCTCGACGATGCCGAGCACCGGGACCTCGACCTTCTCGAACATCGCGAGGCCCTTGCGGGCGTCGATCAGCGAGAGGTCGTTGGCGGTCGTGACGATCACCGCGCCCGAGAGCGGCGCCTGCTGGGTGAGGGTCAGGGCCGCGTCCCCGGTACCCGGCGGCAGGTCCACCACCAGGTAGTCGAGGCTGCCCCACTCCACGTCGGTCAGGAACTGGCGCACCAGCCCGTGGACCATCGGGCCCCGCCAGATCACCGGCGAGCTGTCGGTGAGGAAGAAGCCCATCGACATCAGCTTCAGCCCGTAGGCCTGGTGGGGCAGGATCTTCTTGTCGCGGGTGTCGGGCCGCCCGGTGACGCCGGTGAGCAGCGGAAGCGAAGGCCCGTAGACGTCGGCGTCCAGCAGACCCACGGTGGCGCCGCTCTCGCGCAGCGCCAGTGCCAGGTTCACCGCCACGGTGCTCTTGCCCACGCCGCCCTTGCCGGACGCAACCGCCAGCACGTTCTTGACGCCGGGCAGCACCTCGCCCTCGGGCGACGGCGCGCGGCCGCGGGTCTGGGCGGTCATGCGGACCTCGACTTCGCCGACGCCCGGAAGTGTGCCCACCCGCTCGCGGGCGGCCTTTTCGAACTCCGCCTTCACCGGGCACGCCGGCGTGGTCAGCTCGATGTCGAACGCCACCCGCGGGCCGTCGATGTGCAGGTTCTTGATGAAGCCGAGATCGACGATGCTCTTGCCGAAGTCGGGATCGACGATGGGGCGGAGGGCATCGAGAATCTCGTTTTCGCTCGGGGAGTCGCCCATCGTTTCAGTCTAGCGTCCGGAGCCGGTACGGGCCTCCGCCCCGGCCCTTGGACGCCCCAGCCGCTCGAGCCTGGCGTCGAGCGCGGCCAGCAGCGCCCCGAGACTCGCTTCCCGGTCGTTCGCCAAGGCGCGCCTGGCGTTCGTCGCCACGGCCTGGGCCGCGCGCAGCTCGCGCGACTCGGCGCCCGTGGCCGCAGCGAAGGCCTCGGCCAGCTGCTGCTCGAGCGCCCGCAGCTCGTTGTCCAGCGCGGTCTTCGGGTCCACCGGGGGCGCCAGCGACGACACACCGGAGGAGAGGTTCTGCGTGTTGCGGCGGTCGCGGCCGAAGCCCGCCCAGGGCAGGGCGGCTTCGCTGGCCGGAGCCGGCGTGTCCCAGACGAAGACGTTGCCCTCGCGGGTGATCGCGACGATCTCGATCAGGCCGTCGCCGTCCACGTCGCCGGGCGCGGGCGACGCGATGTGCCAACCGTGGGTGAACTTGGGCCATCCCGCCGGCGTGGCGCCGTCGGCGCCGTAGGCGTGCAGCAGATAGGCACCGCTTCCCTGCACGACCTCGGCGCGGCCGTCGCCGTCCACGTCCGCCAGGGTCGGGCTGGCGAGGAACTGCATGTCGTCCATCACGCGCGGGAAGGCGGGGAGCACCGCGCCGCTGCGCGGATCCCAGGCGGTGATCTGGTGGTCGGCGATGCCGTCCTCCACCGGCTCCTGGGGAGACGCCGCCACCTTGCCCTGGGCGGCCACCACCACCACGTCGATGAGCTTGCGCAGACCGCCGGTCGGCGCGACGTACTCGGGCAGTCCGTCGCCGGTCATGTCGCCGAAGGCACCCGCGCCCAGTGCGCCGAAGAAGGGCGCGTCGGGCGAGCCGGCCGTCACCGGGATCGCCGGGAAGCCACCGTCGGGAAAGTCGATGGCCATTGCGCGGGGTGCGCCGGCCAGCGTGCCGAGCGCCGGCGAGCCGTCGGCCTCCAGCAGCATCACGGGTCCGATGGCGCCGAAGATCGCCACCTGGAGCTGACCGTCGCCGCGGATGTCGGCCAGGGCGGGCGAACCCGGCGTGCCCGTCCCCACGCTGGGCAGCACGCCCGGTGTCAACAGCGGAACCCTGGCCGGCCATCCCGACAGGAAGGGACCGTCCGGATGATCGTTTCCGTCGGGGTGCACCGCGTACACGCGGCCCTGGGTGTCGAGCGAGAAGGTGTCGATGTCGGCGGCGCCGAGCACCAGGGCCAGCTGGGTCAGCACGTTCGACTCGATCGCAAAGCCGTTCAGCTCGTCTCCGTACTCCTCGTTGCTGGCCACCACGATCTCGGGTCGTCCATCGCCGTCGAAGTCACCCACCGCAGGCGAGCTCAAGCTCTTGGCGGCGCGGCTGCGCACGGCGGGTCCCAGCGGTGTGGCGCGCCCGGTATCCGGGTCGATGCTCACCTGGATGGGGTCGGCCAGGCGCACCGGGAAGCCCGACACGGCCGTCCCGTCGGCGCGCCAGGCGTAGAGGTGGCCGTCGAGGGCGCTGTGCACGATCTCGAGCCCGCCGTCGCCGGTCGGGCCGTCCAGGTCCACCAGGGTGGGAGCCCCGACGATGCCCGGGTCGCTGTCGTTGAGCGGATCGCGGTTCTCCGGCGCCGACCGGGCCGGGTCCGTGCGCACCGGGAAGCCGGGCCGCAGGGCGCCGGTCTGGTCGAACACGTAGAGCCCGCCTTCGATGCCCGCCACCACCAGCTCGGGTCGGCCGTCGCCGTCGATGTCGTCGGCCGCGGTGGAGGCGATCACCCCTTCGCGCGGCACCGGGACGGCGCCGCTCTGGTAGGCCGGCGAGGGGTGTACCGGAAGCGGCTGGGTGAAGGTCGGGAAGCCGGGCAGGTCGGCGCCGGTGGCGCCGTCGAAGACGCGCACCGTTCCGTCACCGGAGGCGTGCAGCACGTCGAGGACGCCATTGCGGTCCACGTCCACCAGCGTGGGAGCGCCCTCGCCCGAGGCGCCGATGAAGCGCGGCGCGAAGCGCAGGGTCGGGTCACTGTGCACTGCCACCGTGCGGCGGTCCTCGCCGTAGTTGTCCTTGGCGTCCAGGACGCGCAGGCGCACGGTCACGGTGTGGTCGTCGGGCTTCGCGGGCGGCAGCTGCGGATCGAAGCCACAGGAGGCAGCGGTGTCGCCGGCCCGCCAGCCGGCGAGGACGCCGCCTTCGATGGGCGCGTCGGCATCGCCAGAAGCGATCTCGGAATACTCGGTCGGCTGTACGCCGCACCCGACCTCGAGCGTCCACGAGAACCGATTGCCGGCACGCGCGGCGCGCACGCTGGCCGCCACGTCGAACTCCGGGGTGCGCGCCGGGTCCACGGTATCGAACCAACGCAGGCTGCCGGAGAGGTCCACCTCGGGCGGCATCGTGTCGAGCGTCACCCGGTCGAGCAATGCGACGCCGTCGGGGCGCCCGTAGCCGGTGAACTGATCCCAGCCCGGGAGGGTCGGGAAGCGGCTCGAGCCGAAGATCAATCCCTGTTGGAATGCCGAGAGCAGCGCGCCCAGCAGCGAGCCCGCGCCGCCCGCCACCACCGAGGCGTCGTCGGCGTGGTCCACGTCCTGGGCCGCAGCGCGCAGCAGCTGTCGGACTTCTTCGGCGGAGAAGGGCGTGGCGAGCCCCGGGTAGGGCGCGAACTCGCCGGCATCGATCCGGTTCTTCGCGTGGGAGATCAACAGCGCCGTCAGGCCGCCCGCGCGCGAGGTGGCCTCCGACGAGCACGCGGTCGAGGGAATCGCCACCCACGCCCGGCCGCCGTAGTTGGTGCAGCCGTTGAGCAGATCGAAGCCGTTGGCGTCGCGGTCGAGGAAAGTGCCGTCGCCGTTGCGGATCGAGTTCACCCAGATGGTGTGCTCGTAGGCGGCGGGCAGGTTGTGATGACGGCTCTCCTCGTCGGCCGCACTGGCGATGATCGGGATGCCGTTGACGTAGGCATGGTTCACCGCTGCCTGGCCGGACGGCGTGGCGTTCACCGTGCCGAGCGCTTCGGAGATGACGTCCACCCGCGAGTCCACCGCGTACACCACCGCCTGGGCGAAGTCCTGGTCGAAGCCGACGAAGCTGTCGGCGACGCGCAGCGGCATGAAAAGCGCGCTAGGGGCGAAGCCCGGGAAGCCGGTGCCGTTGTTGGCCTCGGCCACCTCGTCGCTGGCCTCGCCGGTGCCGTGGCCGTAGCGCACCTGGTCCTCGGCGTCGTTGTCGTCGTCGGAGAAGTCCCAGCCGGCGATGTCGTCGACGAAGCCGTTGCCGTCGTCGTCCACGCCGTCGCTGTAGAAGCGGATCAGGTCCTGCCCGTCGCAGTGACCGTTGCCGTTCGGGTCGGCGGCGCAGGCTTCGGCGAAGTCGTCGACCGAGACGAAGCCGTCGCCGTTGCAATCCTGGGCGGTGCAACCCCCGGCTACCGGCAGCTCGCCGGCGTTCAGCGCGACCTTGCGGGCCAGGTCGGTCCGGTCCCAGAAGATGCCACTGTCGAGCACCGCGATCACCACGTCGGGCCGCCCGGTGGTGCGCTCCCAGACGCCGAGGATGTTCATGCCCGAGTCCGGTGCGTACTTCCAAGCCTCGCCCGAGCTCGAGCTGTAGTCGTCGGGAAGCGCGCCGGGCTCGATGAAGAGATAGGCGCCGAAGTCGGTGGGATCGGTGCAGCCGGCCGCCTCGCAGGTGGGGAAGGGGACGTCGGCGCCAGCGACCCCCGCGATGCCGAACGCAGCGAGGCCCATCAGGACGGCCCGGGCCAAGCGGTCGAGGGCGGGGCGAGACGCCCCAGGGGTTCCGCGCAACATCAGGACCTCCGATCCCCCGGCGCCCGCAGCGTATCAGAACAGCGCCCCGGCACGCTCCTCGAGCGGCGCTGCTAGCCTTCGGGGCCATGGACTGGAACGATGCACCGCTGTGGATCGCCTTCGGCCTGATGGGGAATCTGGCCTTCTTCTCGCGCTTCCTGCTGCAATGGGTGGCGTCCGAACGCGCCGGTCGCAGCTACATTCCGGTGGCCTTCTGGTATCTCAGCATCGCGGGCTCGGTGATCCTGTTGATCTACGCGATCCATCGCAAGGACCCCGTCTTCACCCTGGCGTTCCTGCCCAACTGCGTGGTCTACGTGCGCAACCTGATGCTGCTGCGGCGCACGGGCGCGAGCGCCAGCATCACGGGTCCGCCCGACGCGGCGTGCTAGAGCCGCCACCTCTCGGGCTCGAACACCTGGTCCTGCCGCGCCGCCCGGCGCCGCAGGATCTCGCGCTGCTCGGGGTGCGTGAGGATGTAGAAATCGCCGCGTTCGACGCCTCGCGCCACGCGTTGCGCCACTTCTTCCGGCGTGATCACCCCGCCCTGCATGGCGCCGGGCGGCGGCGCGGTGGGATCCGGCGCCTCGGGCGCCGCCTTGCCCCGCACCCGCGCCGAGTTCTCGTTGATGCGCGTGGCCACGATCATCGGACACAACACGCTGACGCCGATGCCGTGGGGCTTGAGCTCGCGGTACAGCGCTTCGCTCAGACCCACCACCGCGAACTTCGAAGCGCAGTAGACGCCGAGCCAGGACATGCCCACCAGGCCCGCCATCGAGGCGGTGTTCAGTACGTGGCCGCCCAGGTCCTGTTCCACCATCCGCGGCGCGAACACGTCCACCCCGTGTACGACGCCCCAGAAGTTGACGTCCATGGTCAGGCCCCAGTCCTCGGGCGTGGCTTCGAGCAGCGGGCCGGCGATGGCGATCCCCGCGTTGTTGCACACCAGGTGGGCGCCCCCGAAGTGCGACCAGGCGCTGTCGGCCAGGGCCTCCACGCTCTCGCGGCGGGTGACGTCGGTGGGAACGCAAAGAACGCGGATCCCACGGCTCTCGAGCGACGGGGCGCACTCGGCCATGGCCTGTTCGTCGATGTCCGCCAGCACGATGTGTGCGCCGCGGTCGGCGAAGGCCTGGGCCATGGCGAAACCGATGCCGCCGGCTCCTCCGGTGATGACCGCCACGCGGTCGCGAAACGGATCCGATCCAGACAAGCGCGCTTCCTCCCCGTCGGCGAAGCGGGGAGTGTAGGGTCTCGTCAGAAGGGCGGAAGTCTCTGGGGCTCGGCCGGCTCCACCGCCGGCTCGTCGTCGTCGAGGGCCGGCGTCTCGGGCTTCGACGACGCCCGAGCGAGCACCTCCCGATAGCCGCGGGTCAGGTTGGCGCCGTCCAGGAGACCGCGCTCTTCGAGCATCCGGTGCATGCGCGGCAGGTTGTAGTGGGGCACGGTCATCAGCAGGTGGTGCTCGAGGTGGTAGTTGACGTAGTTGGGCGCCACCAGCAGCCGCTCCCACCAGCGCACCAGGGTGGTGCGGGCGTTCTTGAGCGGATTCGACGGCTCCTCGGCCATCGCGTGCTCGGCAATCGCGCGGACGCGCGTCACGAGGGTATTGGTGGTCAGCCAGGCCCCGACCCAGAGCAGGTAGAGCGCCGGGTGGCCGCTGGCCCAGAGCACAGCGAAGAGCGCCAGGTTCGTGATCAGGAAGCCCACGAACGCCTGCCGGCCGACCGGATCGCCCGAACGCCAGCGCGCCACCGAGCGCTTCCAGCCTCCGCGGGCGAACTTGATCCCGGTCTGGCCCGAGAGATCGCGCACGATCTTGCGGCGCAGGCTCGAGCGCGTGATCGGGAAGGGCTTGACCAGTCCGATGTCCGGGTCCTCGGCGGTCCAGTTCCTGGCGTGATGCTGCAAGTGGTACGGCCGGTAGGGGTAGATGTCCGACCACACCGGATACGCCGCCAGCCAGTTCCCCGCCCAGTCGTTCAGGCGCCGGTTGCGCAGCAGCGTCCGGTGCGACGCCTCGTGCATCATGACGGCCATGCCGAGCTGGCGGGCGCCGATCACGAAGAGCGCCACCACAACGGTGATCACGTTGGGCCAGGCGGCCACCAGCGCAAAGGCAGCGGCGACGATCGCCCAGTTGAGAAGGATCGAGACCCAGCCGCGCCACGCGCTCACCCGCAGCAGGTCCTGGATCTCCTCGGTGGTGAAGCGTTCGTGCCAGGCCCGGTTGGTCTCGGCGCCCGCGTCGAGATCGGGAGTCCAGGTCGATGCACTCATCGCAATCCTCCGGGAGCCGCGGCCCGCGTGTCCACGGGTGCCGCGCGGTGGGGAACGTCGTGTCGCGCCAGGAACCGAGACCAGCATTCACGGCCCAGGGCGTCGTAATCGCGCATGGTGTCGATCAGCGCCCGGCGCTCGGCTCCGGGCTCGATCGATTCGGGTAGCCGTGGATCCAGCGCCAGCTGGCGCAGCACCGGGCCGCCGCGCAGGAACGATTCGACCATGGCCTCGGACTCGGGCATCTGGCGCAGCCGCCGCGCACTGTCTTCGATGTCCCGGCGCAGCGCGCGGTAGGCCGCCGCGCGTCCTTCGACGTCCCAGAGCGAGCGGGCACGCGCCTCGCTCCACTCGTCGAGGGCGTGGAGTTCGCAGACGAGCGCGCCCGATGCCAGGCCCAGCTCGCGAAGCTCGCGCCTTGCGGCATCGACGCCGCCGGCGAGGTTGTCCGGGCGAACCGAGAGGCCGCGGCGCAGCTCGCGGAAGCCCATCCAGCGCAGCGCGCGCTCGCTGCGGCGGCGATCGGCGCGGGCGGTGCCGCCGCCTGCGGGCATCACGGCGAGCCAGCCACCGCTCCATTCCACGACCCGCTCGTCGAGCCGCCGCCAGGAGGCGACGCGGCCGCGCAGCGCCGCCGCGGCGCTGCCCATCCGGTAACGGCCCCGCTCGTCGCTCTCCACCAGACCGGCCGTCGACAGACGCGAGAGCGCCACCCGCACGCTGTTCTCGGCGATGCCGAACAGGGCCGCCGCCTCCACCAGGGCGCGCACCGGCATGGCCCCGCGCCGCAGTGTGGAGAGCAGGTCGAGCACCAGGCTCCTGGCGCTCGGCGTGGTCGTGGCGTTCCGGGCCGGCTCCATGGCGACTGAGATTACATTTATCGACATATCTGGTCAATATCTGTAATTATCCGCGACGACCGGCAATCAGCCCCCGAAGGTGCGGAAGACGAACCAGAACACGCCCAGGCCGCAGACCGCCGCCGAGCCGACCTCGGCCACCGGTCGCCGCCAGCGGCCCTGGGCTATCCGCCCCAGCAGCAGCAGGCCCGGCCAGACCAGGGCCACCACGCCGAGCTGCCCCAGCTCGACGCCCAGGTTGAAGCCGAACAGGGCCGGTACCAGCCGGGAGGCCGGCAGCTCGAGCTCGGCCAGCACGCCGGCGAAACCGAAGCCGTGGACCAGGCCGAAGGCGAAGGCCACCGCCGCCCGCAGCGCCGACGGTCCCGCGCCGCGCAGCAGCCCGAAGTGGGCCGCGGAGAAGAGCGCCAGTCCGGCCAGCGTCAGCGCCGACACGGAGCCCAGCCCGGCCCAGGACGCGGCCGCCATCGCGAGCAGGCCGAGGGTCAGCAGGACAGGCACCGCCCGCCCGCGCCCGCCCAGCAGCCAGCCGTTCTCGGCGGCCACCAGGGCGATCGAGAATCCGATCAGTGCCTCGACCGCGGTCGCTTCCGGGCGAAGCACGCCGAGCACCGCCAGACCCAGGGTCACGCTGTGGGCCACGGTGAACGCCGTCACCAGCGCCACCACCTCGCGCGCCGTGGTCGCCAGCAGCAGCAGCGCCAGCAGGAACGCCAGGTGATCCCAGCCCGAGAGGATGTGCTCGACCCCGAGAGCCAGGTACGCGGTGAACGAGGTGCCGACGGCCGACTCGGCAGCCGCCGGCCGCAGCGCCCAGCTCGGCTCGGCTTCGGAGAGGACGCGCTCGAGCACGCCCTCGCTGCCCGGGTCCGAGACGCGGGCGAAGTGCAGGTGCGAGGGCGCGACGTCGAGCAGCAGCGAGCTGCTCAGCACCAGCGCGCCGGGGCTCGGGCAGCGCACCCGCCACGCGTAGACCACCCAGCCTTCGGGCGCCCCCCGCGCCAGCGGCTCGGCCGTCGGCGGGCAGGGGATGCCGTCGCCCTCGAGCCGGATCGAATCGGCCAGCAGCTGGCCCACCGAGGCGCGTGCCGTCGGGTCGGCCACCGGGTCGAGCTGGAGGCGGGTCAGCTCCAGGCGCGGGATCCGCACCGTGATCCAGGCGCCGTCTCCGCTGAGCTGCCAGCTCGAGTACGAGATGCTGCGGCCATGGGCTCCGGCCAGCGCCGGCGCCAGCAGTGCCGCCGTCAGCAGGAGGATGGCGAGGCCGCGTCTCACGGCTCGAGTTCGGCGGTCCGCACGTCGGCGCGCCCGCGCAGCTCGTCCAGATAGCTGCGCAGGGCGCGGTCGCCGCTGCGCCGCAGCAGCTCCGAGCGGATCTGGCTCTCCAGCTCTTCGAAGCCGGGCGACTGGTCGTCCTCGCGATCCACCAGCACCAGCACGCGGTAGCCGCCCGATGCGGGGATCGCGTCGCTCACACCGCCGACCTGCATCGCCTGGAGCGCTGTCACGGCGGCGGGGCTCAGGTACTCGCGCAGCTTCGTGGCCGGCAGCAACGCATCGGGCAGTGGCGCAAGCGCCACGTCGCCCAGCGCGCTCGAGACGCTGGCGAAGGTTTCCCCGGCGCGGAGCCGCTCCGCCGCCCGCTCGGCGCGGGCACGCGCCTCGGGCTCGGAGCGCGTCTCGCCCGCCCCGACCCAGAGCTGCAGCGCGCGCAGGCGCCCGGGCCGCACGAAGTAGTCGCGGTTCTCGTCGTAGAAGCGGCGCACGTCGTCCGGAGTGGGCGCCGTGTGCTGTGCCTCGGTGACCACCGCCTCGATCATCGCCGCGACGAGATCGCCGCGCACCTTGCGGTCGTGGCGCAGCAGTCCCAGCTCGACGCCGCGCTGCACCAGCAGCTCTTCGTCCACCAGCCGGTCGAGCACGAAGCGACGATCGTCGAGATCCAGCGGCTCGCGGCGATCCTGGGAGAGCGCGCTCACGGCCCGCTCGTAGTCGGCGGCGCGGATGGCGGTGCCGTTGACCGAGGCGACGGCGTCGCTCGGAAGCCCGCCGCCCTCCGCGTGCGGCTGCAGCAGCCCCCAGGCCGCCGCGGCCAACCCGAGCGCTGCGCCCAGGGCGAGCCAGCGCGTGGCCGTCGGCGAACCGGTCGGCGCTCCGGTCGAGGTCTCGAGGTCTTCGGCGGTGTTCGGCAACGGGCGCAATCCGGGCACTCGCGGTGGGCGCAGACCCTAGTCGATGCGGTCGGGCTGCGCGATGGGCGCGCCGCGCGGCGACAGCCCCGCCGCGCGGTACAGCGCGTCGATCACCCGCATGTTCGCCACGCCGTCGTCGGCGTCGGTGGGCAGCGGCGTCCCGTTCCGGATGGCGTCCACGAAGGCGCGCAGCTGGTGGGTGTAGGTGGCGTCCCCCTCCAGGCGTTCCCTGCGCTTGCCGTCGGCTCCCTTCACGGTGAGCCGATGGAAGAAGTGGGGCGCCAGCGGGTTGGTCACGCGCATCTCGCCACGGCTGCCGCGCACCCGCACCTCGACGCGGAGCAGGGTCTTCGAGAACAGCGAGCAGACGATGCGGCCAGTGCGCCCGTCGCCGAAGCGGAGCTCGCCCTCCATGCGGCGATCCACCTGGGGCGCCGCCAGCCAGGCCCGTGCACTCACCACCTCCGGCTCGGTCTCGGCCAGGTGTCGCACCATGCTCACCGTGTAGCAGCCGGTGTCCATGGCGGCGCCGCCGGCCAGATCCCAGCGGTAGCGGATGTCGTTGGGGAGGGGCAGCGGGATGCACAAGGCCGCCTCGACGTGGCGGATCTCGCCCAGCATGCCGCTGGAGACGATCTCCTTCATGCGTGCCGCGAGCGGGTGGTAGCGCCAGTGGAACGCCTCCATCAGTACGCGTCCGCTCTCGCGTGCCGCTGCGGCCATGCGTTCGGCCTCCTCGGCGTTCGCCGCCAGGGGCTTCTCGCAAAGCACGTGCTTGCCGGCGCGCAGGGCCCGGAGGGTCCACTCGCAGTGCAGGCCGTTCGGAAGCGGGTTGTAGATCGCATCCAGCTCCGGGTCGTCGATCAGCGCCTCGTAGCTGTCGTGGACCCGGGGCACACGGTGCTTGGCGGCGAAGGCGCGAGCGCGCTCGGGGCTGCGCGCGGCTACCGCCCAGACGCTCGCCTCGACCATCTCGCGGGCCGGACGCAGCAGCGCCATCGGTGCGATGCGTGCGGCCCCCAGCACCCCGATCCGCAGCGGGTCGCTCACGCCCGCCTACTCGGTGACATCGACACCGCGCCAGAACGCGACGTAGCCGCGGATCTCTTCGGCCGCCGGCTTGGGCTCGGGGTAGTACCAGGCGGCATCCGGGTTGCGCTCCCCGTCCACCACGACCGTCTTGTAGTGCGCCTCGCCCTTCCAGGAGCAGATCGTGCGTTTCGAGCTGTCCTCGAAGCACTCCGGGGCCAGGCTCTCGGGCGGGAAGTAGTGGTTGCCCTCCACCACCCGGGTAGCTCCGCTCGTGGCCAGGACGTGGCCGTTCCAGACCGCCTTCATCTTCGCGTCTCCATGCCGATTCCCCCTGCGAGGCTCGAGGCGAAGAGCGTAGCGCGCGTCGGCTCAGCCCCGGTTGCGGACGATCAGGGCGGCCAGGGCGGGAAGATCGGGCAGGCGCGCGCAGGGGACGCCTTCCCAGTCGCCGAAGGGGTCGAGCAGCAGGGCGTGCAGGCCGGCGGCGCGGGCGCCCACCACGTCGACGTCGTAGAGGTCGCCGACGTGCAGCGTGCGGCGGGGGTCGGCGCCGCTGCGCTCGATCGCGAGCTGGAAGATGCGCGGGTCCGGCTTCTCGAAGCCGACACGGTGCGAGTCCACCACCGCGTCCAGGTGCGCGCGCAGCCCAACCGCCGTGAGGCCCCGGTCGACGGTCCCGTCGGAGTTGCTCACTACCACCAGCTGGAGCCCCGCCGCCCGCAGCGTCTCGAGCGCTTCCGGAACGCCCGGCATCACCCTCGACCAGAGCCGGTCGGCGCCGTCGGGGCCGCGCAGCACGGGCGCCATCTCGCGCACCAGCTCGGCCCGCCGGACGCCGTCCATCGGATCGGGGAGCCGCTCGAGCACGCTGCGCAGGTAGAAGGAGAAGGCGTCCTCCCCCTCGGTGGATCCGCCCCGCGCCAGCGCCGCGGAGACGTGGGGTCGTGCGGCAGCCTCGGCGCGCTCGAGGGAGGCGGCGTCGCAGCTTCCGCCCCGCGCGCCGAGCTCGTGCGCGACCCACTCGAAGTCGATCGAGACCAGCGTATTGCCCGCATCCAGGAACAGCGTGGCGAGCTCGGCATAGGGCAGGGCGCAGGCCATCGATCGCAATCCTCCATGGGGCACCGGACAGGGAAGCAGACCGATGTGGCGAAATCGTGGCGATCCGGCCCGGATCTACGGCAGCAGCTTCTGGAACAGCTTCTGCTCCTCGGGCGAGATCTCGCCGTCGGACAGGATCATCGAAGAGATCACCTCGACGAAGACCACGCGCTTCTCCGGCGAGATGCTGGCCGGAATCACCTCGGGCGGTGACTCGAGCCACTCCTCGACCTGGCTCATCTCGTCCTCGCTCAGCTCCAACAGCTCGCCGAAGCGCGCGGCTAGCGCACGCTCCTCCGGGCGGATCTCCCGATCCGCCCAGGCAAAGGAGCAGATGTAGCGCATCAGGAGTAGGCGATCCTCGCGGTCGAGGCGGTAGAGCACGGCCGGAGGATCGCACGAAGCCGCGCCAGTTTCTAGAACGCGGCGACTTCGTCTCGAGCCTTCTCTTCGGCCAGCGCATCCACCTGCTGGCGCAGATCGCGCGCTGACACGAAGAAGTCGTCCAGCGGCTCGATCGACAGCCAGGCCGGGTCGATCGGCTTCAGCCGACTCCAGTACGGCAGCACCGTCACCCAGTCGGTGTCGCCCCCCCGGTAGTCGTTCAGCGCGTAGGCGCCCACCAGGCCCAGAGCCACGGTCCCGGCGACGGCCAGCCGGCGCAGCGGGCGCAGGACACCGGCCACACCCAGGTGGAAGAAGAGCGCGGCGCCCACCAGGACCAGATCGATCGCGGTATCGGCCGCCCGGAGCGGGCCGATCGGCGCGAAGAGGAAGCGGGCGTGGAAGAGCACCTCGTCGCCGACGAGCAGGGCGAGCGCGACGATGCAGGTGATTGCCCAGTGGGCGACGAAGCGGGCGTGATGGGTCAGCAGGCGCGTGACCAGGGCCCAGCCGCCGGCCCAAAGCAGCATGAGGCCGATCAGCCAGACCTGGCCGCTCGCCTGCTCGAAGTCGTCGAACGAGGTGTAGCTCTCGCGGTAGCTCCGGGCCGTCTCGGCGATCACCACCGCGGCGCCGAGCGCCAGCGCAGCGCCCGAGTGCTCGGTCAGCCAGGTGAGCCAGGCCGGGCGGTCGATCACCGGCAGCGCCGCCTCCACCGGGTGTCCCGGCTCCACGAAGCGGAGCACGCTGCGCCCGATTCGCACGCGCTGGCCCGAGCGGAGCGGCGTCGCCGAGAGCGGGCGCTTCGGGTCGAGCAGCGTGACGCCGTTCAGCGAACCGAGGTCGCGCAGGCGCCATCCCCCGCCGGCGTCGGGCTCCACCTGCAGGTGTTGCGGGTCCACGTGGGGATCGTCGAGGATGAGGTCGCAGTGGTAGTCCCGGCCGATCGTGAAGGGCAGCGCGTCGATCCGCACCCGCTCGCGCACCTCGCCGCGCCGGTCGAGCACCTCGACGAGGATCACTCGCCCCACTGCAGCGCCTCCAGGTAGCGGCGCGCCAGCCGCTCTGCGTTCTCGAAGCTGACCGACGCCATCACCAGCGCGGTCTCCAGACCGGCGTTCTCGCGGCCCAGGGCCGCCGCCTTGAACACCGCGTCATAGAGTCCATCGAGGGCGCGATAGCGCCGCACGCAGAAGGTGGCCTTGAGGGGAAGCGTGCCGTTCGTGACGAAGCGCGTCCGGCAGCGAAACGGGGTGAGGTCGTCCTCACTGCCCACGAGCTGGCTGTAGTTTCCCTCGAAGTAGCTGGTGTACAGCTCGTAGAAGCGCGAGGGCGACAGACCCCGGCTCTGGAGCTGGCGGTGGCGGAAGCGCACGATCGCGAAGTTGTGGTCCTCGGAGACGAAGACCCGGTCCTCGGTGAAGCACTCGTGCACGCGGGATTCGTAGAGGTCGTCGTCGGCGTGGGTGGTGTCGCCCCAGCAGCTGAAGTAAGGCGCCGGCTCGGTCGGTGCGCTGTACGGACCCAGGCGCACCGTACCGAACGGCCGATCCAGCAGGTCCGCCACGTAGCTCTCCTGATACTCCAGCAGCTGCCGCCGCAGCTCCGCCGTGGGATCGTCCATGGGCTCGAAATCCGGCGCGCGCACCTGCGCCAGCAGCTCGCGTACCCGCGCCACGGGCACCAGGAAGGAGATCTGGTTGCCGGCGGTGGCGACGTTGACCCCCACGACCGCGCCGTTCGCGCGCAGCGCCGGGCCGCCGCTCATGCCCGGGTTGAGCGATCCGGTGAAGTGGATCTTCTCGTAGCGCGAATGCTCGAGCAGCCCGTTGTAGGTGCCCTCCACAATGCTCATGCCGAGGTCGTAGGGGTCGCCGACCGAGTAGACCCGGTCGCCCTTGTGGAGCGTGGCGCCGTTCAGGGCGAAGTGGCCGTCGAAGGCGCGCGGGCTGCTGAGTACCGCCAGATCGTTCACCACGTCGAAGGCGATCACGCGCACCGGGTGCGATGCGCCCGCATCGTCCACCAGCTCGCCGCGGTAGCGCTCCGGATGGAGCAGCAGCTCCGACACCACGTGGTAGTTGGTGACCACCTCTCCGTCGGGGCCGGAGACGAACCCCGAGCCCAGGCCGCGCTTCGAGCCGCTGCCCGCCTCGAGAATGCGGATCTGCACCACCCAGCCGGCATAGCGTTCGAAGAGGGCGCGCGAGTCGTCCTGGGCGCCGGCTCCGCCGGCGCTTCCCCAGAGCAGCAGCAGCGCGAGGGCAGCACGGCGCGCGGCCGTGACGAGGAGGAATCCCATGGAGTCCGCCAGCATATCGAAGGCGCCGGCCGCGGGCCCGCGGCCGGTAGTAGGCGATCTGTTCGTCGAGGATCTCGCGGTCGATCGCGTCCTTGCGGTCGGCGGTCACGTATCCAGGCGGTAGACGTCGCCGTCACGTACCACGCGTCCGGCGGTGGGCGCCGCGAAGTGGGTGCCGACCACCAGCACCGGTCCGTCGGCGTAGCGCTCGAGGAAGGCGCGGCGCGTGGCGCGCGCCTGCTCCGAGTCGGTGTCGAAGGCGCTCGACCAGTCCGGAACCGCCATCTGGCAGGGGTGGTGCATCATGTCGCCGGTGATCACCGCCTCTTCGCCGGCCGAGCGGATGTGGACGCTCACGTGTCCCGGCGTGTGACCGGGCGTCGGCTCCAGCCAGACCTCGTCGGTGAGCTTGTGGTCCATTTCGACCAGGTCGGCCAGGTTCGCGTCCAGGATCGGCTGCACCGAGTCGTTGAAGACCGGGCCCGCCCGCGGGTCCTCGGGCTCGCGGCTCCAGTACTCCCATTCGGTGCGGGCGAACAGGTAGCGGGCGTTCGGGAAGGTCGGCACCCAGCGGCCGCCCACCTTGCGCGTGTTCCAGCCCACGTGGTCCACGTGCAGGTGGGTGCAGAGCACGGTGTCGATCGACTCGACTGGATGGCCGGCGGCGGCCAGATCGTCGAGGAACGGACCGGTGCGCTCGTTCCAGTCGGGCACGCCGCGCCGCTTGTCGTTGCCGACGCAGGTGTCCACCAGGATGCGGCGGCCGCGCGACTCGATCACCAGGGCGTGGATGCTCATCTTGAGCATGCCGGCGTCGTCGATGAAGTGGGGCCGCAGCCAGCCGATCGGCAGCACGTTCTCGGGCACGGCATCCGGGAGTACGAAGCTCCCGATCGAGACCGCGTCGATCTCGACCACCCGCGTCAGGTCGACATCGCCAATCTTCCAACGCATTTCCGGTTCTCCTCGGTGGGCCCCCCGCAGGACGCGGCCCAGGGTACCGCGTCAGGGCCCTGTCTCCTCCAGCCGCACCGCCAGCGAACGGGAGGTGTCCTGGAGCATTCCGACCCACACGTCGGCCCATCCGTACTTCTCGCGGAGCAGGGAACGGATCCGCTCGTGCCCGGCCGGCTGGTCCACCGTTGCGGCGCGGTAGTGACGGGTCTGGCCGTCCAGCACCAGCTCCACCCGGGGGTGTGTCAGGACGTTCCGGTACCAGTGGCGCTCGGGCGTGGGCGCCTCGATCCAGAGCGCGCCGTCGTGGCGCGCTACCCAGACGCGCGTGGTCCGCACCGCGCCGTCGGGGGCGCGCGTGCGCAGCACCGCCACCTCTTGCCACTCGAGGGCCACCCAGGTGACGCCGACGAAGCCCAGCGCGAGGGCCGCGCCGATCAGCATGCGCCGCAGACGACGTTGCCTCACGACGGAGCGCCCGCACGGGACGAGAGGATCCGATCCGCGCCCTGCACCGCGCCGAGCGTAGCTCGTGCGATCAGGCGCCGACCATCGCCTCGATGGCGACCTCCCACTCGGCGGGCCGGAAGAACATCGGACCCATGCCGCCCTTGTAGGCGATGCGTCCGTCGGCTCCGATCAGGTACAGGCGCTCGGGCATGGCGGCGTAGGCGCGCGCCACGGCGTCGTCCATCTCGTCCACTGCGGCCGGCATCTCGAGCGCCATCTTCAGCATGCATGCCTGGCCCACCTCGACCCGCTCCTCCATCGAACGGTGCTGGCGGAACAGGACGGCGTCCTTCTCGTTCTCGTCGACCTGCCAGCCGTCGGTGGGGTGGATCTCCTTGATGTAGATCGTGTAGAAGGCCACCCGGTCGCGGAAGCGGTCGTAGATGCGATTGAGGGTCCCAGCCTGGGCCCGGAACGGCGGTCAGGTGTAGCAGCCGAAGATCAGCGCCACCGGTCGCACACCGAAATGTTCCGACAACGTGAGCGCGGAACCGAGGCCCTCGCCCGAGCCCGGCAACCAGGGCAGCGTGAAGTCCGGCGCGGCGTCGCCCGCCTGGACCGACTGGGCTTCGATCTCCATGAACTCGGCGATGCGCTGCTGTGCCTCGGGGTGCGAGACGGCAGCGGCCAGCCGCTCGACGGTGAGACCGGCAAGCTTGCCGTCGGCCTGGTCGCGCTCGAGCTGGTCGCGCATGCCTTCCAGCATCGTCTTGACGTCGATGTTGCCCATGGAATCCCTCCTCTCGGGCGGTCCCAGCAGCATACCGCGGCCGACCCGACCCGGGCTACGAGGCGCTCGCTTCGGCCTCCTCGAGCCCGGTCTCGCCGGTACGGGCGATGCGCAGCGCCAGATAGAGCGCCAGTCCGATCGGCCCCAGCATCAGCGTGAAGAAGAGGCAGGGCAGCAGCATCAGGTGGGAAATCCGGCGCCGGCGCGCGTCGCGCACCTCCCAGGCTCCGATGAAGAGATCGAAGACCAGGTAGTGCACCCAGCCCGCCAGCACGCCGTGGGGACTGCTGAAGAAGGCCATCACGCCGGCGAGGCTGCCGAAGCTGCCGCCTTCCGCCGACGTGGAGACCAGGGCCCACACGTAGACGACGGCCAGCAAGAACGGCAGCCACACGGCGTGCACGGCGCGCTGCGTGCCCGGCCAGCCGGGCGCGATGGCGAGCAGCACCCAGAACGGCAGCACGCCGTAGTTGCAGATCGTGAAGACGGTTTCGGGATCCACGGATGGCCTCCTTCCCCGCGCCGTTCAGCGCGGGTCCTCGATCGCCCACGACAAGCGCGCGGTCAGCACCAACGGATCATCCGGTGTCACGACCCGCGGCGCCAGGTTGAGCGCGTCCGGTGGCCCTGTCTGGGGCTCCAGGCACAGGGCGTGCGCCGGCCGATCATACACCACCCAGTGTCGGCAGGACGCAGTGAACACGAGGTCGAGCGCCCCCGGCCAACGCAGGCGAGGCGACGCCGCGAGATCGGTGAAGCAGTCGTCCCAGGGTCCCGGTGGCGGCGCCACCCGCTCTCCATCCGGAATGCCTTCGGCATCGCGCGCGTACATCGCGCCGGCCTGGAACGCGAGCTCGAGTGGGTCGCCGCGCTCGAGCTTTCGCACGAACCACGGGTGCCAGCCGATGCTCGCCGGGAACGGCGTCTCCTCCGCGCACACCTCGAGCCGCAGGTCCAGTCCGTCCGGGCCGAGCGCGAAGCGCTGGAGCGCGCGGCCCGGCCAGGGCCACGCCGGGCCGAGGTCGATCGAGAACGCGCCGTCGCCGTCGTCGCGCCAGGCGCGGTCGAGCACCGTGCCGTGGATGGCGTGGGGCGGCGCGCCGATGGGCAGCGCGTACTCGACGCCCCCGAAGCGGAAGCGCCCGCGCCGCACGCGGCCCGCCCACGGCGCCATCGGATAGCAGCCCCACTGCCGGGGATCCGGACAGCGTGGCACCAGCAGCTCGTGCCCCGCCACACGAAGCGAGGCGATGCGCCCGCCGGATTCCGGCTCCAGGGTGACGCGGGCGTCTCCCGCCTCCAGCAGGTGCGGCATCAGTAGACGTCGTGGCTACCGCCGATGGCGCTGTAGCCCTTCAGCTCGCCCGGCTCGGGGAGCGGCTCTCCGTTCCGGGTCAGCCGGGCGATGCGGTCGAGCCACTCGCCCTGCTCCTCGCGGCTGCCGTAACTCCCGTGGTCGTAGAGACGCTGCACCAGGCGCAGCTTCTCGTGGATGCTGCGGTAGCTGCGCTCGGCCTCGTCCAGCGCCTCGGAGCGGCTGCGCGCTTCGATCTGTTGCACGCGCTCGATCCACTCGCGCGCGGCCAGTCCGGTGATGTCGAGGTGGGCCTGTTCATGGGCCAACACGGCGTCCGAGCGGTGCTCCTCGGATACCCAGCTGTGGCCGCTGTCCATCTCGACGCGCACCACGATGCGCTCGAAACGCCAGCGTCCGTCGCGCTCGGTCGGGACGAGGGGCTCGCCCTCGGGAGTCCTGAACCGCGACGCGATCATCGCGGCGTTCTGGGGCCTTCCCACCGGTGCCTTGCGCAGGTTGCGGAAATCGTCCCAGGAGAGCTGCCGGGGCCACCCCAGCAGCTTCACCTCGGCCGGTCCCGCCGTCCCCGGGACGATGTCGCTCGAGAAGGCCCGCGGCCGGCGTTCGAACACCGTCGTGGCGAATATCCCCGCCAGCACCACCACCATCCCGAGCGCCAGGATCCGTCCCACGCGGTTCGAGCCTCCACCGGCAGCATCGCACGCGTGCGTCCCGCAGCCCAGCCGTGGCCGGGATCCTGGACACCGCGGCTCAGGTGCAATACTCGAGACGTCGATACGGGGGGCGGCATCGAATCGCCGAAGTGGCGCAGCTCGCAAGCCGCTCGCACCGGGAGGGAGTTCCATGGCATGGCGTAGCAGGGTCGAAGAGTTCGAGGCGGATCTCTACAAGGTTCCCATGCCGCGTTTCTTCCGCACCGAGAAGGGCGAGCTCGAGCGCACTACCTACGGGGACGGTGAGGAGAAGCTCGAGATCGGCTTCCGTGGCGTGGACGTCCCCGACGGTCAATCGGTTGGCATCGTGATCGACGGCAAGGAGATCTGTCAGCTCCTGGTGAACCGCGGTCGCGCCCGCCACGAGCTGAGCAATCAGCGCGGCGACGTGGTGCCGCGCGTGGCCGCCGGCCAGGTCGTCGAGATCTGCTACCAGGGCAAGGCCCTGCTGCGCGGCACCTTCGAGCGGGACTAGCTGCTACGCTGGCCGCGTGGCCGGCTTCTTCATCCGACTCGCGATCAGCGCCCTCGGGCTCTGGGTCGCTTCCCGACTGGTTCCGGGCGTCCAGATCCACGACAACGCCACGCTGCTGTGGGCGGCGCTCTGGCTGGGGGTGGTCAATGCGGTGGTGCGACCGCTGGCGATCCTCTTCACCTTCCCGCTCACGATCCTGACGCTCGGTCTCTTCCTGCTGGTGGTGAACGCCGCCATGCTCGGGCTGGTGGCGGCGCTGCTCGACGGCTTCGCGCTCTCCGGCTTCCTGGCCGCCGTGCTCGGCAGCCTGGTGGTGAGCTTCACCGGCTGGGTCGCCTCCAGCTTCATCGGACCGTCGGGCCGCGTCGAAGTGATGGTGGTGCGGCGCTAGGCGTCGCCGACCGCTTCGACGAAGGCGACGATCGCACGCGCCGCCTGCTCCAGGTTCTGGGCCAGCGTGCGCCCCGAGCTCTTGCGCGGCTCGAGCGAGTGCGCGCCGTCCTCGACCCACTGCACCCGGACCCGCGGCGAGAGCCTGTAGCCCGCCACCTCGTCGGGCCTTCCGAACGGATCGCGCGTCCCCTGGAGGATCAGGGTCGGGGTGCGGATCTCCGCCAGGTGCGCCGTGCGCAGGCGCTCGGGCTTGCCCGGCGGGTGGAACGGGTAGCCGAGACAGACGAGGCCGCGGGCGGCGACCTCGTCGGCTACCAGGCTCGCCATGCGTCCGCCCATGGACTTGCCGCCGATCACCCAGCCCTCGGCGCCGCCCAGTGCGTCGAGCGCGGCCTTCCACGCTGCGCGCAGCACCGGCTCGCGATCCGGCGGCCGGCGCTTGCCGTCGCCGCGGCGGCGTTCCATGTACGGGAACTCGAAGCGCGCCATCCGCAACCCCGCACCCGCCAGATGCGCCACCAGGGTCTCGAAGAACGGGTCGTCGACGGGACTCCCGGCACCGTGGGTGAGGGCCACGCGGAGACTGGCGTCATCGGGTCCGTCGAAGCGGAGCGCAGGGGTCTCGGGCGGAGCAGCGGACGATGCGGGACTCACTCGACCAGTCTACCGCGGGCGCCGCGCGGGGCGGGACGGCTGGGCTACCCTGCTCCGGACCCGCCCACCACCCAGGAGCCGCCATGTTCGAGCCCGGTCTTCGCTTCGGCATCTTCCTCGCGCCGTTCCACCCCACCCGCGAGAATCCGACCCTCGCCCTGCAACGGGACTTCGAACTGATCGAGTGGCTCGACCGCCTCGGCTACGACGAGGCCTGGATCGGCGAGCACCACTCGGCGGGCATGGAGATCATCGCTTCGCCCGAGGTCTTCATCGCGGCGGCGGCCGAGCGCACGCGTCACATCCGGCTTGGCACCGGCGTCTCGTCGCTGCCGTACCACCACCCGCTGATGCTGGCCGACCGCATCATGCAGCTCGACCACCAGACCCGCGGCCGCGTGATGTTCGGCGTCGGCCCCGGCGCGCTGCCCTCCGACGCGTTCATGATGGGCATCGAGGTGGAGCGCCAGCGCGACATGATGGACGAGGCCATCGGCGTATTGGTTCCCCTTCTGCGCGGCGAGACGGTCAGCCACGAGAGCGACTGGTTCACGCTCGCGGACGCGCGCCTCCAACTGGCGCCCTACACCCGGCCCCACGTCGAGATCTGTGTCGCCTCGCAGATCTCGCCGGCCGGCGCCCGCGCCGCCGGCAAGCACGGCCTCGGGCTGCTCTCCATCGGCGCCACCACCAGCGGCGGCTTCAACGCGTTGGCCATGAACTGGCAGATCTGCGAGGAGCGCGCCGCCGAGTTCGGTCAGGAGGCGCGCCGCAGCCAGTGGCGCCTGGTGGGTCCGATGCACGTGGCCGAGACCCGGGAGAAGGCCCGGGAGAACGTCCGCTTCGGCGTGCTGGAGTGGCTGCGCTACTTCCGCGAAGTGGCGGCGTTGCCGCTGGCGCCCGGCGGTGACGCCGACGACGCGGTCGATGCGCTGATCGCCTCGGGCCTCGCCGTCGTGGGCGATCCGGACGACGCCATCGCCCAGCTCGAGCGCCTCGAGCAGCAGTCGGGCGGCTACGGCTGCTTCCTCCAGATGGCCCACGACTGGGCCGACTGGGAGCAGACCAAGCGCAGCTACGAGCTGATCGCCCGCTACGTCATGCCGCGCTTCCAGCGCCTCAACGAGAATCGCGAGGCGAGCATGCAGTGGGCCGCCGAGAACCGGCCGACCTTCATCGGCGCGATGGGCAACGCCATCAACAAGGAGATCCAGCGGCACACGTCGGAGCAGCAGGCCAAGGCCAAGAAGGCGAGCTGACGGACGGGCGGAGTGAAGCCGGCTCCCGCGGTCCTGCTGTCCGACCACGTGGCCGCGCGCATCGGCGCGCGACTCGCCCACGTGCTGCCAGGCCACGACCGCGTGGTGCTCCATCCGGAGCGGGTCGAGGGCGACCCCACCGCGATCGAGATCGCCTACTTCTCCGGCGACCTCTATCCCGAACGCGTGCGCCAGTTCGCGCTGGCGCTGCGCGAGGCGGGCTCGCTGCGCTGGCTACACACCTTCAGCGCCGGCGTCGATCACCCCTGGTTCCAGCGCCTGCACGAGGACGGGGCGCGCATCACCACCTCGTCGGGCGCCTCGGCGGTGCCGATCGCGCACACGGTGCTGCTCTACGCGCTGGCGCTCTCGCGCGACCTGCCGGGCTGGCTGGAGGCCCAGCGCGGCCGCCGCTGGGAGCCCCGCAGCATCCATGACCTCCAGGGGAAGGCGGTCGGCATCTTCGGCATGGGGCCGATCGGCCTGGAGGTGGCGCGTCTGGCCCAGGCGTTTCGAATGCAGCCGATCGGTCTGCGTCGAAAGCCCCGGGGCGACGAGCCCTGCGAGACCTGGGGCTGGGACCGGCGCGACGAGCTGCTGGCCCTGGCCGACCTGCTGGTGCTGGCCCTGCCGTTGTCCGAGGAGACCCATCACGTGATCGACGCCCGCGCGCTGGCCCTGATGAAGCCCGACGCGATCCTGGTGAACGTCGGCCGCGGCGCCCTGGTGGACGAGGCCGCCCTGGCGGCCTCGCTCGCGGCGGGCCGCCTGGGCGGCGCCGGCCTCGACGTCTTCGAGCAGGAGCCGCTTCCCGACGAGAGTCCGCTGTGGAGGCTTCCCGGCGTGATCGTGACGCCCCACTCCTCGGGCACCAACCCGGGCAACTACGAGCGCGCCAGCGAGCTCTTCCTGGAGAACGCGGCGCTCTACGCGCGGGGCGAGTCGCTCCGCAACGAGCTGCCGTGATGCGCCGCGCTCTCGTTGCGCTGGCGGTGCTGTTCTTCGTCGCTGCTCCGGTCTGGGCGCAGGGCGTGCGGCAGCCGCTCCGTACCGTCTCCGTCGAGCTCGGCGGTGAGGCCTTCTCCCTCGAAGTGGCGCGTCATCCCCTGGTGCAGTACCGCGGGCTGGGCGGCCGGCGCGAGATCGCCCCCAACGGCGGCATGATCTTCGTCTACCCGTTGCCGCGGCCGATGAGCTTCGTGATGCGCGACTGCCTGGTGCCCATCGACGTCGCCTTCCTGGACAACGAGGGCCGCGTCATCTCCATCCACTCGATGAAGGTCGAGCCGCCCCGCCGTCCCGACGAGGCGCCGTCCGACTACGAGGCCCGCCTTCCCCGCTACAGCAGCGGCCTGCCGGCCCGGTACGCCATCGAGGTGGCCGGCGGGCGCCTGCGCGAGTTGGGAGTGCGGAGCGGACAGACGATCCCGCTCGACCGGCGCCAGCTCCGCTCGCCCTAGCAAGACCCGCCCCGCGTTCCGCTGGCTAGCGCTGTAGCTCCGGCAGGTCGCGGAACAGCTCGAGGGCCTCCGGGTTGGCCAGGGCCTCGCGGTTCTTCACCTGGCGGCCGTGGACGATGTCGCGCACCGCCAGCTCGACGATCTTGCCGCTCCTGGTGCGCGGGATGTCGGCCACCTGGACGATGCGGGCCGGCACGTGGCGCGGTGAGGCGTTGTTGCGCACCTGGCGTCGGATGTGGTCGGC
This sequence comes from Myxococcota bacterium, assembly GCA_041577695.1. Lineage (GTDB taxonomy): Bacteria > Myxococcota_A > UBA9160 > UBA9160 > PR03 > JASJBO01. The sequence goes on along the minus strand of JBFGIM010000009.1, from coordinate 11,643 downwards.
CAGTGCGTCGTCCAGGGTGAGGCCGTCGCGCAGCCGGACGAAGAGCACCACCCGGGTGTCGTCGTCCCACTGCTGGCCGATCACCAGGCCCTCGACCACCTCGTCGAGCTGCTCGACCTGGCGGTAGATCTCGGCGGTGCCGATGCGCACGCCGCCCGGGTTGAGCGTGGCATCGCTGCGCCCGTGGATCAGCATGCCGCCGTGTTCCGTGATCTCGGCGAAGTCGCCGTGGCACCAGACGTCCGGGAAGCGCTCGAAGTAGGCCGCGCGGTAGCGCGCGCCGTCCGGATCGTTCCAGAAACCCACGGGCATCGACGGGAAGGAGCGCCTGCACACCAGCTCGCCGGCCTCGCCGCGCACCGGCTTCCCGTCGGCGTCGAAGACGTCCACCGCCATGCCCAGGCCGGGCATCTGACACTCGCCGCGCCACACCGGTCCGGTCGGATCGCCGCACACGAAGCAGGAGATCAGGTCGGTGCCGCCCGAGATGGAAGACAGGCACACGTCGGGGTGTAACGCCTCGTAGACGTAGTCGAAGCCCTCCGGCACCAGCGGTGAGCCGGTCGAAAGGATCGTCCTCAGGTTCGACAGATCGTGTCGATCGCGCGGCCGCAGCCCCTGCTTGCGGATCGCGTCGATGAACTTGGCCGACATGCCGAAGATCGCCAGGCGCTCCTCGGCGGCCAGCTCGAACAGGGCGTCGGCGCTGGGGTGGAAGGGCGAGCCGTCGTAGAGCACCGCACAGGCCTCGCTGGCCAGCGCCGACACCAGCCAGTTCCACATCATCCATCCAGTGGTGGTGAAGTAGAAGATGCGGTCGTCGCGGCGCAGGTCCACGTGGAGCTGGTGCTCCTTCAGGTGCTGGAGCAGGGTGCCGCCGGCGCCGTGCACGATGCACTTGGGGGCGCCGGTGGTGCCCGACGAGTAGAGGACGTAGAGCGGGTGATCGAAGGGGAGCCGTTCGAAGCGCAGCCCCTCCGGCGCATGGGGCTCGAGGAACGCGTCCCAACCGATCAACCCGTCCGATGCGCCGGGCGCCCCGGCGCCCTCCTGCGAGACCAGCACGGTCCGTTCGACACTAGGCAGCTGGCTGCGGATCTCGTCCACCCGCTGGCGCGTGTCGTGCTGCACGCCGCCGTACGGGTAGCCGTCCACCGCGAAGAGCACGCGCGGCTCGATCTGGCCGAAGCGGTCGAGCACACCGCGGGTGCCGAAGTCCGGCGAGCACGAGCTCCACACCGCACCCAGGCTGGCCGAGGCCAGCATGGCGGCGACGGCCTCGGGGCCGTTGGGGAGGAACGCCGCCACCCGGTCGCCCGGCGCCACGCCGCTGGCGCGCAGCGCCCGGGCCAGCCGCGACACCTCGCCACGCAGCCGGCGCCAGCTCCACACCCCGCGCCGCCCGCGCTCGTCGCGGTGGATCAGGGCCGGGGTCTCGTCGTCGCGGCGCAGCAGGTTCTCGGCGAAGTTGAGCCGCGCGTCGGGGAACCAGCGCGAGCCCGGCATGCGATCGCCCTGCACCAGGACGCGCTCACCCCGCTCGCCGACCACGCCGCAGAAGTCCCACACGGCGCCCCAGAACGCGGCGCGATCGTCCACCGACCAGGCGTGCAGCGCCGTCGAGTCCGCCAACGCCAGGCCGGCGCGCGCACCGGCGAATTTGCGGAAGGCCTCGAGTCGGGTGGACCGGATGCGTTCGGCCGAGGGCCGCCAGAGCGGTCGCTCGCTCATGGCGTGATGATCACCTTTCCGTAGGTGCGGCGTGAGCCGAGCGCCTCGAGGGCGGCCGGCACCTGGTCGAGCGGATAGCGTTCGAAGATCACCGGCTTGATCTTGCCGGCCTCGTAGAGCTCGAAGAGCCCGGCGAAGACCTCCGGCACCCGCTCGGGCTCGTAGCGCTGATAGGCGCCCCAGTGCAGCCCCACGATGGCGATGTTCTTGAGCAGGATGCGGTTTGCCTTCACGCTCGGGATCTCGCCGCCGGCGAAGCCGATCACCAGCAGCCGGCCGTTCCAGGCGATGCACTTCAGCGAACGGTCGAAGATCTCGCCGCCCACCGGGTCGTAGATGACGTCGGCGCCGCGGCCGTCGGTTTCGGCCTTGACGCGCTCGACGAAGTCCTCCTTGCGGTAGTCGATGCCCACGTCGGCGCCGGCATCGAGCGCCACCTGCACCTTGTCCGCACCGCCGGCCGTGGCGATGACGCGCGCGCCCAGCGCCTTCCCGATCTGCACCGCCGCCACCCCTACGCCGCCCGCCGCCGCGTGGACCAGCAGCGTCTCGCCCGCCTTCAGATCGGCGCGCAGCACCAGGGCGGCGTACGAGGTCGGATACACGATGGGCAGCGCGGCGCCCTCTTCGAAGCTCATCGAATCGGGCAGGCGATGGGCCAGCGAGGCGGGCGCGTTGGCCACCTCGGCGAAGCCGCCCACCGGGATCGAGGCCAGCACCCGATCGCCCGGTGCGAAGTTCGACACGTCCGGCGCCACCTCGCGCACCACGCCCGCGATCTCGGCGCCGGGGATGAACGGGAACGGCGGCTTGACCTGGTAGCGACCCTGCACCAGCAGGATGTCGAAGAAGTTGCAGCCGGCGGCGCGCACTTCGACGGCGAGCTGTCCCGGCCCCAGCTCCGGCTCGGGCGTCTCCGCCACGGTGAGCTCGCTCGGCTCCATCCAGTGATCGACGACGATGGCGCGCATGCTTCCCTCCAATCCCCGCCAGGTCCTGCGGTGGGCTGACGATGGTAGCCCCGCTGCGCGAGCGCGGCCGAACCGGCAACCGGCGGGCCCGCCGCGGGTGTGCTGTCATCGCTGCCATGAGCGAGCCGAAGCTTCCGCCCGCCGAGATCGACATCGAGACCATCGGGGAGGACGTGCCGCTGCTCGAGGGCATCCGCACCACCCGCTCGATCCGCCGTCTGCGTCCCGACCCGGTGCCGCGCGCGCTGATCCGCAAGGTGTGCGAGGCGGGCACCTTCGCGCCCAGCGGTGGCAACCGTCAGCCCTGGAGCTTCATCGCGGTCACCGATCCCGAGCGCCGCGCCTTCGTCGCCGAGCGCTACCGCAGCGCGTTCGTCCACTACGAGCGGCCGATCCTCGAGGCGATGCGATCGCCTGACTACCCGGAGGATCGTCGCCGCAACGTGCGCGCGGCCCAGTACCTGGCCGCTCACCTGCATCAGGTGCCGGTGCACCTCTTCGTGGCGGGCTGGCTGCGCCGCGGCGAGACCCAGTCGCCGGCGCTCTTTCCCGCCATCCAGAACATCCTGCTGGCCTGCCGCGCCGTCGGCCTGGGCGCATCGTTGACGCTGCTGCACCGCACCCACGGCGAGGAGATCGACGCCTTCCTGGGCTTGCCGAAACAGCGCCCCAGCTGTGCGCTGATCCCGATCGGCTGGCCGCTGGGCCGCTACGGGCGTCCGCCGCGCCGACCGGTAGACACGTGTCTGTCGTGGGAGCGGTTCAGCGAGGGCGCCGCCGCGCCCTAGGCCTGGCGGCCATCGCCCGCGAGGCCGCGGAACAGCAGGTCGACTGAGCTCTCGATGGCGTCGCGACAGCCATCGGCGCTCAGGGCGCCGTGGGCCCAGGCGATGCGCGCGCCCAGCGCCGCGTAGAAGAGCGCCCGCGCGCCGAGCAGCACGTCCGCGTCGCGGGCCAGGTCGCCGCGGACGCGGCCGCGCTGGAGGATCTCGGCGAGCAGTCCGATGGTGCGGTCGTGCAGCGCCAGCACTCGCCGCGCCACCCGCGCTTCGGGCTGGGTCAACGCGCGCAGGGCGATGGTCGTCAAGTCGGCGTCCTCCGAGAGCAGCGCGTGCTGCTCGGCGAAGAAGTGGCTCACCCGCTCGCGTACCGGCCGACCGCGGTCGTCCTGACGCCGAAAATGCGTCCAGGCCTCTTCCTGGCGCGCCGCCAGGTCCTCGACCAGCAGCTCCTCCTTGGAGCGGACGTGGCGGTAGATCGAGCTGGCGCCCATCCCGGCCCGCGCGGCGATGGCGCGCAGCGTGGCGCCATCGAAGCCGCGCTCGCGGAAGAGTCCGCGCGCCGCCTCCAGGATGCGTTCGCGGCTGCGCCGGCCGCGCACCAGCCTGCCGTCGTCCGTGCGCAGTGCGCCGGGCGTCGCAGAAGTCGTCGGCTGCATCGAATCCCCCCTTCCGGGCCTGTGCGCGCCGGCAGTCTCGAACTCATCGCGAGCAGGGGGATCCCCAGTCTAGCGCCCCGTCGCCTCGGCGACGCGTCCCATCAGGGCGCGCAGGTTGGGATTCGAGTCCAGCAGCTTTGCGCCGTCCGGGAACCAGTCCCACTGGAGACTGCGCAGGAAGGCAACCACCGCGAGGTCGGCGCGGCTGAGTTGGTCCGCGTAGAAGTAGGGGCGGTCGCCCAGGAAGTTGGTCAGGTCGGTCAAGCGGCGCGGAAAGTCCCGCCCCAAGGAGAAGTTGGGCAGGCTGTCGCCCGGATCGCTGCTCGACAGGGCTCGGGTGACGCGACCCAGCAGACCCAGCTGCGCCAGCTCCGCCCCGGCCGGATCCTTCGCATCGACGTCGGCCAGGCGCAGCCGCAGCCCCCGCACCCAGTAGAAGTAGAAGGTCTCCCCCACCCAGGTCTCGAGCCGGCGCTGGGAGCGGGCGACCCACGGATTGCGAGCCTGGAGCGGCGGATCCGGGTGACGGCGGTCGAGAAAGTCGAGGATTTCGGTCGAGTCGGGCACGCGCTCGCCGTCGTAGTCCATCAGCGGAAGCTTGCCGGTGGGGCTCCAGCGCTTGAAGTCCTCGGGGCCCGTGGGCTCGACGGTCTCGAAGGGCAGGCGCTTGTAGGCCAGCGCCAGGTTCACCTTGTCGTTGTACGGAGCCGACGCCGGGCCATACACCACGATGTGCGGCGTGCCGGCCACGATGGGCTCAGGCGTCCCACGGACGGCGCAGCGGTTGCGGGTCCAGGCGGGAGAGCTCGGCCACCTGGGCGCGCGCGTCGTCGTCCAGCTCGCGCGGGACGTGGATCTGCACCGTTACGTAGAGATCGCCCCCGGCGCCTCCGCGCGGGTGGGGAATGCCCTTGCCGCGCAGTCGCAGCCGGGTGCCGCTGTTCGTTCCGGGAGGAACGGTCAGCGTGGCGCGACCTTCGAGCGTGGGCACCTCCACCTTCGCGCCGAGCGCCGCCTCGGCGAAGGTCACGGGCAGCTCGAGCAACAGGTCGCGCTTCTCGCGGCGAAAGTAGGGGTGCGGTCGTACCTTGATGCGTGCGAACAGGTCGCCCGCGGGCGCGCCGCCGTGGCCCTCGCCGCCCTTGCCGGGAAGCCGGATGCGCCCGCCGTCGGCTACACCCGCCGGGATGCGCACGGTGACCGATTCGCGCTTCTGGCTGCCGTCGGCCGCGGGGCGGGTGATCGAGAGCGACTTCTCGCAGCCCCGCGCCGCTTCGAGGAAGTCCAGCTCGAGGGTGGCCTCCAGATCGGAGCCGGGCATGGCGAAGCCGCCCATGCCGCCGCGGCCGCGCATGCCGTGCATCCTGTCGGCGCCGAAGGGCGTCCCCGTCCCGCGCCCGCCACCGAAGAGCCCGCCGAGCAGGTCGTCCAGACTGCCGAAGCTGAAGGTGCCGTCGGGGCCGCCCGTGCTGCGGGCGCCGAAGGCCTCGCGCGCGGCGCGGGCGGCCTCGGCATCGAAGCCGGCCTCGAGCGACATCGGCCCGAACTCGTCGTACAGCGCGCGCTTCTCTTCGTCGCCCACCACCGAGTAGGCTTCGGAGACCTGCTTGAAGCGCTCCTCCGCCGCGGTGTCGTCGGGATTGACGTCCGGGTGATACTTGCGCGCCAGCGCGCGGTAGGCCTTGCGGATGGCGTCGGCGTCGGCGTCACGACCGACGCCGAGCACGCTGTAGGGATCCGGGCGCTCGGTCGCCAATTCGGTGCTTCACTCCTTCCGGACCGCCAAAGCTGTGCACGATCCCGCGCGGATCAAACGCGCCGCGACGTCGTGCTCCCCGTGGGGGCGAGACCGGATCTATGGCACCATGCTAGGCCATGACCGGGAACGGTTCTCCGCTCGGCGCCGCGTTGCGCATCCTCACCTTCGTTGCACTGCTGCTCGGCACTGGCTCCGCACTTGCTGCCGACCCGGTACGGATCGCGATCTGCTCGCCCCACAGCCGGGTTCTGGCCCATTGGCTGGTGGCCGCTCGCGATGGGCGGCTGCCCCGCACCGGCATCAGCGTGGTGCACTTCGACGCGCATCCCGACCTGGCGCTGCCCCGCGCTCCGATCCGGCCCGGCTGGCCCGCAGCGCCGAGCGACCTGATGGCGCGGGTCGACATCGCCAGCTTCCAGCTCGCCGCGGTGCGCGCCGGGCTGGTGGACGAGATCGTGTGGCTGCGACCGAGCTGGGCGAACCAGCTCCCCGACGGGAGCCGCGAGATGCGGATCGGCGCGCTCTCCGACGGCTCGCTGCGGGTGGACGATCCGGCCGACTACTACGTCCTCGACGGAACCTGGGCGCCCACGTCGGCACTGATCGAGCCCCAGCCCCTGCGCCTGCGCGTGCTCACGCTGGAGCAGGCCCTCGCCGGCCCGCCCTTGACCGAGGGACCCACGATCCTCGACATCGACCTCGACGGCTTCGCCACCCGCAACCCCGCCGCCGACCGCCTGCGCCGGGCGGGGCTCGAGGACGCCGACATCGAGCGCGTGCGCGCGATCTTCGCGCCCGAGGGACTGGCGCTGTCGGCCGACCCGGCCCAGCGCACCGCCGAGGTGCAGGAGCTGGAGCAGGCCATCGCGGCGCTCGCCGACGGCCAGTGGAGCTCGCTGCTCGGCTCGCTCGGCGTGCTGTGGCGGCGCGGCATCGGTTTCGGCGATCTCTGGGCGCTCTACGACATGTTCGAGCGGGCCGACGCTTCGGCGGTGGACGTGCTGCTGGAGGACGGCCGGACCGTGGTGGGTGTGCCCGAGCGCGCCGCCGACCCGGCCGAGGTCGCCGAGACGGTGTCGCAGCTCCAGCGGCTGCTGGCCCACGGCATCGTCCGTCCGCAGCTGGTGACGATCGCGCGCTCGGTGGAAGACGGCTTCACGCCCGCCGAAACCTGGCCCGCCATCGAGTGGCGGCTGCTCGCCGCGCTGAACGAAGTGCTGCCCGAGGCTACCGTGGGTCTCGACCCGGGCCTCCAGCCGGCCCCGCGGCCGGGGGCTGCGCCGGCCGCCGCCGTGCATCCCAACAGGACAACACCATCACCAGCAGCAGAACCGTGAGCACCGGCAGGTTGCCGGCGCGGGCGTAGAGCGGCTCCGACTCGGCGGCGCCGATGCGGCCGCGCAGCACGCCCTCCTCGAAGATCGGCAGCTCGATCTCGATCCGGCCGGCCGGATCGACGATTGCCGAGATGCCGGTATTCGCCCCGCGCACCACCCAGGTGCGCAGCTCCACCGCGCGGAACACGGCGTGGGCCAGGTGCATCTCCGCGTAGCCGCTGCGGCCGAACCAGGCGTCGTTCGAGAGGTTCACCAGCACCTCGGCGCCCGCAGCGCGGAAGCCGCGGGCCAGGTCGGGATAGGTGATCTCGAAGCAGATCGGTGCCGCGAGCGGAAGCGCGGCCCCGCGGAAGACGGTGGGCTCCGCGCCGGGCGTGTAGGGAGAGCCGGCGATCACCGGACCCAGCAGCGGCGTCAACCAGGCGCCCAGCGGCGGGTCGTACTCCGAGAACGGAACCAGACGCTGCTTGGCGTAGCTCTCGGCCAGACCGTTGCCGGGCGCGAAGAGCACCACCGAGTTGGTGCGCTCGCCAGCGGTCGAGCGCGGTGCGCCGGTCACGATGGGGACGCCCAGCTCGTCGGTGAGGTCCGCCAGCGAACGCACCAGGGCGGGGTTCTCGTCGAGGTCGGTGTCGACAGCCGTTTCGGACCACACCACGACGTCCACCGCACCCTCGGCGAGCAGCTGGCGCGACAGCTCCGCGTGACGCGCGGTGTTGCGCAGTGCCGACCCGGGCTGGAAGCGCTGCCCGGGTGGCAGCGACGCCTGCACGATGCCCACGCGCAGCTCGGGTCGCGCGCTCGGCAGCTCGCCGAGCCGCCAGACGCCGTACAGCGCGGCCAGCACTGCCAGCGCCGCCGGCACCAGGAGCGGGCGGGCGCCGCGGCGCCGGGCGGCGGTGCCGATGCCCGCATTGACGGCCGCGATCACGAGACCCACGGCGTGGGTGCCGCCCAGATCGGCAGCCTGGATCGCGATCGGCACGTCCCAGAGCGCCTGGGCCAGGAGCAGCCACGGCACCCCCAGCAGCGACGCCCGCAGCCACTCGCCGCTGATCCAGAGCGCGGCGAAGGCCAGCGGCGCGATGACGTCCGAGAGTCGGGGGCGCAGGGCCGCGTACAACGCCCCGGCCAGTGCGGGCACCAGCGCGCAGCCGAAGACGATCGAGCAGGTCACCGTCCAGGCGGGCGCCGCCGCCACGCCATACTCGTTCACCAGAGCGCCCACCAGCCAGCGCACCAGGAACAGCGCCATGGTGACGCTGTAGAGCCATACCAGGCCGAAGGCCGCCAGCGGCCGCCGGCTGTCGATCGCCGCCACCACCGGCGCCAGCATGACGAGGGCCAGCGGCGATGCGCCGAGGGGTGGGTAGGCGAGCGCGGTCAGGACCGCGCCCAGCGCGAGGAGCATCAACGCGATCGCCGCATCCTCCGATCCCCGTCGAGCGTCGGGACCCGGGCCAGGGTAGCGGTACCCTCACCGGGTCGATGAGGGCGGCCGCCCCGCGGGTCGGCCGCTCGCGAGGCCCCCGTGTCCGACTTCCTCTGGTACTTCGCCTACGGCAGCAACCTCGACCCGGGCACCTTCCTCGGGCGCCGCCGCATGCAGCCCCGCAGCGCCTGCTGCGCGCGGCTCGACGGATACCGGCTGGTGTTCGACCTGCCGGTGGGATCTGGCGAACGCGGGGTGGCCAATCTGCGGCGGGTGGCCGGCGCGGGCGTCCACGGCGTGGCCTACGAGATCCCGGCCGAGCAGGCGAGCTTTCTCGATCGCACCGAGGGCGTGCACCGCAGCTACTACCGGCGCCAGATCGTCGACCTGGTCGGGGCCGACGGCTCAGTGATCGCTGCCTTCACCTACGTCTCGAACCGGGGTGTCGCGGGCCGCAAGCCCTCGCGCCGTTATCTCGGCCTGCTGCTGCGAGGCGCCCGCCACCACGGGCTGCCGGACGACTGGATCGGATACCTGCGCAGCCTCGAGCTGGCCCACGACGAGCGCGAACCCCAGCGCGAGCTGCCGCTCTGAACATCCTCCCGGGCCGCATGCGTCAGTCGAGCTCGACCCGCACCTCGCAGCGGACCGAGTTGGCGATGAAGCAGTGTTGGTGGGCCGTCTCGTGGAGCCGCTCGATCGCGTCGCGCGTGGGCGGGTCGCCGCCGAAGGTCACCCGGGGCCGCAGCCGCACCTCGGTGATCGCGAGCTTCCCTTCGGCGTTCTTCTCCATGTGTCCCACCGCCGCGTCCTCGTAGCGCTCCACCACCAGCCGCTTGCGCGCGGCGATGGCCAGGAAGGTGAGCATGTGGCAGCTCGAGAGCGCGGCGACGAGGCCCTCTTCCGGATCGACCCGGTTCGCGTTGCCCAGGTAGTCGGGCGCCGAGGACGCGGGCACGCGCACGTCGTCGTCGAAGGTCCAGGTGTGATCGCGCGAGTAGCCCTCGTAGGTGAACTCGGCGTCTCCGCGCTCCCAGCTGATCGTGGCACGATGTTCGGACATGGCCTTCTCCTCAGGACCAGGGTAGCGCCGTGCCGGGCGGCTGCCGTCAGCGCCAGGGCAGCTCGACCAGCTCGTGGATGTCGCCGCAGACCGGGGCCGGCTCGAAGTCGAGGTCGCGCTTGCGCACCGCGACCGGCAGCGGCGCCCGTGGGCTCAGTGTCACCCGCACCACCGGGTCGACCCGCGTGCCCGGTGCCACCCGCAGCCGGAACCGGCCGAGGATCATGCTGAGCGCCACCTTGATCGACTGGGTGGCGAAGCTCATCCCGATGCAGGTGCGCGGCCCGGCGCTGAAGGGCAGGTACTCGTACTGGCTGCGCCGCAACGTGGCCCAGCGTTCGGGGAGGAAGCGATCGGGCTCGTCGTAGAGCTCCGGCAGATGGTGGGTGACGTAATGGCTCAGGAAGATCCGGTCGCGCTTGCGCAGCGAGAAATCGCCCAGCCGGGTCGGACCGTAGACGGTGCGGATGGTGTAGGGCACCGGCGGCAGGACCCGCAGCGACTCGCGGACCGCCGCGTCGAGCAGCGGCATGCGGTCGAAGTGCTCGGGGGCCGGGGTGCCGCCGCGCAGCGTGCCGTCGATCTCGTCGAGCAGCGGCGCCAACACCTCGGGGTGCTGCTCCAGCAGGAAGAGCGACCAGATCAGCGCGTTGGCCACCGTCTCGTAGCTGGCGGCGAAGAGGATCATGCCCTGGCCGATCAGGTCGTCGGCCTCGATCCACGGCTGGCCCTCCTGGTGGGCCCGCACCAGCAGCGACATCACGTCGTAGGGCGTGGCTTCGCCAGCGCGCTTCTCCTCGATGAGCGCCAGCACCTCGCTCTCGATCCGATCCGCCAGCCGCCGCAGCCGGCGCGTCGGGGTGCCAGGCAGGTCCATGTGGAAGAGCACCACGCCCAGCGAGAAGCTGCGCTCCAGGTACTCGCTGATCAGCTCGCCCAGGAAGTGGGCGCGGTTCGGGTCCTGGCGGCGGAACAGGATGTCGGTGGAGGTCTGGAGCGTGAGCCGGCGCATCTCGCCGCGGAGGTCGATCGCAGCCCCGGGCGACCAGCGCTCGAGCAGCCGGTCGACGATCGACACCATCTCGCCGCAGTAGGTGTCCACGGCCCGGCGCTGGAACGCGGGCATCACCAGCTCGCGCTGGCGCCGATGCCGTTCACCCTGCATGCGCGTCATGCCGTAGCGCAGGCGGCGATGGGCCGATTCGCGCGGCCCGGTCACGCCCTGGCCGGTGGTGCGGAACAGCGCTGGATCGCCGAAGACCTGGCGATTGCACTCGGGCCCCAGCGCCGCCACCGTGAAGCGCTCGCGTTCGCGCCACGCCACCGGCTCGCCGAAGGCGGTGACGGTGCCGTAGCGCCGGTGCGTCTCGCGCAGACAGCCCAGCGGATCGCGCAGGAACGCCGCGTACCAGCGGCACGCCGCCCACCCCCGGATGGGATCCGCCCCGCCGCGGTTCGCCCGGGTATTGCGCGCTTCGCCGCTGGCCGTGGCCGGGATCCCCATCCCTCTCCTTCCCGGCATCGTGCGGGCTCTCAGGGTCGCTGGCGCCCCGGGAGGGACTCGAACCCCCGACCGGTGGATTAGAAATCCACTGCTCTATCCCGCTGAGCTACCGGGGCGCGGGGGAGAGGCTAGCAGGAGCGCGCGGCGCGGTCGGCGCCGGATCGGCGCCCTCGCGCGGCGCAGGCGAGGGCGGAACCCGCCGCCAGGGCGGCGGCGGCAGCGCCGGGCTCCGGCACCTCGAAGACGGCGTCTCCCAGCACGATGTACATCTCGCCGTGACCGTCCTCGCCGAAGCCCACCGGACCAAAGGGGCCGACGACGTCCGGGGCGAGCTCGGCGGTGCGGTCCCGGATCGGTCCGACGGTGCCCCCGGCGCCGTCCCACACCAGGCTCCAGATCCGGCTGCTG
>JBFGIM010000008.1:0-39769 GCA_041577695.1 Myxococcota bacterium | reverse complement strand
GTCCCGCGGGCGCTCGAGGCCCTCCATGTGGGGCCAGTCGGATCCGAGGATCACGCGGTCGGCGCCCATGTGCTCGACCACCTCGGGGATGTCGTCCTCCCAGAAGGGATTGATCCAGACGTGCTCCCGGAAACTGTCCGCCGGATCGACCTTGAAATAGCCGCGGATGCGCTGCTTGGTGCGGTCGAAGCTGCGGAGCAGGTCGCCCAGGAACTCCGCGCCGTTCTCGACGGACGCGATCCGCAGATTGGGAAAACGCTCGAACAGGCGATCGAAGACCAGGCTGGCCAGGAAGTCGTTGATGTTCCGCGAGCGATGGAAGTTGGTGACGCTCGGCCTGGACCCCAGGCCCAGCAGGTCGATGTTCTTCACGTCGTAGCCGTTGCTGTCGTGGCGGGTGGCGCCGATGTGGGTAACCACGGTGATGCCGGCCTCGTTCACCCGGGCCCAGAAGGGGTCGAAGTCCTCGTGGCCGGGATTGCGCGGTCCGTTCCGGGTGAAGATCGCACTCGGGCGCATGACGACGATCCGTGCGTCGCGCTTGAGGGCCCACTCGAGCTGCGCGCACGCCCAGTCGACGTCGGCGAGGGTGATGTATGGCGAAGTGAAGATGCGGTCCTTGTAGGTGAGCCCCCAGTCTTCCTCCAACCACCGGTTGAACGCACCGAAGGTGACGCAGAGCGCATCCACGTCCCTCTTGAGCGGCTCCTCGTAGAGGACCCCGAGGGTGGGGAAGAGCCAAGCGCCTTCGAGGCCCTGCTCCTCCATCCGCGCGATGCGCGCATCTCGGTCCATGTACTCGGGCGGCATGGGCTCGAGCGAGGAGCGGATCAGCTCGAAGCTGGTCAGGCCGCGGGGGTTCCCGCCGAAGTACTCGCGCAAGACGCCCGGCTTGGATATGGGGTTGAACGTGGGGTTGCCGGAGCGGTCGATCTTGCCGCCGACCATCTGGTACTTGCGCCCATCCTCGAGCTCCACCCACTCGACGCAGCGCGATCGCATGCGCTTGGGGACGTGGCGGGTGAAGGCGTCGTGCGCCTCGTAGTAGTGGTTGTCGGCGTCGAAGATGGGGCCGTGGTAGGTCGCCAAGGGTGTCCTCCTGAGGCCGATCCGTTGCCTCGCGCGACAGGTAAACTAGTATCATGGTTTAGCGAATCCGCAAAGCGGCCGGCACGGCGGGAAGTTCATGTACCCGGGACACCACGCGAAGACCTGCCCTGACAAGGCCGCCGCCATCCACGCCCGCACGGGCGAGGTGCTCACCTACGCCGAGCTGGATGCCCGCTCGAACCAGCTGGCCCAGCTCTTCCAGGCCGAGGGGCTGCGCCGCGGCGACCACGTGGCGGTCTTCCTCGAGAACCACCTCCGCTACTTCGAGGTGTTCTGGGCCACGTTCCGCTCCGGCCTCTACCTCACCACGGTGAACCGCTACCTGACCGCGCCGGAAGCCGCCTACATCGTGGACGATTGCGGCGCGCAGGTGCTGGTCTCCTCGCGCGCGCTGCACGGGGTCGCGGCCGAGATCCCCGCGCACGCACCCGACTGCCGACGCTTCCTCGTGGTCGACGGCCCGCCCGAAGACGCATCGGATCGCTTCGAGACCTACGAGGCTGCCATCGACGAGTTCCCCGCGGAACCCCTCGAAGAAGAGCCCCTCGGCGAGTTCATGCTCTACAGCTCGGGTACCACCGGGCGGCCCAAGGGGATCACACGGCCTTTGCCGAACCGGCCGGTCTCGCGTGGCCTGTCGATGAACCACGTGCTGAAGGCGCTCTTCGACGTCGACGACGAGTCGGTCTATCTCTCGCCGGCGCCGATGTACCACTCGGCGCCGATCGGTTTCTGCTCCTCCGTACAATCCCTCGGCGGCACGGTGGTCATGATGGATCGCTTCGATCCCGTCGAGGCCTTGCAGGCCATGGAGAAGCACGCGGTCACCCACACCCAGTGGGTCCCGACGATGTTCACACGGATGCTGAAGCTTCCGGAGGAGGAGCGCGCCGGCTTCGACCTCGCCGCACACCGCGTGGCGATCCACGCCGCGGCCCCCTGCCCGCGGAAGGTGAAGGAGGAGATGTTCGCCTGGTGGGGCCCGATCCTCCACGAGTACTACGGTGGAACCGAGCTGAACGGCCTGACCTACGTCGGGCCCGAGGACTGGCTCGCGCATCCGGGTACCGTTGGCCGCGCGGTGATGGGGACGCTCCGCATCTGCGACGAGAGCGGCGACGAGCTCCCGGTTGGCGAGCCCGGGATCGTCTACTTCGAACGCGACAAAGCGCCCTTCGAGTACCACAACGACGCGGAGAAGACGCGCAGCGCGCAGCACCCGAAGCACCCCGCCTGGACCGCACTCGGCGACGTCGGCTACGTCGACGACGAAGGGTTCCTCTTCCTCACGGATCGAGCGTCGTTCATGATCATCTCGGGGGGCGTCAACATCTATCCCCAGGAGATCGAGAACGAGCTGATCATGCACCCCAAGGTCGAGGACGTCGCCGTGGTCGGCGTGCCACACCCGGAGTTCGGAGAAGAGGTGAAGGCCGTCGTCCAGCCCGTCGCGGGCGTAGACGCCGACGACACCCTGGCCCAAGAGCTGTTGGCCTTCGCGCGAGAGCGCCTCGCCGCCTACAAGTGCCCGCGCTCCATCGATTTCGAGGCCGAATTGCCGCGCCTGCCAACGGGCAAGCTCTACAAGCGGATCCTCAAGGACCGCTACTGGGGCAACAAGGACAGCCGAATCGTCTGAGGGTGGAGCGTCAGCGGGAAGGAAATCGAGATCGAGGCACGAGGCATGACCTTCCAGGCGCTGGCCGCCGGCCCGGAAGATGGCCGGGGAGCCGGCGGGGATCGGGCCATTGGCCCTCCCGTCGCGAGGGCGTCGCCGGCCCTAGAGGGCCATGGCGGAGTAGCGGTCGAGCAGCGCCTGGACGCCGGGCGGCACCTCGATCTTTGCCGGGTCGTAGCGGGGACTCCAGGTATGGAGCTAGCGGCGCAGGGCCGCGCGCTGCACCGGTGTTCGCGGTGGGACGGGCTTTCGACCGAGGGCGTCCGCCAAGCAGCGCGCGAAGCGGCGGAGGTTCGACACGTAGTGCCACTGAGACCAGGTTCCGGCCAGAATGCGGTAGAAGTAGCTCCCCACCAGTTGCTCGTAGACGTTGAAGGCGACCGTGCGGTGCTCGATCTCCTCGGCCATGTGCCAGGCCCAGATCTCGCCGCCGGGGAGCGCACCCTCTTCGAAGTCTGCTCGAGCTGGTCGTCGGGCACATCGAGGTCGAAGGCGTGCTCGAAGGAGAAGCGGATCTTGCGGACCGTGATCTCGGCCATTTCCCTGGACGTCCCGCGCCCCACCGGATGATGACGAGCGTATCGGGCCTGCGCGCGGTGGACAAAGGTGCGCCGTCTGGTCGAGACTCGCTCGATGGTCGACTTCCGCTCACCGGCGGCGCTGGAGACGACGCGCCTGCTGGAGTCGGAGATCCGCGTACCGACCCTCGCGCTCACCGGGGCCCTGGACGGCTGCATGGACACGCGCCTGCACGACCTCGTCATGAAGCGTGAGGACTTCCCCGCTGGATTGCAGGTGACCCGTCTGCACGACGCCGGGCACTTCCTGCACCAGGAGAAGCCCGAAGAGGTCAATCGCATCCTCCTCGACTGGCTCCGCCGGCCGTGATCGATCGCCGCCTCGACGTCATGGCGGGCACGCCGGAGATCACTCGCGAGGGCCTCTACAAGCAGGTCCCATCGTTGTCACGTGGTTTCGGTTCACGATTGTTCTGCTCCACTCGCTTCTCTTCCGGGTCCTGCTGCGCCAGAGCGCGCGCCCTCGCGGAAAGCGTAGGATCCATAGCCGACGACCTGGTCGCGCGGACCGGCGGTGTCCCCGGAGTTGCGTATGTCCAGTGCGTCGACGTGCAGGCCGCGACGTCGCGCCGCAACCAGCAGACCGCCGATGGGAACGCGACCGCAGGCAGACTCGGGACCCAGCCCGCCCGGATCGAGTGACACGATCGCGCGCGAGGTCGCCGCGTCGAGGCGGCGCGCAGTCGCATCGTCGTAGTAGTGGCTGAGATCGGAGCTGACGACGATCAGCGTCTCCGGACCGCCCCACAGCAGCTCCATCACCTCGGCGACCTCCTCCGCGCTTGCATCCCCGACCACGAAGGGCGCCAACTGGAACGACCCGAGCAGGTACTGCAGGAAGGGGAGCTGCACCTCGAGGCTGTGCTCGGGCGCGTGGGGCCGGTCATCGATGACGACCTGGGCCAGGGCTTCCGCGCGACGCAGGGCCGCCCGATCGATCGTCACCGCGCCGAGCGGCGTCTCGAAGACATCGGCAGCGGGCGCCGCCAGGCCTCGCACCGGCACGTGGTGTGCCGGGCCGAAGAGCACGACGCGCTCGATGCGCGTCTCGCTTCCGCGCAGGGCCGCGTAGGCGGATGCCGCCACGGGGCCGGAGTACACATAGCCGGCGTGCGGAACGATCAGGGCCTTCAGATCCCCGTCTGGCGGGAGGCGCTCCGTACGCGCGCTGGCGAGCAGACCACTGACATCTGCCGACAGCCGGTCACGGGACGCCGCGTAGAAGTTCCCCGCCACGGCCGGCGGGCGCGCACTTGCATGAACGGACCGCATTTTCATCACCTGTGTCGCGATGGACCGGAGTCAAGAGACCATGTGGGTTGACGTCGGCTGCTCGGCGCACATTTTTTCAAAATGGAACATGTGGGAAAAGGCCCTGTGGTCCCGACCCGCTACTGGAGCCGCCTCGCTGATGGGCGGATCCAGTGCGACGTATGCCCACGCGCCTGCCGGCTCCAGGAGGGGCAGCGAGGCCTGTGCTTCGTCCGCGCACGCGAGAACGACCAGATCGTGCTCACGAGCTACGGCAGATCCAGCGGCTACTGCGTCGACCCGATCGAGAAGAAGCCGCTCAGCCACTTCCTGCCCGGTACGCCGGTGCTCTCCTTCGGAACGGCGGGCTGCAACCTCACCTGCTCCTTCTGCCAGAACTGGGACATCAGCAAGTCGCGCGAGATGGACACCCTGGCCGACGAGGCGCCGCCCGAACGAATCGCCCGGGCCGCGGAAGCACTCGGCTGCCGTAGTGTCGCCTTCACCTACAACGACCCGGTGATCTTTCTCGAGTACGCGATGGACACCGCCGCGGCCTGCCGTAGCCGGGACATCCGCACGGTCGCCGTCACGGCGGGCTACGTCTGCGATGCCGCCCGCCGCGATCTCTTCTCGGCCGTGGACGCGGCCAACGTCGACCTCAAGGCCTTCGACGACGACTTCTATCACAAGCAATGCAGTGCGCAGCTGGGGCCCGTGCTCGATACCCTGCGCTACCTGCACGACGAAACCGATGTGTGGCTGGAGATCACGACGCTCTTGATCCCGGGCGAGAACGACTCGGAGGCGGAGCTGGAGGCCGCCTCCGCGTGGGTCGCCGAACACCTCGGACCGGACGTGCCGTGGCACTTCTCGGCCTTCCATCCCGACTACAAGATGAGCGACAAGCCGCACACGCCGATGGCGACGCTGCAGCACGCGCGCCGCATCGCCAAGCGCCACGGACTCAGGTACGTCTACACCGGCAACGTGGTCGACCCCGAGGGCGAGAGCACGTGGTGCCACGGCTGCGGCGCGCTGCTCATCGGCCGAGATCGCTACGCGATCACCGCCTGGAACCTCGACGGCGCGGGCCACTGCAAGAAGTGCGGGGAGCGCTGCGCCGGCGTCTTCGAGGCAACGCCGGGCGACTGGGGGCCCCGGCGCCTGCCGGTGCGCCTCTCGGATTTCGGCGCGGGAGTCGAGGAGCGCCCGTTCTAGTCCATCCGTGACGCGTCGCTCCCGCCGGCGCTCAGGCGGCGGCGCGCTCGGCCAGATAGGCCGAGTAGACCGAGGCCAGGAAGCGGTCGACGCCGCGCACCACGTAGCGGGTGCGCAGCGAGTGGAAGATCTCGAAGGCGTGCTGGGCGCCGGGGAGCTCCGCGTAGGCGACCGGGGCGCGAGAGGTATTGCGCAGCAGCTCCGCGAAAGCGCGTCCCTCCTCGACCGGCGCCAGGCTGTCGTGGGTCCCGTGCACGACGAAGAAGGGCGGCGCGTCGGCGTGGACCCGGAACGCCGGCGAAGCCTTCTCGAAGGCCTCCCGGTCGTCGGCGAGCCGCTTCTTGAACACGACCCGCCCCAGGAACTTCTCCATGCCGTCGTGGCCCTTGATCCCGAACTGGTTCGCGAAGTCGTAGACACCGTAGAAGGGCACGCAGGCGCGTGCCGAGGTGTCGACGTGTTCGAAGCCCGGCTGGTACTCCGGGTCGTTGGCGGTCAGCGCCGCCAGCGACGACAGGTGACCGCCGGCGGAGCCGCCGGTCAGCACCATGAAGTCGGGATTGCCGCCGTACTCGGCGATGTGCTCGCGGATCCAGCGGATGGCCAGCTTCACGTCGAGCAGGTGGTCGGGGAAGGTCGCCCTCGGACTGAGCCGGTAGTTGGTGGCCACGCACACCCAGCCGCGCGCGGCCAGATGGAGCATCAGCGGCAGTGCCTGCTCGTGCTTGTTGCCCACCGTCCAGGCGCCGCCGTGGATCTGCAAGAGTACCGGGGCGTTCCGGACCGCCTCGTGCGGGGTGTAGACGTCGAGAAGGTGGCGCCTACCGGCGCCCTCTGCGTAGCGGACGTTGCTCTCGCGCTTCACGCGCGGATCCCTGAGCCAGAAGGGCAGCACCATGCGCCAGGGGGGCTCGGGCGTCGTCATCGCTTCGGCCACGCGGGGGTCCAATCCGTCGCGATAGTCCGGACCCAGGGCCTCGGTCAGCGCGCCCTCGACGATCCCCTCGGTTCGCCACGAGGCCGGCACCATCGCCAGCAGCCCGGCCCACGAGACCAGCGTGATGGCCAGGCCCAGCCAGCCCGGCCAGGCCTCCAGCGCACCGACGGAGACGAAGAAGACGGTGGCGGCGAGCTGCCAGGCGAAGTGGTGCGCCGAGAGCTCGGATGTGAGCCAGCCGGCGAAGAAGCTCGGAATGGCGAGCGGAGTGCGCGGTCGCCAGGGCAGGTAGGCGTTGAAGGTAAACCACGCGCCGACCAAGGTGACACCGAGGAAGATCCAGGGCCAAGGCATGGGGGCAGTGTGCCCGAGTTCCCGGCACCGCGCATTACGGGTCGAGTGACCGTCCCCGGGAGATCCTCAATCCCGCGGCGGCAATCCGTCTTCGCCAAGGTAGCGGCAGATCATCTCGACCGTGGCTTCCTTCACCCCGCGCGCCTCGTCGGGGTGGAGGGCCGTCCAGATGGCGACGGTCGGAACGATGAGATCGAGCAGTCGCGCGGCTGCCAAGGGTGACCGGATGCGCTTGCGCGACGTGATCTTCCCGAGCACACGCGCGAGTGCCTGCCGCTCGTACCGGTCGTACCGATCGCTCAGCTCGGCGAAGGCGGGGTCCGCGTAGACCATCGCTGCGAAGGTGCGCAGCAGGTCCGGCGGCACGGGATGCAGCGCCTTCCAGGTCCAGTCGACGACCTGCTCGACCAGGCCGCGCAGATCGACCTCACCCGATTCCAGGGCCGCCTCGACCGCCGCCACCATCCGGTCCTGCTCCAGGCGGTTGTGCTCGAGGCCCCGGTGCACCACCTCCAGGAAGATCTGGTGCTTGTCGCGGAAGTAGCGGTAGAGGCCGCCCACGCTCATTCCGGCGCGCTCCGCGATGTCGGGGGTCTGGGTGGCGTGGAAGCCGCGCTCCCCGTAGAGCTGGAGCGCCGCGACCAGGATGCGCTCGTAGGAGGCTCGGGACCGCGCCTGCTGGAACTCGCGCGGGGCCGGCGGCGCCGGAACGGCGCGCCGGCCGCGCCGGGCGGGCTCGGAAGACTCGTGCATGGCCCAAGCGTAGCGCGGCTCGCGCGAGAAAACGAAACAATATTCACTTTTTGCTTGACCGGCCCCAGAAAGCGAAGATACATTCGCTTTCATGAACGTCCCCCATCCCCCGCGCACCAGCCGTCGCGCCCTGCTCCGCTTCCTGCTGGGCAGCCCCCTGCTCCTGGCGGCGCGTCCGAGTGGCGCGATCGAGGATCTCGTCGAGGCCATCCGGCAGTGCGAGCCCGATCTCTCGCCGGCCGGAGAGGCCATCGCGTCTCCGGCCGAGGCGATCAGCGTGTTCGACTTCCGCGCCGTGGCGAAGCAGACGCTCTCGCCGGGGCACTACGCCTACCTCGCCACCGGGGTGGACCACGAGCGCGGCCTGCACGCCAACCGTGCGGGTTTCGGCCGCTTCGGGCTTCGCCCGCGGCGCCTGGTCGACGTCACCGAGCTGGACACCACGATCGAGGTACTCGGAACGCGGCTCTCGGTCCCGATCGCGCTCGCGCCGGCAGGCATGCAGACGGTGTTCCATCCCGAGGGCGAGGTGGCCGTGGCGCGCGCTGCCAAGAGTTCCGACCAGCTCCAGATCCTGTCCACGGCGTCCTCGAAATCGCTGGACGAGGTGCTCGAGGCGCGCGGCGCGCCGGTATGGTTCATGTTGGTGACGCCCCGCCTGTGGCCGCTGACCCGTCTACAGCTCAAGCGCGCCGAGGACGCGGGCTGCCCCGTTGCCGTACTGACCGTCGACTACGTCGGCTTCGGCAGCCAGGACCGGCTGCGCTATTTCCGCGGTCCCGGTGACCCCTTCGTGACGCGCGAGAGCCGCGAGTGCCAGCGCTGTCACGGGGTCAGCAAGCTCGGACGCGTCGGCCGCATCGTGACGGCCTTCGGCCAGGATCCCCTCGAGCTCGCCTCGGATGCGCTCACCCTGGACTGGGACTACGTGGACCGCATCCGCGACGCCACGTCGATGAAGCTGGTCCTGAAGGGGATCCTGACCCACGAGGACGCGAGCCTCGCCGTCGAGCACGGGGTCGACGGCATCATCGTCTCGAACCACGGCGCGCGCCAGATCGACAACGCGCTCTCCACGATCGAGGCCCTGCCCGAGATCCTGCGCGCGGTGGAGGGTCGCATCCCGGTGTTGATCGACAGCGGTTTCCGGCGTGGAACCGACGTATTCACCGCTCTGGCTCTCGGCGCCTCGGCAGTCTGCGTCGGCCGTCCCTACCTGTGGGGCCTGGCGGCCTTCGGCGAAGCAGGTGTCGAGGGAGTGCTTCGTGTCCTCCGCCGCGAGTTCGAGACCGTGATGCGCCACATGGGCACGCCGAACATCGCGTCGATCACCCGCGACTTCGTTCAGCCCGTCTAGGTCCCCCGGCGGATCCTGGTTTGCAGCCTCGGTGATCGATCGCCGCTCCCATTCCCCCGGTCTTGGGGCCGGTTTGTGAACGAGCGCGCTAGCGTTGCGTTTCATGGACTCCGTGCTCGAGAACTTCCTCCTGGCCATGATCGCCATCGTGAACCCGCTCGGGAAGGTGCCCGTCTGGGTGCAGGCCTCGCAGGGCTGCGATGCAGCCGTCCGCCTGCGACTGGCGGTCTTCGTAACGGGAACGGCGTTGCTGCTGCTTCTGGTCTTCCTGCTCTTCGGTCAGTCGATCCTGGGCTTCCTCAGCATCGACCTTCCCGCGTTCCGGGTCGGCGGCGGCATCATCATCCTGCTGATCGGGATCGACATGCTGCGCGGAAACGTCGTCGACGTGGACAGCAGCGACGCCGATGGAGACGAGGACGCGTTCGACCGTGCCAAGGATCGCTTCCGCGACGTGGTGGTTCCCATGGCGGTGCCGATCCTGGCAGGCCCCGGCTCCATCACGACGGCGATCCTGTTCGGCAGCGAGACGCACGAATGGCCGACGCGCCTGCTCCTGGCGGGAACGCTCAGCGGCGTCATGTCCCTCGTGCTCCTGGTGCTGCTCCTCGGCCACCGCATCCAAGCCGTCCTCGGTGACCTCGTGCTCGGGGTCCAGACCCGAATCTGGGGCCTGCTGCTCACGGCCATCGCCGCCCAGCTGATCCTCGTGGGGCTGGGTGAGTCATTCCCGAGCTGGATCGACGGCGCCTCGCCCCTGAGCGACGACATCCGCAAGGGGGCGAGCGCGCCGTAGTCACGCTGGGTAGCGGGATCGGGCAGCCTCAGTGGTCGATCGCCGCCTCGATGTCCACCGCCGGCCCGACGCCTTCGGGCTCGCGGATGGCGTCCACCATGCGCTGGACCTCCGCCGAGGGCGGCGGGAAGAATGGTGTCAACCCGAGCGCGACGGCGAAGTTGAGCAGCATTCCGACGGTGCCGATGCCCTGGGGTCCGATTCCGAAGCACCAGTTCGGCATGCCGCCGTACACGCTGCCGAGGATGTAGCTCGCGGTGAAGCCCATGCCCGTGATCATCCCCGCGACCGCCGGGGCCGTCGATACACGCTTCGAGAAGATGCCCAGCGTGATCACCGGAAAGAAGCTGGCTGCCGCGAGGCCGAAGGCGAAGGCGACCACCTGGCTGACGAAGCCGGGCGGGAAGATGCCGAACAGACCCGCCACGACGACGGCCAGGCCGATGACGGTGCGGCCCACCCGCAGCCTTTGCGCCTCGCTCGCATCCGGACGCAACACCCGGTAGTAGAGATCGTGAGCGACGCTCGACGAGATCACGAGCAGCAGCCCGGACGCAGTGGAGAGCGCCGCCGCCAGACCGCCCGCGGCCATCAGGGCGATGATCCAGCTGGCGAGGCCCGCCATCTCCGGCGTGGCCAGCACGATGATGTCGCGGTCGGGTCCCGCGAGCCCGAGCTCGCGCAACTGCGGCCGAGCGTCGGCGCCGTCTTGCCCGCCGCTGCTGAGCCAGGCCGCGTGCTGGGCACGCAGGTCGGCCACCGCGGCAGCGCCGAGCCCGCCGGAGCGGAACAGCTCGTTGCGCTCGGCCTGGTCGCCACCGGTGTACTGGACCCGGCCGTCACCGTCGTCGAGCCACATCACCAGCCCCGTCTGTCGCCAGTTCTGGAACCAGCTGGGCAGCGTGGCAGCGCTCTTCTCGTGCAGGCTATCGATCATGTAGTAACGCGCGAAGGCCGCGGTGGCGGGCGCGGTCAGGTAGAGCAGCGCGATGAAGAACAGCGCCCAGAAGCCGCTCCAGCGAGCGGCGCCCACCGTCTTCACCGTGTAGAAGCGGACGATCACGTGGGGCAGGCCCGCGGTGCCCACCATCAGGGCGAGCGCCGTACAGAAGACGTTCGTCCGGTCCCAGCCACCGACGAAGGCCTCGGTGTAGCTCGCGAAGCCGAGATCCGCGTGGATCTGGTCGAGCTTGTCGAGCAGCGGCACGCCGTCGCTCAGCAGGCTGGCCCCCATACCCACCTGGGGCAACGCATGGCCGGTGAGCTTGATGCTGATGGCGATGGCGGGGATGAGGAAGGCGGTGATGAGAACCCAGTACTGGGCCACCTGGGTCCAGGTGATCCCCTTCATGCCGCCCAGCGTCGCGTAGGCGAAGACGATGGCCATGCCGATCACCACGCCCACGGTGATGTCCACCTCGAGGAAGCGCGAGAAGACGATGCCGACCCCGCGCATCTGTCCGGCCACGTAGGTGAAGCTGACGAAGATCGCGCAGAGCACTGCCACCAGACGGGCGAAGTTCGACTCGAAGCGATCGCCGACGAAGTCGGGCACCGTGAAGTGCCCGAACTTGCGCAGATAGGGCGCCAGCAGCAGGGCCAGCAGCACGTAGCCGCCGGTCCAGCCCATCAGGTAGACGCCCCCGGCATAGCCCATGAACGAGATGATGCCGGCCATCGAGATGAACGACGCCGCACTCATCCAGTCCGCGGCCGTGGCCATGCCGTTGGCGGCGGCGGGCACGCCGCGCCCGGCGACGTAGAAGCCCTGGGTATCGCGTACCCGGGAGCGCCAGGCGATGGAGAGATAGAGGGAGAAGCTGAGACCGACGAAGAGGAAGGTCCAGGCCTGGATGCTCATCGCGATGCGGTGGCCTCATCGGTCGCGTTCTTCCGCAAGGCCCCGAGCTCGGCATGGTGGCGGCGGTCGAGCCTTCCCATGGCCACCGCGTAGACCAGGATTAACACCACGAAGACCAGGATGCTGCCTTGCTGGGCGAACCAGAAGCCCAGCGGAAAGCCCCCCAGTCGGACCTCGTTGAGGGAATCTGCAAGGAGCACGCCGCAGCCCAGGCCGACGGCCGCCCAGACCGAGAGCAGTCCGGCCATGAGCGCCACATTGCGGCGCCAGTAACGGGCGATGCAGGCCCGGACCCGCGGGTCCCGGGTCAGCGAATCCTCCAGCGACGGAGCCTCGTTTGCCATCGAGGGCAATCCTAGTCGATCGCGGCCCGGCGCTGCAGCCGATCGCGGCCATGCACGAAAACGAGGCAGGTGCGGCACGCGGAGGCGCTGAGGAGGCAGCGCCGCCCCTGCCGACGTCCATGTACGCCGCATGACCGATACGAATCGCGGGCTGGCTATGTCATCCGCCCGATGCCCCCACCGACACCTCGCGGCCGGTGCAGCGGGCCGCCCGGGCGAACCATGAGCCGTACGACACCAGGCCGATGGTCGCGCCCGGGTGCGCGTGGTCGACTGCTGCGCATACGAGGCGCGGGCACTTCCGCGCGCGGCTCGATCGAAAGGAATCCCAGATGAGAACGAACCGACGCATGATGCTCGCGGCCGCCGTGGCGACCGCCATGACGATCCTGGCCGGGCCGGGAACGAGCGCGGCCGACCGGGACGTCGAGAAGAACAGCACGCCCCTTGGGGCCACCACCGTGATCATCGAGCTGACGGACAACGACATCGAGCTGCAGGAGTTCGTCGATGGGAGCGGCCTGTGGAGGAACCTCGGGATCTTCGATCCCCAGGACCGCAAGATCTTCGACCTGCGACCGCAGACGAGCCTCGGCCGGCAGGGCATGAGCGAGCTGTTCTTCGCCTCCAACCCGAGCCACTTCCCCGAGGACGAGAACGGCGAGATCGATCCCGAGGGCACCATCGCCGTGGTCGAGGCGTTCCTACGCCGCTTCCCGGCAGGGACCTACGAAGCCGAGGTCCGGCTGCCCGGCGGCATGCTGGAGGGGGAGACGCTCCTGACCCACGTGCTGCCCGCGCTGCCGGAGATCCTGGCACCGGTCTCGGCGACCGACGATCCCCCGGTGGTCGACCCCAACGATCTGGTCATCGAGTGGGAGCCGGTGACGACGCGCTTCATCGGAGAGGGTCCCGTCGACATCATCGAGTACCAGGTGATTCTCGATCAGGTGGACCCGCTGCGGGCGATGCCGTGGGTCGATGGAGGCACCCGGCGCGCCCTGATCAACCTGCCGGGGACGGTGACGAGCCTCACGGTGCCCCCGGAGTTCCTGATCGCCAACGCATCGTACGAGTTCGAGGTCCTGGCGATCGAGGCCAGCGGGAACTCGACGATCTCGGTGGGCGAGTTCGTCACCGAGTGAACCGGACGACGGCTCCGCCAGCAGGAGCCGGGGTCGGTCTCGTGCCCGGGCGCGCGGCGCGGGGCCGGCCCATTGCCGTGGCGTAGTGAGCGGTGTCGCCGGAGATCGGCTCAGAGCCGGCTCTTGACCGCCGCCACCGCCTCGTCCTCGTCGGGGAAGTCGCCCCGCCCCAGGATCCGCGACAACAGACCGCTGCCGGTCTTGCTCACGACGACGGCATCATCCACCAGGACGTCGAACTGCCCAAAAGAGCCCGGCGAGATCGCAACCTCGATTCCGAGCTCCTTCCTCAGCTTCGCGGCGAGACTCGCCGCTTGGGGCTCGTAGCTTCAAGCGGTGCAGTAGAGGATCTTGATGTCTGCCATGCTCGCCATGCTAGCGCTGCGTGGCACCGCTCGCGCATCGCGGATAGCGTTCCGGCATGCTGGCGGGATCGTGTGCCTGTGGGCGGATCCGCTACGAGATTCGTGGCGAGTTCGTGGGACCCGTGACCCACTGCCACTGCTGGCGCTGCCGCAAGCACTCGGGCGCGAGCTTCGGCACGACGGTCGGGCTGAAGACGTCGGACCTCGTCTTCGTTTCCGGGCACGACCTGCTGTCGAGCTGGGAATCCAGCCCCCGCATCCACCGCTTCTTCGCGGGCTGCTGCGGCTCTCCGCTCTACAAGCGCCACGACGAAGCACCGCAGCTGCTGGGCTTCCGTCTCGGCACCCTCGATACGGACCCCGGGCGCAAGGTGGAGCAGCACTTCTCGGTGTCGTCGAAGGCGCCCTGGGTGGAGATCGAGGATTCGCTCGAGCAGATCCCCGGCGGCGCCCCCTTCGGCGAGCGCGACTAGCGCCAGGCCCGGTACCCTCTGTCCGTGCTGCGCGAATTCGGCCCGGACCTCTGGATCGCCGACGGCCCGACCGTCCGCTTCATGAGATGGTTCCCCTATCCCACCCGCATGGCAGTCGTGCGCCTGCGCAGCGGCGGGTTGTGGGTCTGGTCGCCCATCGCGCTCGACGACGCACTGGCGGACCAGGTCGCGACGCTCGGCCCCGTCCAGCACCTGGTCGCTCCCAACAAGCTCCACCACCTCTTCCTGGACCCCTGGAAGCAGCGCTTCCCCGTCGCGCGTCTGCACCTGGCTCCGGGCCTCGCCGGGAAGCGACCCGATCTGGCCGCCGACGGCGAGCTCGGTGACGCGCCCGACCCGGCCTGGGCCGACCAGATCGACCAGGTGGTCTTCCGCGGCAGCTTCGCGCTGGAGGAGGTCGTCTTCTTCCACCGTGCCTCGCGCACGGCACTCGTCTGCGACCTCGTGCAGCGCTTCGACCCGGAGCAGATGACGGGTGTGATCGGTGCGGTGATGCGCCTCTGGGGTCTCGTCGGCGAGGGCGGCAGCACGCCGCGCGAATGGCGCGCCAGCTTCGTCCGGCGCGAGCCCGCGCGCGCGGCCAAGCGAAGGCTGCTGTCGTGGGAGCCGGAGCGGCTGGTCATCGCCCACGGCCTGTGCGCCGAGACCCGCGCCGGCGAAGTCATCGCGCGCGGCCTGCACTGGCTCGGCGACTAGCCCGCGCCAGGAGCGATCAGCATTCCGGCATCGA
Organism: Myxococcota bacterium; assembly: GCA_041577695.1. Lineage (GTDB taxonomy): Bacteria > Myxococcota_A > UBA9160 > UBA9160 > PR03 > JASJBO01. The sequence goes on along the minus strand of JBFGIM010000008.1, from coordinate 24,795 downwards.
CCCAGGTGGCGAGCAGGCCTGCGGCTCGCGCCGGCGCCTCCCCTTCGCCGCCGTGCTCGGCCAGCGTGTCGCAGAGCGCACCGAACGACCGTCCGTACCAGACCACCGCGAGCGCTTCGGCTTCGTCCGGCTCGAGGCGGCGGAAGAAGGCGCGTTCCCGGCGCCGCCAGACGGCGAGGGTGCCCGCGTCGGCGCGCACCGGATCAGGCACTCCGGCGTCCGCGTCGAAGGCGCTTCGCACCTCGTCCACGGCGTGCTCGACCGGGACGAGCCGGACCGACGGGTGGAACTCGAGGGAGAGACGCTCCCACTCGTACGCGGGAAGCCGGGCCAGGTCCTCGTGCACCAGCGGTGTGGCGTCGCGCGCATCGAAGGCGTCCGACAGCGCAGTCTCGAGCCGCGCGAGGTCGGCGGCAAAGGGCCAGCGGCGCCGGAACGGCTCGGCCTCGGGGCCGTCGGCCAGGAAGTCGGCCAGCTGGGCCCCGGCGTGGCGCAGCGAGGGCCGGCGCGGCGGATGCACCAGCAGGTAGGCCGTCACCAGGTCGTGGAAGCCGTCGGCGCCGAGCGATGCGGCCAGGGCGCCGAAGTCGTCGGCGAGCACGTCGTGGATCCGCTCGAAGTAGGCGTTGGCGTAGACCTCGAGCCGCCGTCTGGCATCGACGGCGGCGTCGCCGCGCACCCACCCGCGCAGCGAGGCGCCCTCCGGGTCGCCCGCCGCGGACAGCGCCGCCGCCACGCCGTCAGGCGCGGTGAGCAGTCGCCAGAGTCGTCGCTGCGTCGTCGCGAGCGAATCCATGCTCCGGGGAGACCTCCTCCAGCAGGCGGCGCGCGCGCGCGGCCTCCTGGCACAGACGATCGAAGCTGGGCAGGTTGCCGTCCCACTCCACCAGCAGCGAGACGGGACCGACCCGGCGCAAGGTGTGGGCAGTGAGCTCCCAGACGGCTTCGCAGACGGGCTGGTCGTGGGTGTCGATCAACATCGGACCGTTCACGCTGTGGCCGGCGACGTGCAGCTGGAACACGCGCGCCGGATCGATGGCGTCGAGATATGCGACCGGGTCGAAGCCGTGGTTGTGGGCCGAGACGTAGACGTTGTTCACGTCGAGCAGGATGCCGCAATCCGCCTCGTCGGCGACGGCCGACAGGAACTGGCACTCGCTCAATTCGCTGTGCTCGAAGCTGAGGTAGGACGACACATTCTCGACCGCGATGCGGCCGCCGAGGGTGTCCTGCACACGGCGGATGCGGCCGGCCACGTGCTTCACCACATCGGCCGTGTAGGGCAGCGGCAGCAGGTCGTGGAGATTGCGACCGTCCACGCCCGTCCAGCACAGGTGGTCGGAGACCCAGCCTGGCTCGAAGCGGGTCGCCAGTGTCTCGAGGTCGCGCAGGTAGGCGCGATCGAGCGGGTCGGTCGATCCCAGGTTCATCGAGACGCCGTGCAGCACCAGCGGCGCCAGCGCGCGCACCTCTTCGAGCACGCGCAGCGGGCGACCGCCGTCGATCATGAAGTTCTCGCTCACGACCTCGAACCAGTCGACGCCGAGGCGACCCTCGGGCCCGCGGGCGAGCACCTCGGAATAGTGCGCGGGACGCAGACCCACGCCGACCCCCAGGCAGGGGGCCTCGGGCGGGCGCGCGGGCGTCGTCGCCGACGACCCGCGCGCACCGGACCGGTGGATCAACCCTCGTCCTCTGCTTGCTCGGCCTCCATCTTCTTCTTGGCGGCGTCGCACTCTTCGGGCGTGAGCATCACGAAGCCCTTGCCCTTGCACTCGTTGTGACCGGCGCAATCGCTGAAGAGGGTCTTGCAGGCGCTGCTGCCCTTGCAGGAGTTGACGCCTTCGCATTTGATCTTGTCCGCGGCCAGCGCCGGGCTGGCGACCACCGCTCCCGCACCCGCCAGGAACAGGGTGGCCGCGACCGCGGCGAGACTCCGATTCTTCGTCACGTTGGAACTCCTTGTGCGTACTCGGGTCGGGGCGGCGCCGACGCGGCGGCCGCCCATCCGTCCGTCTGGAGGATGCTACGTAGCGCCGGGCTGTGGGGTTACACCTCTCCCGGCGTCCTCCGCCCAGGGTGCCGATCCGGGCCTGCTTGTATCGATCGGCGAGACGGCGCACAATCGGGGCCGTTCCCCCTCGGGCGAGGCGCTCGCCGGGGCGCGTCACCCCCCGAGGCGAGGACTCCCCCGATGCCGCGATCCTTCATCCGCCCCCCCCTGCTCGCCGCTCTCGCCACGCTGCTCCTGGCGCCCCCGGCCGCCACCGCAGCCGTCGAGCTGCCGGGTCTCGAAGCGCCGGTAACGGTGACCATGGACGGCGATGGCGTGCCCCACATCGAGGCGCGCAGCGATACCGACGCCAGCCGCGTCCTCGGCTGGGTCCACGCCCGCGACCGCTTCTTCCAGATGGACCAGACGCGCCGGATGGTGGACGGGACCCTGTCCGAGCTGCTGGGCGCGGGCTCGATCGGCGGAGACATCCAGGGGCGCACCTTTGGGCTGCACCGCGCGGCCGCCCGCTCGGAAGCGGTCCTGAGCGAGCGCGAGCGCGCGGTGCTCCAGGGCTATGCCGACGGCGTCAACGCCTACCTCGGCACGCACCCGCTCCCGATCGAGTACACCGAGCTCGAGCTGACCCAGGCCCGACCCTGGGCCGTGGTGGACACCCTATCGATCGGCAAGGCGATCGCCGCCAGCCTCTCGCTCGACATCGATCTCGGCGCGCTCGAAGACCTGGAGGACTACGTCGCGGCCGGCGACGCCCAGGGCTTCGACGGGGCGGCGCTCTACTTCGACGACGTCAATCGCGTGGCACCCTTCGATCCGGCCTCCACCATCCCGGATGCCACCGGCGGCACGCCCTTCGTGACGGCACAGGCCCGATCGCTGGACCGCAAGTTCCTCGCGAAGGCCGGCGCGGCCTCCGAGCGGATCCGCCAGGACTTCGCCCAGCATCCGCTGCTGGCCGCGGCGCTCGAGCGGCGCGAGGGCTTCGTGGGCAGCAACGAATGGGGCGTCGCCGCGCAGCACAGCGCCGGCGGCCGGCCGATCATCGCCAATGATCCGCACCTGGCCCTCAATATCCCGGCCACCTTCTACGAGGTGCACGTCACCGTGACCAGCGATCCGGTGGCCGGCCGCATGAACGTCAGCGGCATCGGCTTCCCGGGTGCGCCCGGCGTGATCCTCGGCCAGAACGAGCACATCACCTGGGGGGCCACCACCAACCCCATGGACGTCACCGACGTGTTCCTCGATGAGCTGCTCGCGTTCCAGCCCGAGTGCACGGCCATCGGCTCGCTGCTCTGCATCCGCAGCGCGGGCCAGATCCATCCGGTGGATTTCGCCCTGGCTTCGTACAACGCGAACAACCCCGACGACGGCATCCTCGACAACGTCGAGCTCTTCCCGTTGCCGCTGGCCAGCTCGGTCGTGGCGACGGTGCCGTTCCGCAGCTTCGGTCCGGTCATCGACGTCGAGGACGCCAACGTCCTCGCCTCGGGCGGCGTCACCACGGCAGCGGTGCTCCAGTACACCGGATTCCATGCCACCCGGGAGGTCCAGACCTTCCTCCAGTGGAACCGGGCGCGGAACCTGGACGAGTTCCTGGTGGGGCTCGCCGACTTCGACGTCGGATCGCAGAACTGGGCCTACGCCGACGACCAGGGCAACCTGGCCTACTTCGCCAGCGCCGAGCTGCCCCTGCGCACGGACCTCGAGCAGGGCTTCGTGGACGGGCTTCCGCCGTGGTTCGTGCGCGACGGCTCGGGAGACAGCAACTGGGTGGCGGATCCCGCCCGCTCGCAGGGACAGGCGATCCCGTTCTCGATCCTCCCGTTCGAGGAGATGCCCCACACGGTGAACCCGGAGAACGGCTTCTTCGTCAACGCCAACAACGATCCGGCGGGAACGTCGCTGGACAACGACGTGCTGAACCAGTTCCGCCCCAGCAAGCCCGGAGCGATCTACTACCTGAGCGGTGGCTACTCCGATGGCCTGCGCGCCGGCCGCATCACCCAGCTGGTGCGCGACGCGGTACAGGGCGGCGGGAAGGTCTCGGTCAACCAGATGAAGCGCTTCCAGTCCAACACCCAGCAGCTCGACGCGGAGGTCATGACTCCCTTCGTGGTGGCGGCCTACCGCCACGCAGTGCGACCGAAGGCGGCGCCGGAGCTGGCGGCGTTGGGCGCCGACCCACACATCGCCGAGGCGGTCGAGCGGCTCGCCGCGTGGGACTTCTCGACGCCCACGGGCATTCCCGAGGGCTACGACGCCCACGACGCCAACGGCCGCCGCACCCGTGGAGTCTCGAGGCCCGAGGCGGATGCCAGCGTCGCAGCGACGATCTACAACCTGTGGCGCGGCAAGGCGATCCGCTCGATCGTGGACGCGCGTCTGAGCCAGCTCGGCTTGGGCACCGGCTCCAGCCAGGCGCTGGTGGCGCTGCGCCACCTGCTCGACCAGCCGGTCTTCACCGGCGTGGGTGCCTCGGGCGTCGATTTCTTTCCCGGACCGGCGGGGTCGTCCGCCGCCGATCGGCGCGACGTGGCGCTGCTGAGCGCGCTGCGCGACGCACTGGACGCGCTGGCCTCGACAGAGTTCGCCCCGGCCTTCGGCGGCTCGACGAACCAGGACGACTACCGCTGGGGCAAGCTCCACCGCATCACCTTCGACCACCCGTTCATCCCCGAGTTCTCGGTGCCGCCGGCGGGCGGCTTCGCGGACCTGTCGCCGGATCTCCCGGGGGTGGCCCGCGACGGCGGGCTCGAGGTGGTGAACGCGTCGGGCTTCTCGCGGCGCGCCGACAGCCTCCAGGGCTTCCGCTTCGGCGGCGGCCCCGTGCGGCGCTACGTCGGCGAAGCCGGGGTCGGCGCCGGGCCCGGTGGCAACGTGCGCGGCTTCAACGTGGTACCGGGGGGACCGTCGGGTGATCCCAACAGCCCGGACTACACCACGCAGCTCGGCACCTGGCTGACCGCCGACTATCACCGGGTGCGAATGCGACCGCCCTACTCCGGCTCGACCCGCGGTCCCGAGAGGTTCGTGCCCGCGCCCTGAGCGTTTCGCGAGCGGGACGCCGCGCGGTAGGCTTGCGGGCATGACGTCCGCGCCGATCCCGGTCGAACGCCCCTGGGTGCAGCGGCTCTACGACCGCAGCCCCGTGCCGCCCTGGGCGGCGGCGCTGGGCGCGGCGTTCCTGGCCTCGGTGATCTTCCTCGGCGCGTTCTGGATCAGCGGGCGGCTCGCCCTGCTGGCCGCCCAGCCGATCGAGTCCGCCTTCCGCGATCTGCGGATCTCGCTGGTCTGCATCGTGCTGATCGCCTACCTGCCGGCGGCGTCCTGGTACGTGGCGCGGGGCGCGCGCCGCAACACGGTGGCCCTGCTGCCGCTGATCGAGGCCGACGCGAACGAGCGGCGGCGCCTGGCCGAGCGCGCCGGCCACTACAGTCCCCGGCGCATGCGCAGCGCGGGGTTGATCGGCCTCGCCATCGCCGTGCTGGCACCGCTCTTCGTCGACCGCTCCCTGATGACCTACGACCCCCGCGTCTGGAGCCCGGAGATGCTGGGCTCCCGGGCCACCAGCTGGCTGGTCGGCTGGTGGGGCGGCCAATTCGTGGTGACGGTGCTGACCGAGTCGAGCCGGCTCTCGGAGCTGGCGAGCCGGCTGCGCGAGGTCGACCTCTTCGATCTGCAGCCTCTGACGCCCTTCACCCGCCAGGGTCTGATCCACGCGCTGCTGGCGATCGGCTCGCTCTCGATCTTCACGCTCTTCCTGGTGGAGGGGGGCTTCGGACCGATCGTCGTGATGCTGGGTGCCGCCGACGCCGTCCTGGCGGGTCTGGGTCTGCTGCTGCCGCTGCGCGGCGTGCACCGCAAGATCCGCGCTGCCAAGCAGGAGCGGCTGGCGCTGTGTCGCACCGAGCTGCGCCGCGCCCACGACGCCATGGCGGCCAGCGCGGACGAGGACGCGATGCGCCGGGTGGCCGACCTGTTGACCTATCGCAGGTACCTGGAGCGTGTGCGCGAGTGGCCCTTCGACGTCTCGACCCTGGTGCGCTTCGCCATCTACCTGCTGATCCCGCTGCTGTCCTGGGCCGGTGGGGCGCTGGTCGAACGGGGCGTCGACCGGCTGCTCGACTGACCCGCTCGCGCGAGGTCGACAGCGCCGTCCTCCCGGGCGAAGCTCCGGCGCGAGGAGAAAACCATGTCCGACCCGAAGGTCCGCAAGAGCGACGCCGAGTGGAGCGCGGCGCTCTCCCCCGATCAATACGCGGTGTGCCGCCAGAAGGGCACCGAGCCCGCCTTCACCGGCGTCTACTGGGACTGCAAGGATGACGGCGTCTATCGCTGCGTGTGCTGCTCGGCCGAGCTGTTCCGCTCCGACGCCAAGTTCGACTCGGGAACCGGCTGGCCCAGCTTCACCGAACCCGCGCTGGCGGCCAACGTCCGGACCGAGACCGACACCAGCCACGGCATGGTGCGGACCGAGGTGCTGTGCGCCCATTGCGACGCGCACCTGGGCCATGTCTTCCCCGACGGTCCCGGCCCCGGCGGGCAGCGCTACTGCATCAACTCGGTCGCCCTCGACCTCGACCGCGAGACCTGAGACGTGGACGCCCGCTTTCGCGAGCGCGTCGCCTTCGTGAGCGGCGGCGGAACCGGCATCGGCCAGGCCTGCGCGCGGGAAATCGTCGCCGGTGGCGGGCGTGTGATGCTGGCGGGCCGCCGCGAGGACGTGCTCGAGAAGGCGACCGACGAGCTCGGCGAGGCCGCCTCCTGGGTGCGCTGTGACGTCTGCGACGACGCCTCGGTGGAGTCCGCCATCACCGAGACGGTCGAGAGGCTCGGGCCGCTGCGGCTGGCGGTGAATGCCGCCGGCACGGGCGCCATCGGCAGCGTGCTGAACGGCCCGCTGGACGAGTTCCAGCAGGTGCTGAACACCAACCTGACCGGGGTCTACCGCTGTCTGCGCGCCCAGGCCCGGGCGATGCGCCAGGCGGGGGGCGGCTCGGTCGTCAACGTCTCCTCGATCGCGGGCACCCTGACCCACCGCTGGATGAGCGCCTACTGCGCGTCGAAGGCGGGGGTGAACATGCTGACCCGGTGCGCCGCCGATGACCTGGGCGAGCACGGCATCCGGGTGAACGCGGTGATGCCGAGCCTGGTTCCCACCCAGCTGACCGAGCCGCTGGCGAGCAACCGCGACGCCACCGACGAGTATCTGCGCCGGATCCCGACCGGACGCCTTGGGCGCCCCGAGGACGTCGGCTCGCTGGTGGCCTTCCTTCTCTCGGACGCTGCCGACTGGATCACCGGCCAGTGCATCGGCGTCGATGGCGGCCACACGATCCGTCAGGGACCCGATCTCGTACCACTCTTCTCGCAGCTGCTCCCGATCGAGCGCTGAGGTTACTCGGCGCGCTCCGGGGGCTCGGCGATCTGCAGCAGCGGGGCCAGCCGCTCCAGCTGGAACGTGGTGTGCGCTACGCCGAACTCGCGCGTGGCCAGGTCCGAGAGCTGGTTGAGCACCGAGGGCTCGGAGGCGCCCGCCGTCACGTCCACGTGCGCCGACAGCGCGTGGTACCCCGAGGTGAGCGTCCACACGTGCAGGTCGTGGACGTCGGTGACGCCGGGCACAGCGCGGATCGCCGTCACCAGCTCGTCCATGTCCACGTGGGACGGCGTCGACTCCATCAGGACGTCCAGCGACTCTCGCACCAGGTTCCACGCCGAGAAGCAGATCAGCCCGGCGATCGCGATCGCCACCAGCGGGTCGACCAGCGTCCAGCCGGTGCGGGCGATGATGATGGCGGCCGCGATTGCACCGATGGAACCCAGCGCGTCCCCGATCACGTGGAGGAACGCGCCGCGCACGTTGAGGCTCCGGTTGCGTCCGCCGGCCAGCGCCAGCACCGCCACGCCGTTGGCGATCAGGCCCACCAGCGCCACACCCAGCATCAGCCCGCTCTTCACCTGGCGCGGGTCGGCGATGCGGTCCACGGCCTCGAACACGATGTAGACCGAGACGACCACCAGCACCACGCCATTGGCCAGGGCCGCGAGGATCTCGGCGCGCTGGTGGCCGAAGGTCTTGTCCGGCGTGGGCCGCCGGCCGGCCAGCTTCAGCGCCACCAGTGCCAGGGTGAGACCGGCCGCGTCGGTGGCCATGTGGCCCGCGTCGGCCAGCAGCGCCAGGCTGCCCGAGAGCCAGCCGCCGATCGCCTCGAAGACGACGAAGGCGGCGGTCACCCCGAGCGCCACGCTGATGGCGCGCCGGTCCCGGCTGCGGCGGTGGTCCTGCCCTCCGCTCACGCGAACCAGCCGCGTCGCTCGGCCAGCGACTCGTCCACCAGCCCGCGGATCGATCCCCGCACCACGTCCACCTGCCGCTCGATCTCGCTGTCCTCGGCGTTGGCGTCGCCGTCGAAGTGCAGCGGCGTGCCGAAGCGGATGCGGAACTTCACCGGCAGGGGAACGAATCCGCCCAGGCCCAGCCACGGGAAGAGCGGCGTGATCGGGAACGCGGGAGCGCCGATCAGCCGGCCGATCCCCTTGAGGTCGGCCAGACCCGGAGCCTGCTCCTCGCTGCCGACGATGCCGACCGGCACGATCGGCGTGTCGGTCTCGAGGGCCAGTCGCATGAAGCCCAGCCCGAAACGCTGGAGCTGGTAGCGCTTGTCGTAGGTCTTGACGAAGCCCCGGGTGCCCTCGGGGAACACCATGATGGCCTCGCCGTCCTCCAGCAACTGGGCGCAGTTCTCGGGGGTTCCCACCACCGAACCGACCCGGTGCATGAAGGTGCCGAAGAAGGGCAGCGTCGGCAGGTAGTACTCGGCCATGCCGCGCACCGCCCGGGGCGGATCGGCCTCGAGAAGCATCGCCATCGAGAGCATGGCCGCGTCGAAGGCGAAGGTGTTGCCCGCGTGGTTGCCGATCAGCAGCACGCGTCCCGCCGGGACCTGCTCGATGCCGTGGGTCTCGACCCGGAACCAGTGACGGTAGAGCAGTGCCGACGGCATCAGGAAGGGCGCCGCGTAGGCCGGCTCCATGCCGAAGGCGTCGTAGCCGTACTCGTTCAGGCGGCTCGGAATCGAGGCCAGCCGATCCTCGAGCTCGCGGCGCAGGTTGCGCAGCGGCGCCGGCAGCCACGAGCTCAACAGGAGGTTCGCGCGGTCCTCCCGGACCACGGGGCGTGTCGTCGGGACGAGGGCGCTCTGGTTCAACGCAGCTCCGCGCGCAGGAACCCGACCGTCTTCTCCCAGGCCCGCGCGGCAGCCGCGGCATCGTACGCGTCCGGCCGCGTCTCGTTCATGAAGGCGTGATCCACGCCCTCGAAGACCTCGAAGTCGGTCTCGATCCCATTCGCGCGGAGATCGGCCTCCAGCTTGCGCGCCGCCTCGGGCGGGACGAAGGTGTCGCGCTCGGCGAAGATGCCCAGCACGGCGGCCTCAAGCCCGGAGAGTTCGAGCGTGATGTTGGGGTGGATGCCATAGAAGTCGACCACGGCGCCGATGCGCGGGTTGCGCGTGGCGGCGAAGAGCGCCAGCTGGCCGCCCATGCAGAAGCCGATGGCGCCGAGCTTCGAGCCGCTGGTGGCCTCGTGCTGGAGCAGCGCCTGGCCTGCGCCGTCGAGATCGCGCGCGGCCCGCGGGATCTCGAGCCCCATCATAAGGCGACCCGCCTGGTCGGGATCGCCGGTGGCCTCGCCGCGGTACAGGTCCGGCGCCAGCGCGACGAAGCCCTCGCGGGCGAGCCGGTCGCAGAGATCGCGGATGTGGTCGACCAGCCCCCACCATTCCTGGAGCACCAGCACGCCGGGGCCGCTGCCCGACGCCGGCACGGCCAGGTAACCCCGGATCGTTTCTCCGTTGCTGGCGAAGTCGATATCGCGTCCCGCGCGCTCGCTCATGGTGCCTCCCGAAGTTGCGGAAGGCGATCATAACGCAGGCGTCCAGATCGGAGCAGCGGTACCCTCGCGCCATGCGCGCGTCCGCGCGGCGCGCCCCCGGTGCGCTGCTTCCCTCGCCCGAAAGCGTCGCGGCCTCGGTTCCCGAGGCCGTTCGGGCACTGCTCACTCGCCTCGACGCCGCGGGTCACGAGGCCGTGCTGGTGGGCGGCTGTGTCCGCGACCTCGCGCGCGGCGCGCCCGTCGACGACTGGGACGTCGCCACGGCGGCCACGGCGGAACGGGTTCTCGACCTCTTTCCCCACGCCGTGCCGATCGGATTGCGCCACGGCACCGTGATGATCCCCACCCGCGACGGACCGGTGGACGTCACCCACTACCGCGCCGGCCCCGCACTGCGCGACGATCTCGCGCGCCGCGACTTCACCGTCAACGCCATCGCCTTCGACCCGCGCGCGCCGCGCTGGATCGACCCGTTCGGCGGCGCCGGCGACCTGGCCGCCGGACGGCTGCGCGCGGTCGGGTCGGCCGTCGATCGCCTCGGCGAGGATCCCGTCCGCGCCCTTCGCGCCGCCCGGCTGGTGGCGCAGCTCGGCTTCACCCCGGCGCCGGACCTGGAACCGGCCATGTCGGCCGTGCGCGACGCGCTGCGCCGGGTTCCGGTCGAACGGGTGCGGCGCGAGCTCGAGCGGCTGGTGCTGGCGCCCGGCGTCGCGGCGGGCATCGCACTGCTCCGCCGCAGCGGACTCGAGCAGGACTGGGTGCCGGGTGCGCGCGCGGACGCCGCCGCCGTGATGGCGCAGCTGCCCTCGGAGCGGCGTGCGCGCTGGACCGGCTGGCTGCGCGGCACCAACGCCCAGGCCGTGCTGGGCCGCCTGCGCGCTGGCGTCGCACTGGCGGCCGACGTGACCCGGCTGCTGGCGCTCCATCCGGTGGAACGGATCGAACGGCAGCCGCGGAGTGCCGATGCGGCCGTGCGCCGCGTGCTGGCGCGGGTGGGTCCGGAGGGACTCGATCTGCTGCTGGCGCTGCGCGGCGCGGAGCTCGCGGACGAAGCTGCCGATGCCGACGCCCGCCACGCCCTCGAGCGGCTGCGGGCGCGGGCCGAACGCGTACGCCGCAGCGGCGCCCTGGCCTTGAGGCGCGACGCCCTGGCGCTGGACGGCGGGGACGTGATGCGGGCCCTGGGCACCGGGCCGGGCCCCCACGTCGGCGCCGCCCTCCGCCATCTGACCGAGTGCGTGCTGGACGATCCCGGCTGCAATACCCGCGAGCAGCTCGGCCAGATGCTGGAGGCGTGGGCCGCCAGGCGCGACGGGGGCAGGACGTAACAACGGTCCGCGCCCGCTCGTAGGAGCGAAGGACGTCCGGAGAGGATCGGGTGAGGACACTCCACACGGTGGCGATCGCGATGCTGCTCTTCGCCTGTGCCGGACCTCCGGACCCGGAGCGCTACCGGCTCACGGGCAGCGGCACCCACTGGGATACCGCCGGCACCGATGCCGTTCTGGAAGACCTGCTGCCGCGCTACCCGGCATTCTTCGCCAGTGTTCTCGACCCGAACCGCACCGCCGACCCGAACCTGCGCGCGCTGCGCGACGATCTCGAGCGCGAGCCCCCCACCCGCGCCAACTACGACGCGCTCAACGCCATCGCCATCGGCTACTTCGAGCTCAACTACCGGGCGCAGTCCCAGCGCGGCGGCTCCCGCTACATGGGCAACTCGTTCCGCGCCGCGAAGCTGCTGGCCGTGCCCTGGCGTGCGTACTCGGAGGTGGAGAGCGCGGCGCTGCGCAATGCAATCGTGGACTTCTTCGAGGATGCCGCGTTCGGCGGCAAGCTCGAAGCCATCGGCACCGCGGGCCGACTGGAGCGAGTGGTCGCTTCGCTGGCACCGAAGGAGCCGGACGCCGAGCGCCGCGCCCGCATCGAGCAGCTCGTCCGGCGCATCCGCGAGAGCGCGGGCCCGCGCTAGACCCCACCCTGATCGCGCAGGCGGCGGATCTCGGCGTCGTCGAAGCCGACATCGCGCAGGATCTCCTCGCCGTCGGCGTCCAGCACCGGCGCCGCGGCCCGAGGCCCGACCGTGGCGCCCTCGATCCGGAAGGGCGCCCCCAGCGTCTCGAAGCGGCCGGCCTCGGGATGCTCCATCTCGGCGAAGTAGCCCATGGCGCGGCTCTGGGGGTCGTCGAGGGACTCTTCGACGGTGCGTACCGGCGCCCAGATCAGGCCCGCCTCGTCCAGTCGCGCGGTCCACTCGTCCAGGCTGCGGCCGAGGAACTCGCGCTCGAGCTCCTCGATCAGCGCGGGCGCGTGATCGGCGCGCACGAACGGGTCCTCGAAGCGCGGATCACGACACAGGTCCGGCCGCTCGATGGCTGCGCACAGCGGCTCCCAGTAGCGCTGGGGATCGATCATCACCAGCATGATCCAGCGGCCGCCGGCCACCGCGTAGCTGTTCCAGAGCGGGTTCTTGGTGGTCTTGCGGTCGTGGCGCCGGATCGGCTCGCGGGTGGCGAGCGCCATGGCCACGTCGCAGCCGAGGATCTGGAGGCCGGTCTGGAGCAGCGAGACGTCCACGTAGCGCCCCTGGCCAGTGGCGTCGCGCATGCGCAGCGCGGCGAGGATGCCGCACACCAGGTTCGACGCAGCCGCGTGATCGCCCACCCCGGGCCGCAGCAGGGAGGGCGGCACGCCCTCATCGCGCATCAGGTCCATCATGCCACTGCGCGCCCAGTAGGCTGCATAGTCGAAGGCGGGCCGATCCGCCTCGTGGCCCCCGAGCCCGTAGCCGTTGATGCCGCCGACGATCAGGCCCGGGCGCCGCGCCAGCAGGCTCTCGTGGTCCAGGCCGTACTTGACGCGGCGCGCCGGCAGCAGGTTCGTGATGGCCACGTCCGCCGTGTCGATGATGCGCAGCAGCGCCTCGCGACACTCGGCGCGCTTCAGGTCGAGCACGATCGAGCGCTTGCCCCGGTTGTCGAGGTGGAAGCCGGGGCCTTCGGGAAAGTCGCTCTCGAAGCCGGCGAACTGGGGGCGGCTGCGTCGGTAGATCTCGCCCTTGGGCGGCAGCTCCACCTTGATCACTTCGGCGCCCAGGTCGGCCAGCATGGCCCCCGCCGCGGGCACCGCGACGTAGTGGGCGATCTCGACGACGCGAATTCCCTCGAGCGGTGCCTGCATGGTGTCCTCCCTGTGACCCGCCGAGTATCCGCGGCGAGCGCCGCCCCGCCAAGGGTGGATTTCGCCCGCCGTTCGCCCGGGGGGACGAGGCCGCTAGGCTCGGGCCGTGGAGCCGCTCGAGCTCGTGGTCTACTCGGACTTCCTGTGCCCCTGGTGCTATTGCGCGGCGCTGCGGCTGGAGCGGGTCGAGGCCTCCTTCGGCGGCGCGGTGGCGCTGGACTGGCGCGCGTTCCTGCTGCGCCCCCGACCGCGCGGCGACCGCGACCTGGAGCGGTTTCGCGCCTACACCCGCAGCTGGCTGCGCGTCGCCGAAGAGGAACCGGGCGCCCACTTCCAGGTCTGGCAGGGTGACGCGGGCCCGCCCTCCCACAGCGTTCCCGCGCAGCTGGCCGCCAAGGCGGCCCAGTCACTCGGCGGCGAGGCCGGCCGGCAGATGCGATGGCGGTTGTTCCGGGCCTACTTCGCAGAGAACCGCGACATCAGCGATCCCCAGACCTTGTTCGCATTGTGGCTCGAGCTCGGGCTTCCCGAGGCGGAGTTCGATCGCTGCGAGGACCCGGCGCTGCTGCGCGCGGTGCTGAGCGAGCACGACGAGGCGCTCGGCCACGGCGCCACCGGGGTCCCCGCGGCCCGCTTGAGCGACAGCGACTTTGCGCTGGTGGGCGCTCAGCCCGAGGCGACCTACCGGCGCTGGCTGGAACGGGCGCTGGCCGAAGGTCGGCCGGGCGCCTGATCCTCACAACCGGGACAGCGCCCGCAGCAACGCCCGCAAGAACGCAACCCGCTCCGACGGCTCCACCGGGTCGCTGCTGCCGAGCCGCTGTCGCAGCACGTCGACACTGCGCTCGAGCGCCTCGTCGCGCTGGTCCGGCTCCAGGCTCTCCAGCCGACGCAGGGTCTGGCGGGCCAGCGCCCGCTCGTTGACCCCGAGCTTCTCGAGCGCGGCGCGCTCGAAGCGGAAGGCGACGCCCTCCCCTTCCTGGGCGGTGAGATCGAGCGCATGGGCAGCGGCCGGGCGATCGAGCCGGACCACCAGCGTGCCGGCGGCCAGGTCGCCGAGGCGCTTGCCCTCGGACGAGATCACCATGGAGAGCAGGCCGACCAGGTAGCTGCTCGGCAAGACGTCCACCAGGCGCATGACGTTCCGCATCAGCGAGGCGCGCAGGTCGATCGGAGCCCCCCCGTCGCGCATCACGCGCAGCCCGAGCAGCCACTTTCCAGGCGAGCGCCCGCCCGTCACGCTCTCCCAGAACACGAAGTAGCCGATCTCGGCGGCCGCCAGCAGCAGGACCGTCAGCGCCAGGATCAGGAACGCGCCCTGAAACGCCTCGGGGTCGGTGGGCGGCGCGTCCGGGTCGATCTGCTCCAACCACTGGCCCGCCGTCTCCAGCAGCGCCTGGAGCGCCGGCGCGGTGGCCATCAGGGCGACCACCACGATCAGCACCGAGGTATAGAGCAGGAAGGCATCGACGGCGTAGGCGAGAACGCGACTGGTCGGCCCTGCCACCGGAAGATGCAACGCGACCTGATCGGGGGACCGCACGACTTGACGGGGGCCGTCGTGGGTGCTGAGCTGCGAGCCGGACGGGGGCAGGCTCAAGACGCCGCTCCCGCGGTCCGAGTCGATGACGATGGGGGGCGGCGTGACGCCGGGCGCAGCGAATGAGCACTGATCCCGAGGCCAGCGGCTCGGAGAGCCAGGCGTTCCGAACCCGGACCGAAGTGGAGCGCTTCGGAACGCTGCTCGACCACGCCGAGGCGCTGCGCGCGCGCGGCCTGCCCTTCGACGAGCTGGGCGAGCTGGCGCGTCTCTACCGCCGCGCGGCCACGCGCCTGGCCCGCATGCGCGAGCGCAACGACGATCCCGCGGCGATCCGCTACCTGAACGCGCTCTGTGTGCGCGCCTACGCCCACCTAGACGTCGCCCCCCGTCCCAGCGCCGACCAACGTCTGGCGGCGCGGCTTCCGATCGTCCTCGCGCGAACCGCCTGGGCCCAGGCCCTGGCGTGGCTGCTGCTGGTCGTGGGAGTCTACGCCGGGGCCGGCCTCGTCGCAGCCGACCCGGCGGCGGTCCACGCATTGATCCCCCACGGCCTCGGCTACGGCCCCGACACGCTCGATCGCCTGCTCGTCTCGCCGGAGCTGCGCGCCGAGTTCTTCGAACGCGAACCGGCGGATTCCGGCACCAAGCTGGTGTTCGGCTCGGCGCTCTTCGCGCACAACACGCGGGTCGGACTGTTCTCCTTCGCGTCGGGCATGCTGGCCGGCGTGCCGACGCTGCTGCTCGCGGTGTACAACGGCCTCGTGCTGGGCGCCTTCGGCGCGGTCTTCTGGCAGCCGCCGGCGCGCGTGGAGTTCCTGGCCTGGATCCTGCCGCACGGCATCCCCGAATTCACCGCCATCAGCCTGTGCGTGGCAGCCGGGCTGCTGCTGGGTCGCGCCGTGGCGGCACCGGGGCTGCGCGGCCATCGCGTGGCGATCCGCGAGGCCGGCGAATCAGCGGCGCTGCTGGTGATCGCTTCGCTGCCGCTCTTCGTGCTGGCCGCCGCGATCGAGAGCTTCGTGCGCGAATCGGCATTGGGGACGGCGCCCCGATTCGGGGTTGCGGGTGCGATGCTGGCGATGTTGGTGTCGATCGCCCTGCTCACGCGGCGCGCAGCCCGGCGCCGGCGCGGCGACGCGTCCTGGCTGGCCGAGCTGGGTTTGGCGGCGGCGGACGGACGCGATCAGCGCTCCGCGCCGTAGCGCAACGCCAGATAGCGGTTCAGCACGGGCGCCGTCATCTCGGCGGGCGGCAGGTCCAGGGTGTGCAGTCCCTGCCGGCGCAGCCGCGCCAGCGCGATCTCGCGCTCGTGGAGCAGATCGTCCAGCACGATACGCCGGTACGCGTGCGCCATGGCGTCGGCTTGCGGGCCGATCCCTGCGGCGGGGTCCAGCTCGGCGTAGATCGGGTCGCGGATCGCCACCAGCAACACCTCGTGGCGTCTGCCCAGCACGCCCAGCGCCCCGGTGAAGGCGGTCGGGTCCACCTCGACGAAGTCGGTGAGCACCACCACCAGCGCCCGCTGTCGCTGGCGCAGGGTGAGGCCGCGCACCAGGGCCGGATAGTCCGCCTCCACCAGGCGCGGCTCGAGCGGCCGCACGAAATCGACGACGTGGCCGAGCTCGCGCCGGTCCGAGCGCGGCGCCAGGAAGCCGCGCAGCTCGCGGTCGAAGGCGGCCAGGGCCACGCGGTCTCCGGCCTGGAGCGCGGCGGAGGCCAGCGCCAGCGACGCCTCCACCGCGTGGTCGAGCTTGGTGCGCATCCCGATGCGCCCCGCCATCAAACGGCTTGCGTCCAGAGCGATGACCAGCGTGTGGTTGCGCTCGTGCTGGTAGCGACGCACCACGGCGCGGCCGCGTCGCGCGCTGGCCGCCCAGTCGACGCGCCGCGGGTCGTCGCCGGCCACGTAGTCGCGCAGCGATTCGAACTCCATGCCCTCGCCGCGGCGGCGCACCGGCCGCACGCCGAGCTCTGCCAGGGCCTGGCGCGGCCGTAGGGCCTCGGGCCGCAGCAGCGGCGTGGTGTCGGGATAGACCGCGGCTACGTCGGTCTCCGCACCCCAATGGCTGCGCTGGAGCAGTCCGAAGGGGGACGACGCCAGCGCCAGCGGGGAGCCCAACGGTCGATCCCCGCGGCGCTGCGGCCGGAGGCCGAGGCGCAGCCGGACCCGGCCGCCGGCGGGTACGCGCACCCGGGGAAACACCCCTTGGGCCGGACCCAGATCTTCGGGCACGGCCTCGTGGAGGGTGAGTGTGCGCACCCGGGCGCTCGGGTTGCGGATCTCGATCTCCAGGGCCGCGGGACGTCCGACGTAGAGGCGTGGGGGAAGCGTGCGCTCGACCTCGATGGCCGGCTCGCGACGCAGCCGCACCCCGTCCAGCGCCACCAGCGCGATGCCGACGGCCGCAGCGCCGAGCAGCGCGGGACCGAGTGCGGGGAACGGCAGCGCGAGCAGCGCCGCCAGCGTCCACAGCGCCACCCCGCCCAGCAGGCGCGGCGTCGGCGTGATCCTCACCGCGGTACGGCGACCGCGCGCAGCGTGCTCTCGAGCGCGGCGTCGGGCGTCAGACCCTCCACCTCAGCGGCGGGATCGACCACCACCCGGTGGCGCAGCGCCGGCAGGAACAGCTCCTGCACGTCTTCGGGCAGCACGAAGTCGCGACCGACGAGAGCGGCCTGGGCCTTGGCCGCGCGCAGCAGAAGCAACCCCGCGCGCGGCGACGCACCCAGTGCCAGGTTGGCGTCGGCGCGCGTCGCGCGCATCAGTGCGGTGACGTAGGCGATGATCTCGTCCCGCACGATCACCTGGCGCACCACGGCGCGGACCGCCTCCAGGTCATCGGCGCCGAGCACGCGCGGCACCGAGCCCGGCGTGCGCTCATCGGTGTGGTGGAGCGCCAGGACCTGGCGCTCGTCGCCTTCCTGCGGATAGCCCATGGCGATCTTGAACAGGAAGCGATCCAGCTCGGCCTCGGGCAGCGGATAGGTGCCCTCGTGCTCGACCGGATTCTGGGTGGCGAAGACGCTGAAGTGGGGACCGAGGTCGTGGTGGGTGCCATCCACCGTCACTGCGCGCTCCTGCATCGCCTCGAGCAGTGCCGCCTGGGTCTTGGCCGAGGCGCGGTTGATCTCGTCGGCCAGCAGCAGATCGGTGAAGATCGGGCCGGCGCGAAATCGGGCGTCGCCCCGCTGCGGGTCGAGCACCGTGGTGCCGATCACGTCGCTGGGCATCAGATCCGACGTGAACTGGACGCGGCCGAAGCGGATGCCCAGCGCGGCGGCGAGGCTCTTGACCAAAAGCGTCTTGCCGACGCCCGGCACGCCTTCGATCAGGCTGTGGCCCGAGCAGAGCAGCGTGACGTAGACCAACCGCAACGCCTCGTCCTGCCCCACCACCACGCGGCCGATCGCCTCGCGCAGCGCCCGGTAGCCGTCGGCGATGGGCGTGGCGTCGAAGCGGCTCTCGGGGTCCTGGCTCATCGGCACGTCTCCTCCACGATGCGATCCAGTTCGCGGATCCAGGCGCGCAGCGCGCCCTCGCCCCGCACGTCGGGCGCGCGTCGCAGGGCCTCGCGCTCGCCGCCGGGGTGGATCCGCTCGATACGCGCCTCGATCCCCTCCCAGGGCGTCCTGGGCGGCAGCCCGAGGTGGCGGCGCAGCTGTGCCTTCGCCACCTCCTGGTAGCGCTCGGCCACACGCCGGCGGTCGCGCGTGCCGTGGTACAGGCGCGACAGCGAGCCCACGAAGCCCTCGAGGGTAGGCGCCGGGGTGTCCGGCGGCGGCGGCGTTCGCGGCACCTGCGAGCGACCCCACCAGGCCACGCCGAGACCGAGCGCGAGCAGTCCCGCGAACAGGTAGCGCGCCGGCGACGCGGCCAGGTAGCGCACGGCCCCCGCCTCGAGGCGCAAGCCGTGCTGGCGCTCGTCGAAGGCGGGTACGCCGTAGCGCCGCACCAGGTCGACCACCAATGGCGCCGCGTCGGCGATCCCCAGGTTGCGATTGCGCAGGAAGAAGTCGTCGGCCACCACGGCGATGCGTCCGTCGCCGCGGTTGCGCTCCAGCGCGAACGGCCGTCCGTCCAGGTTGGCGACCACGCGCCAGTCCCCGGCGCTCTCGAAGACGCGCGGCTCCTCCGCCTCGAGCGTCCTCGCCGCCGGGACCAGCGCACCCTCCACCCGCACCGGCCGCGGCTCGGCCGGCTGGCGACTCGGAGCGCTGGAGCGGTCGCCCTGATCGGAGGCGTCCGCATCGCCCGTGCGCGGCGGGAGCGCGTGGCCTGCCAGCTCCGGACAGGACCCCACGCCGAGGAACACCACCGCGTGGCCGCCCGCCTCGACGAGCGCCTGCAAGCCCGCGGCGGCCAGGCGCGGCAGCGCGGCACCTGCCGGCTCCTCGGATTCGTCGGACGCGCAGAGTCCCCGGGGCGCGACCCACCACACCGTGCTGTCCGGAGGCAGCGTGTCGGCCGTGGCGTAGCTGCGGCTCACCGGCAGACCGGCCGCCACCAGCAGGTCGAAGACGGCGCCGTGGCCGCTCGGCAGCTTGCCGAAGCTGGTGGCGCTGGTCTGGTGGTCGTCGCGGCCCACGAGCAGGCCGAGCACGGTCAGCAGCACCATGGCCGCCACGAACGAACGCGTAGCGCCGCTCACCCGATCGCCCCGCTGCGCAGACCCTCGTGCATCACTCGCCAGCTCTCGTAGAGCTGCGGGTCGTCGTCGCCATCGCGGAAGACGTTGGCCTCGAGCGTGTCGAGCAGGGTTAGAAAGGTGCGGCGCTGCGGGGCCGGCAGGGCCGAGCGCGCCAGACGGCGGCGCAGGACCGAGTTCGCATCGGCGCGCCGCAGCTCCAGGTCTCCGCGCTCGACAAGCAGCTCGAGGCAGGCGATCTGGAGCATCCGCGCGGCGTCGAGGTAGCGGCCGGCCGCAGCGAGCCCTGCGGCATCGCGCGCCCGATCCTGCGGGCTGCGGCGCTGGGGTCGATCCACCGCGGGCGACGGTGCCGCCAGCGCCTGGCGGATCGACCAGATGACGTGGGTCAGCAGCACGGCCGAGACCAGCAGCAGCCCGACATAGATCAGACCCGCCTGGAACGGCGAATCGATCGACAGGCCGTCGAACCAGCGCTCGATCGCCTCGAGCCACGCCGCGAGCTGGTCGAAGAACGACAGCCAGGCGGCTTCGTCCACGCGGTAGCGGGCGTAGTCGCGACCGGCGAGCACCTGCTGGGCCAGCTCGCGCGCGGCCGGATCCGAGGGAAGCGACACGCGCTCAGGCGCCGCCGAGCGGAGCCGCCGACTCCCCGGCGACGAGCTGCGAGAGGTGCTCCAGGTCGAAGGCTTCCTTGCGGCAGCGGATGTCGAAGTAGAGCACGATGGTCAAGGCTGCGGTGAACGAGAAGGTCAGGATCTGGAAGAAGCCCCACACCAGCGTGCCGAGCACCGGCACCCAGGCCACCAGCAACTGGCTGGTGCCGAGGACCCCGCCGATCAAGCTGGCCACGACCCAGATCCCGATGGCGCGAAACGCATGGCCGCGAATCAGCTCGTGGCTGCGCAGGATGGCGTCCACGCCGAAGCGGCGTTCCATCACCATCACCTGGGTCAGCAGCATGAGCCGCAGTCCGACGTAGATGATGGCGACCAGCCATGCGAGCAGCACCAGCGCGATCAACGGCGGGGGCACGTCGATGGCCGAGCCCATGGCGCCCAGCGGAATCAGCACCGCGATCACGCCGAGCCAGATCAGGCCCGCAAGCAACCAGGTGCCGAAGAGCGGACCGAACAAGGCGAGCACCTTGCGCGTGGCGCCCATCACGCCGATGACGCGGCCCAGGTAGAGCTCGCCCACCGCGAACGCGATTGCCGCGCTCAGGATCGGAAAGAGCAGCAACATGGCGAGTCCCAGCACCCCGAAGATCAACGCAAAGGTGGTGGGGTCGGACGGCATCGCGTCGGCCTCGGTCAGCGGGAACAACAGGATCAACGGCGCGTAGGCCAGCGCCGAAATCCCCAGCAACACGCGCCAGTGGTCGCGCACCAGGCGGAACCCCGTATCGAGGATCTCGCCGAAGGACAACGCACGGATCTCGTAGGCCACGGATCTCCCCCACCCGCTTGCGTCGCAGCGCTGTCATGGTAGCGCCGTCGCCGATCGCCGCGCCGCCGCGGCTGTGCCAGCATCGAGCGCCGAGGAGAGCCCATGAGCGTGCACTACGAGACCGACGGCCCCGTGGCCATCGTGACCATCGATCGGCCCGAGGTTCGCAACGCGGTGGACGGAGCGACCGCCGCGGCGCTGGCCCAGGCCTTTCGCCGCTTCGACGACGATGAGGACCGTGCGGTCGCGGTGCTGACCGGCGCCGCGGGCACCTTCTGCGCTGGGGCCGACCTGAAGGCCCTCTCCGCGGGGAGCGGCAACCCGATCCGCAGCGAGGGCGATGGCCCGATGGGACCGACCCGCATGTGGCTTTCGAAGCCCGTGCTGGCCGCCGTCGAGGGCCACGCCGTCGCGGGCGGGCTGGAGCTGGCGGTTTGGTGCGATCTGCGGATCGCGGCGCGGGACGCCGTGTTCGGCGTCTACTGCCGCCGCTGGGGCGTGCCCCTGGTCGACGGGGGCACGGTGCGCCTTCCCCGCCTGATCGGACAGAGCCATGCCATGGACCTGATCCTCACCGGCCGCGGCGTGTCCGGCGAGGAGGCGCTCCACATGGGGCTGGCCAATCGCCTGGTGGAGCCGGGTCGGGCCCGGGCGGAGGCGGTGGCCCTGGCGCGGCGGCTCGCCGAGTTTCCCCAGCGCTGCATGCGCGGCGACCGGCGCTCGGCCTACGAGCAGTGGTCGCTGCCCGTCGATGCGGCGCTGCGCAACGAGTTCGAGATCGGGCTCGCGGTGATTCGCTCCGGTGAAACCCGGGAGGGCGCCTCGCGCTTCGCAGCAGGCGCCGGCCGACACGGCTCCTTCGACTGAGAATCCGTCACTTCAGACGTAGAATCAAACAGATACGAGCAATCTCTTGAAGCAGATCCTCGCCGCTACGCGTGGGCGGGCTGGGGCTTCACGTCCTCGTAGCAGTAGGCCTTCCACGAGACCGAGTAGCGCAGCACCCTCGCCGGGCCCGGCTCAGTCGCGCAGCCACGGCAGGCAGCCGGTGCGCTCGAGGATCGGGTCCAGGGTCGAGCGATCGGCGACCCCGGCGTAGCGCTGCTTCAGCACGCCCAGCGAACGCGCGTGGTACTTCTGGGTCTGCTGGCGGAAGGGCCGCCCCTGGAGCTCCACCTCGAATTCGGCTTCTCCGGCCGCCAGCGCACGGGCGTTGGCCGTGGACCAGGGCAGGAACAGCCCGGCCACCTGCTCGCGGAGCAGCGGCTCCAGCGTGGGCGCCAGCGCCGGCCACGACTCGAAGTCGCCCGCCGCCCGGGGGTCGAGCATGCGCTCGATCCACGCGATCGTGCGCGGCGCCTCGGCGCGCAGCATCGCACCCGGGGTCGGGTCGATCGACGCCTCGTAGAGCTGCGCCCAGAGGCCGAAGTCGGCCAGCGCCGGCCGGCCGCCGAAGAGGAACGGCCGCGACGCCAGGTGCGCCTCCACCAGCCGGGCGACCCGCGCCAGCGAATCCTCGATGATCGGCTTGGTGCCCGCGTGCGAGCCGACGAAGCTGAGGCGCGGCACCATGCGTTTCACGATCGCGGCGACGGTCTCCTCGAGGGTGGCTTCGTCGGCGTCCGGCAGGTTCGCTCGCGCAATCCGCTCCGCCGCCGACTGCTGGTCCGGCTCGTACCACCAGCGGTAGTGGAACATCTCCTTGTTGCCCCACTCGTCGGCGTACTCCTCGATCAGCGCCGACAGGAATGCACACGCGGAATCGTCGGGCTGGATCGCCGGCTCGGGATACAGCTTCTCGAGCTTCTCGAGGATCGGCGTGGAATCCTGCCATCCCTCGTCCTCGGGCGTCACCACCAGGGGCACCAGCGGCAGGCGGGCGTACTTCTGGAACTCGGCCATGTTGTTCGTGTTGCGCACGATCCACTCGTGCGGGATGTCCTTGTAGCGGAAGTACGAACGGACCTTGACCGAGTAGGGCGAGAGCTCGATGCCAAAGATGCGATAGGTCACGGGGGGCCTCCTTGGGCGCTCCAGGGTAGCCAGATCGCGCCGCGTTGTGCTCTCGCCTCGGATGCGGAACGATCGGCGGTGGTGGGAGGTACCCGAGCGCGACAGAGCGGCACGCTGCGGATCGGCTGGGCGGTCTGGATGGCGATCGCGATCGGCGCGCTTCTCGCGGGGGCGGGCCCGGACGCGGCCGCCGCCCCCTGCGCCACGGGCGCGCCCATCGACGCCCGTCTCTTCCTCGTCGGCGACGCCGGCGCGCCCGAGCCGGAGGAGCCGGCGTTGCGAGCCGTGCCCGCCGCCAGCGCGGCGGCCCGCCAGGCGCTCGGCCCCGAGCGCACCGCCATCGTGTTCCTGGGCGACAACGTCTATCCGATCGGCCTGCCCGATCCGGCGTCGGGCGGCCGCGCGAAGGCGGAGCGGCGACTCGCTGCGCTGCTCGAGCAGGCGGGCGTGCCGGCGAATCGGGCCTTCCTGGTGCCGGGCAATCACGACTGGGACAACGCGGGCGACGACGGCTGGAACGCCGTGCGCCGTCAGGCCGAGTGGGTCGAACGCGCCGGCGCGCGCCTGCTGCCACGCGAGGGCTGTCCGGGGCCGGCTTCCGTGGAGCTCGGCCGCCACCTGCGGCTCGTCTTCATCGACACCCAGTGGTTCCTCCACGCCGGACCCAAGCCCCGTCACCCCGATTCGGATTGCCCGGCGGACAGCGAAGCAGAGTGGGTCGCCTCGCTGCGCCAGACCTTGGCGGCGCCGGGCCACGCCATCGTGCTGGCGCACCACCCGCTGCGGACCGGCGGCCCCCACGGCGGCAACTTCGGCTGGCAGGAGCACGTCTTCCCGCTGCGCGAGACCGCCTCCTGGCTCTGGGCCCCGCTGCCCGTCCTCGGCTCGCTCTACCCGCTGGTCCGCGGCGCCGGCGTGAGCAACCAGGACCTGATGGGCCCGCGCTACCGCGCGCTGCGCCAGACGCTGGCCACCGCCTTCGCGCCGGCCCCGCCGCTGGTCTACGCCGCGGGGCACGACCACGGGCTCCAGGTCATCCGCGGCTCGGAGCACGGCGCCCGCTGGCACGTGGGAAGCGGCAGCGGAAACGCCCGCCTGGTGTCTCGCGTGAGAGAGGTTCCCGGCACGGTCTTCGCGCTGGCCGCCTCGGGCTTCGCGCGGCTCGACGTCCATGGCGACGGC
Source organism: Myxococcota bacterium (assembly GCA_041577695.1). GTDB lineage: Bacteria > Myxococcota_A > UBA9160 > UBA9160 > PR03 > JASJBO01. The sequence goes on along the minus strand of JBFGIM010000008.1, from coordinate 868 downwards.
GCCGTGAGCGTCTCGATCGTGCTCGCCGAGCCCGACCCCGAGGAGGCCTTCTCCACCTGCCTGGCCGCGGGCGCTCCGTAGCTCAGTCGGAGAACTCGACGATCAGCGGGGCGTGGTCCGAAGGCTTCGAGCCCTTGCGCTCGTCGCGATCGATGGATGCGGCGATGGAACGCGCCGCCAGGGGCGGCGTGGCGAAGACGTGATCGATGCGCAGACCGTTGTTCTTCGGGAAGCCGAGCATGCGGTAGTCCCACCAGGTGTAGAGGCCGCCCTCGGCGTGGTGACGGCGGAACACGTCCTCGAAGCCCCACGCGCGGATCGTCTCGAGGGCCTGGCGAGCCTCCGGATGGCACAGCACGCTGTCCTTCCACTCCTCGGGACGGTCCACGTCGCGATCCTCCGGGGCCACGTTGAAGTCGCCGCACAGGGCGAGCGGCTGGGACGGGTCGTGGTGGCGCTCCAGGTAGTCGCGCAGCGCGCGCATCCACTCCAGCTTGTAGGCGTACTTCTCCGAGCCGACCCGCTGGCCGTTGGGGAAGTAGGCCGAGATCACCCAGACGCCGGCCACTTCGGCCGCCAGCAGCCGCGCCTGGGGATCGTCGAGCGGGTCGCCCAGTCCGCAGCGGGGAGGTCCCGCCGGCTCGCGGCTCAGGATCGCCACGCCGTTGTAGGTGCGCTGGCCGTGAACCGCGGCGTGATAGCCGGCCTCCTTCACCGCGTCGGACGGGAAGGCCTCGTCGGTCACCTTCAGCTCCTGGAGGCAGACGACGTCCGGGCGGTGCCGCTCCAGGAAGGCGAGCAGCCGCTCCTCCCGGGCGCGGACCGAGTTGACGTTCCAGGTGACGATCTTCACCGGGCCGCATGATAG
>JBFGIM010000007.1:0-40231 GCA_041577695.1 Myxococcota bacterium | reverse complement strand
GGGATGAACCGGCGCCCGCCTCGATCGAGAGAACACCATCCGTGCGTGACGGATACGGTCACAAGTTTTGCCTTTTTTTCGCCTTTTAGTCAACTGCCGTTCGATCGATCCCGGAAGGCGCCTTCTGATACGATCGCCGCCCCATGCGCAGGCTCACGCTCTGGCTCGGGATCCTGGTGACAATGCTGGTGTTGGCGATCGCGGCCCTTTGGTGGGTGCTTCGACCCCCGCATCCGCTGACACGGCACGAGGCCGGCGCCGAGCTGGCGGACGTGACGGTGGTCAACCCGGGCGCCGGCCGCACCGCGCACCGCACCGTCCGGATCGAAGCCGGGCGCATTGCCGCCGTGGACCCGGCAGGACCGGAGGCAGCCGGCCGTTATCGCGGCAGCTACGTGCTGCCCGGTCTGATCGACATGCACGTGCACTTCCCGCCGCCCAGCGGCCTGGGCCAGACCGAACTCTTCGCCTTCCTGTTCCTCTACCACGGCGTCACCACGGTCCGCGATGCCGGCGACGTGGACGGAACCACCAGCGACCCGGCGCGCCAGGGGGTGCGCAGCGGCCGCTTCGCCGGGCCGCGCATCTTCTCGTGCGGTCCCTTCGTGGACGGCCCGAACACGCTGTGGGGCAACTCACTGGTGGTCGAGGACCCCGCCGACGCCGAGGCGGCCGTCGCCCGGGTGGCCGACGCCGGCTACGAGTGCGTGAAGGTCTACGACGACCTCTCGCCCGCCGCGCTCGCCGCCGTCGTGGCCGCGGCCCGTGCGCGCGATCTGCCGGTGATCGGCCACGTCCCGCGCCGCGTGCGCTACGGCGAGGGCGGACTCGACGACGTCCAGCACCTGACCGGCGTAGCCACCGAGCTGGGCGACCTGCGCCGCTTCCCCAAGAACATGGGTCCCTGGCTCGAGCTGGACGACACGGAGATCGAGAGCGTGGTGGCGGCCGCCGTCGAGGGTGGCTTCGCCAATACGCCGACCCTGGTGACCCGCGAGCGACTCACCCACCTGGAGGATTACGAGACCCTACGCCAGGCGCCGGATGCCGCGCTGCTGCCGCGCTTCTATCGCGACGCCATCTGGAATCCCGCCCACGGCGCCCCGTTCCTGCGCACGCTCGAGCCCCGTGACTTCGCCGTGCTGCGCGGCTCGCTGGAGCGAGCCCGGCGGCTGGTGAGGCGGCTGCACGAGAGCGGCGCGCAGCTCCATGTCGGCACCGACACGCTGACACCCTTCGTGGTGCCAGGGGCCGCCCTGCACCGCGAGCTGGCCAACTTCGTCGACGCGGGTCTCAGCGCCGAGGAGGCGTGGATGCACGCCACCCGGTCTCCTGGCGAATTCCTCCGGGTTCCGGGCCTCGGCACCGTGTCGCCCGGGGCGCCGGCCGACCTGCTGATCTTCGCCGAGGACCCGACCCGCGACCTGGCTGCACTGGCGAGCCTGCGCGCCGTCGTGGCGGACGGGCGGCTCTATCCCCGCGAAGCGCTCGATGCGCAGCTCGCCCGCTACCGTGACTACGCGGCGGGCGGCATCTTCGACACCGTCTCGGTAACGCTGACGAAGCGCATGCTGGCGCGGATCTTCGCCGAGCCGTAGTACTTTCAGTCGCGCGGGATCAGATCGATCAATCCGTGCCGGCGGATGCGATGGCGGAGGGTGCCGCGGGGAATCGACAGTCGCCGGGCTGCGCGCGACACGTTGCCACCGCTCTCGACCAGTGCGGCCGCAATCCTGCGGCGTTCGTCGCTTTCCTGCGGCGGCGCGGCGTGCACGGAGGCGGCTGACGACGCCCCGATCACGATCCGGGCATGCGCTTCGTGCCACGCCTCGCCCGGAGCCGCCACCAAGAGGCGCTCGACCCCGTGCAACAGCTCGCGCACATTGCCGGGCCACGAATGGGACGCCAGCGACCGCCAGAATGCGCGAGCGATGGCCGGGGGCGGCGGACCCGCACCCCGCGCGCACGCGTGCTCCACCAGCACCGGGATGTCGTCGGGACGCTCGCGCAGCGGCGGCAGCGCGATCTCGATCACCCGGAGCCGGTACCATAGATCGCTGCGAAAGCTTCCTTGGGCGACGCCGTGGCTCAGGTCGCGGTTGGTGGCGGCGACCACCCGCGCCGTCATCGCCAGTGTGCGGGTACCGCCGACCCGCTCGAAACGGCGATCCTCGAGAACCCGCAGCAGCTTCGGCTGCTGGGCGCGGGGCAGCTCGCCGATCTCGTCGAGGAAGACGGTTCCCCGGGCCGCGCACTCGAAGCGTCCCGCCCGGGCTTCCTGCGCACCGGTGAACGCACCGCGCTCGTGACCGAAGAGTTCGCTCTCGATCAGGCCCGACGCGAGCGCCGTACAGTCCACGTGAACGAAGCGACCCGTGCGCTGTGAGCGCGTGTGGAGGATGCGGGCGACGAGACCCTTGCCGGTGCCGGTCTCGCCGGTGAGCAGAACGGTGGAATCGACCCGAGCCGCTCGCTCGAGCTGGCGTCGCAGCCGCTGGACCGCAGCGCTGCGCCCCACGATCAGCGGCGACTCACCCAGCGCGTCCCTCAGCTCCAGCGCGTCCAACGCGCCTCCTCGGCCCCCCGGTCTGCTGCTGCTGGACAGAATAGGGCCGCGAGTCGCGCAGCCGAACACAGGATTCGCCAAAGAAGACCGAAGGAGTCGGTTCAGCTGCCGACTTCACTCATGGCCAGCTCGAAGAGCAGGGCCGCCACCGCCGATTCACCGATCATCGCTGCCCACGACACGGGACCGGCACCGCGGTCGACGAGCGCCGAAACCATCCGGCCGATCGCGATGCCGAACAGGGCGGCCGCGAGGGTCAGCAGGATGCCCACCCGGAGCTCGGGATGGAACAGCGCGTAGCCGCACATGGCCGCCATGGCGATGCTGAAGCCGCCGTAGACGGCGCGCACTTCGTTGCGCCCGTCGCGATCGAAGACCTGGAGACCGAAGGGCCTGGCGAAGCGGGCGGGCCAGCTGAGCGCGAGCAGGCCCCTCACGGCGAAGAGCGCACCCACCAGCGCTATGGCGAAACCCATCGCCCGAGCCTGCCGGGGATCGTGCGGGGAATCAAGAAGTATCGACGGATCCGTCAGCGGCCGCCCAGGGCTGCCAGCACGTGGGATTCGACCCACTCGACCACCTCGTCCGCCAGGCAGCGGTGGCGGAACAGCACCGGATCGGCGCCGAAGCCGGCGCCGTCGTCGTGCATGCACACCAGCTGGGGATAGAACGCCCGCCTTGGGCCGTAGCTCACCGGGCCGGCCGGTGTGGCAAGGGTGAGGCGAGCCTCCATGCCCAGCAGGCCGAGAGCCTGGTGGCGGCGCGGCGCGCCGGCGCGCCGGGGTTCGAGGGCGCTCACCGCCGCCAGCATGCGCCGGGTCTCGATCTCGTGGGAGCAGAGCCACGGCTCGATCTCCTCGAGCAACGCCCGGTCTTCCAGGCCCGCGCGCAGGGCGGCGCCGGCGGTCGCCCGGTCTTCGAGCAGCGATCTCAATGCGCCGAGTGATCGCTCGACCGGCGCGCCCGACTCGAGCTGTCCGCGGAGCGTCCGCCAGGCCCCTTCGAGCTCGCCGTCGCGGTCGTCGGGCGTGAGTGCGGAGAAGCGGTGCGCCCGGGCGAAACGCCCGAAGGCCTCGGGGGCCCCGGCGCCGAGCTCCTCCACCGCGCCCCACCAGGCGGCCTCGGGGTCGTAGCCGTGGGGATCGCGCAGATACTCCCCGGCGCAGCGCAGGGTGACGCCCGACGCACGCGGGTGTTGCATCGGGTTGAGCAGGATGCCGCTGACGTGCTCGCCCAGGTCGCGATCGCGACCCACGTAGGGTCCGAGGTGGAGCAGGTTCCGCATCGGGCCGTCGGAGACCGGCGTGTTGTCCCACAGCAGCAGGCGCCGGCGCAGCGTTGCCGCGCGTTGGCTCGCCTCCGCTGCGCGCACGCTGGGACTCACGACGGTGCGGCCGGTCCAGCCCACCTCGAGGCGCGGGTCGAGCTTCGCGCCCAGTTCTTCGAGGTAGGCGGTCGGCTCGGTGGCCACGTAGTCGGTGGGCACCAGCCACAGGGTGGCGTCGGGCCCGAGCGCCTCGGCGACGGCGTGGGCCAGCGCCACGTGGGCGGCGGCGAGCGAGCCGAAGGCCTGCCGATCCCCGGGGTGAACCAGATGGGTCGGCACGTCGTCCAGGGTCAGCGCGAAGAAGCCGGCGCCCAGCTCGGCGAAGTCCGCGAACTTGGCGACGAGGTCGGACACGTCCCGGGCCCGCCCGTACTCGATGGTCAGCCCCGGAGAGACGGCGAAGCCGACCTGGACGCCGGCCCGACCGCCGCGCTCGACCAGGTCGCCGAAGTGGCGGCGCTCGTCCGGAGGGTAGGGCGTGCGCCACTCGGACCGGTGCAACGGGTCGTCCTTCGGGGCGTAGACGTAGCGATTCATCCCCCAGCCACCGATGCGCTGGACCAGGGCCAGCCGTTCGGCGCGGGAGTAGCGCGGACCGTAGAACCCCTCGACGACGCCGCGGTGCTCGAAGCTGCTCACGAGACCCCCCGCCAGCGACTGTAGCGGCACTCCGAGGCGGCGGCGCCGGCGCGCCGCATTGCGTCATGCCGTGAGGAGGGCGGGGCCCAATCGTCTACACTAGGCGGCCACCCGGGAGGACAGGCGTTGCGGATGCGAGTGCGCACATGGCTGCTGGGTGCCTTGTTCCTGACCACCGTATTCGTGCTGTTGCCGAAGACCATGATGCACCTCAACGCGGCCCTCGGTTGGCCGCGCTGGCAGAGCGAGGGCGGACGCGTGGTCGGGCTGCTGCTGATGATGGCCGGCATCGGACTGGCCGTCTGGTGCTCGAGCCTGTTCCGCCGCATGGGGTTCGGAACGCCGGTGCCGATCGAGCCGCCGACGCGGCTGGTGGTGAGCGGTATCTACGGCTATTCGCGCAATCCGATCTACGTGAGCGACCTGCTGATCCTGCTGGGCCTGTTCTTCTTCAGCGGTGAGCTCGCGCTGCTGATCTACACCGGCGTCTTCTGGCTGGCGATCCACTGCTTCACGATATGGGTCGAAGAGCCGAGCCTGATGCGGCGCTTCGGCGACGAGTACCGCGCGTACATGGAACGCGTGCCGCGCTGGCTGAAGCTGCGCGCCTTCTCCACCTAGGAGTCGCGCAGCTCGCGCTTCAGGATCTTGCCGGTGGGGCCCTTGGGTAGCGCGTCGCGCAGCTCGACCAGTCGCGGGTACTTGTAGGCGGCGAGCCGCTCCTTGCAGTAGACGATGAGCTCCTGCTCGGTGACGACGGCGCCGGCGCGCAGCGCCACCACCGCCTTCACCTCCTCACCGTGGCTCTCGTGGGGGACGCCGAGCACGGCCGCCTCCAGTACGGCTTCGTGGGCATAGAGCACCTCCTCGACTTCGCGCGGATAGACGTTGAAGCCACCGCGCAGGATCATGTCCTTCTTGCGATCGACGATCCAGTAGCAGCCGTCCTCGTCGCGGTAGCCGACGTCGCCGGAGTGGAACCAGCCGTGGGCGAGCGCCTCCTTGGTGGCGTCGGGACGCTTCCAGTAGCCCTTCATCACGTTGTGGCCGCGGATGCAGATCTCGCCGCGCTCGCCGTCGGGCAGCGGCCGGTCCCCGTCGTCCACGATGCACATCTCGACACCCCAGGCGGGGTAGCCGATCGAGCCGGGCTTCCGCGGCTTGTCCGGCTGGTTGAAGCTCGCCACCGGCGAGGTCTCGGAGAGACCGAAGCCCTCGAGCACCGGCACGCCGAAGCGCCGCTCGAAGGCGGTCAACACCTCCACCGGCATCGGAGCGCCGCCGGTCATGCAGAAGCGGAGAGCCGAGAGGTCGAAGTCGCGCCCCCCTTCGTGGTGGAGCAGCGCGAAGTACATGGTCGGCACGCCGGCGAAGAGCGAGACGCGGTCGCGTTCCATGATCTCGAAGGCGCTGGCGGGATCGAAGCGCGGCAGCAGCGTGAAGGTGCCCCCCGCAGCGATGCTGGCGTTCTGGATGCAGGTCTGGCCGAAGGAATGGAAGAGCGGCAGCGTGGCCAGCGCAACGTGATCGTCGGCATCGAGCGGAACCAGCCGCGGCACCACGAAGGCGCAGTTCACGAACAGGTTCGAGTGGGTCAGCTCGGCCCCCTTGGGTTTGCCGGTGGTTCCGGACGTGTAGAGGATCACCGCGGTCTGATCGGCCGGCGTGGGATGCACCGCGTCGGCGGGCTCGCTCTGCTGGAGGGCGGCCACGGTGTCGGGCCCCTCGCCTCCGGCGAGGATCAGCGGCACGCCCGCGGCCTCGGCGCCGGCCCGCGCCGCGTCGGCGAACAGCGGATGGGCGATCAAGAGCCGCGCCTCGGCGTCCTCGAGGAAGTAGGTCACCTCGGGGGCCGCGGCGAGCACGTTGATCGGCACCACCGTGGCGCCCGCATAGAGGATGCCGAAGTACGCGACGGTGAACTCCGGGACGTTGGGGACCAGCAGCGCCACCCTGTCGCCGGGCTGGACGTCGCGCGCGCGCAGGCCCGTCGCCACGCAGCGCGCGGCGCGATCCAGATCGGCGTAGGAGAGCGCGAGGTCTCCGAGGCGGAGCGCCGCACGGTCGGGGTGCGCGTCCGCACTCGCCTGCAGAATGGTTCCGAGATTGAGACTCATCTTCGGCTCCTCCCGTCTTCGACCGCGACCGGGAGATCGTTGCGGTCGTAGAGCGACTCCAGGGTGAGGCCGCGCGCGGCGAAGGCCTCCACCGCGCCTTCACCGCGGTCCACCAGGCATACCACGCGGGCCACCTTGCCGCCGGCCTCGGTCACCGCGTCCACCGCCTCGAGGGTGGATCCGCCGGTGGTGCAGGTATCTTCGAGCAGTGCCACGGTCTGGCCCGGCTCGAAGCCGCCCTCGATGCGGCGCCCCAGTCCGTGCTGTTTGGTCTCCTTGCGCACGAAGAAGCCGAGCAGCGGCCGGGTGGCCGCGTCGGCGTCGGCCGCGGCGAGCACCGCCGACACCAGCGGCACCGCTCCCACGGCCATGCCACCCACGGCTTCGACCGCCGGACCGGCCTGGAGGCAGTCGAGTACCAGGCGTCCCGCCAGCGCCACGCCGCGCGGCCGCATCAGGGTCTGACGCAGGTCGAGGTAGAAGTCGCTCTCGCGACCGCTGGCCAGCACCACCCGCTGACGCCGGAACGACACGCGCAGGATCAGCTCGAGCAGCTCGCGCCGGGCGTCGGACATCGGCCTCACTGCCTCCGGATGCCGAGCGCGTACTCGGCGATCAGCTTGGTGTGCAGCTCGCTGGTGCCCTCGCCGAACTCGAGGCTCTTGGCCTCGAGCAGCAGCCGTCCGATCTCGTACTCGGCCGACACGCCGTAGCCACCGAAGACCTGCATCCCGTCCAGCGCGTTCTGCACCGCGGCCTGGCTCGCCACCAGCTTGGCCATCGATGATTCCATGCTGCAGCGCTCGATCCCGGCGTCCTTCATCCGCCCGAGCTGGTAGACCACGCTGCGCGCCTGCTGGGTGCGGCAGGCCATGTCGGAGATCTTCTGTTGGATCAGCTGGAACTCGCCGAGCTTCTGGCCGAAGGCGCTGCGCTCCATGGCGTAGGGCGCGGCCAGGTCGAGGCAGCGCTGGGCCTGGCCCACGCAGCGGGCCGCCACCGAGAAGCGCCCCATGTCGAGCGCGCCGCCCAGTACGGGGAAGCCGCCGCCCGCCTTGCCGAGCAGCCCCTCCTCGGGCACGAAGACATCGTTGAAGTGGACCTCCGCCAGGTTGTCGCGCTTGAGGGTGCGCATCGGGAACGCGCCGATCTCGATGCCCGGCGTCTTCGGTTCCACCAGGAAGGCGGTCACGCCCTTGTGCTTGAGCGCGCGGTCGATGCTGGCCACCACGAGGAAGACGCCCGCGTGGGCGGCATGGGAGATGAAGACCTTGGTGCCGTTGAGCCGCCAGCCGCCGTCCACCTGGGTGGCGGTGGTCTGCATGTTGCCGAGGTCGGTGCCGCCGCCCGGCTCGGTCAGGCAGGCCGAGCTCAGGATCTCGCCGCGGGCGATGGCGGGCAGCCAACGCTCCTTCTGCTCGGGGTTCCCGAAGCGCAGCACCGAGCTGGCCACCAGCGAGTTGGTGACCGACACCACCGATGCGATCACCCAGTCGATGCGCGCCAGCTCCTCGCAGATCACCCCGTAGGTGAGCACGTCGGTGTAGGAGCCCCCGTATTCCTCGGGGACCATCGGCGCGAAGAAGCCCAGCGGCACCAGCTTGGGAATCAGCTCGCTCGGGTAGCGCTCCTCGCGCTCGAGGATCTCGACGTGCGGGAGGATCTCCTTCTCGGCGAACTCGCGCACGGCGCGGCGTACCATGCGCTGCTCCTCGCTCAGGTCGAAGTCCATCATCCTTTCGAGGGCAGAGCTCATGCGAGGCCTCGCTGGTCGCTTCCCACGGGGATTCCGGTGGGTCGAATCGGGTCGGAAGGCGTCGGGAAGGGTAGCCTGGACGCGCCCTGGAGACTCCCCTAGGATCCGCAGCCCTGGAGGCTGCCGTGAAGAAGAACGCCGACCTGTCGCACCGCAAGCGCGGCGCCCGCAGCAGCCGCAAGCGCGCCAAGCGCAAGGCCAAGCTGCGCCGCACCCGCCTCCGCCGCAGCTCGGGAGAGCGCTCGACCTATCGCTAGCCGAGGGCGAAGCGCCGTTGCCGGCGCACCGGCGACCCGCACCGGCAACGAGATGGACCCACATTTGTTCGAGTTCACGCTGCAAGGCCGCTCGGGCGGGGCGCGCGCCGGATGTTTCCGGACGCCCCACGGCGACGTGCCGACCCCGGCCTTCATGCCGGTGGGAACCCACGGCGCAGTCAAGGCGATGACGCCCGAACAGGTCGCCGCCACCGGCGCCAGCATGGTCCTGGCCAACACCTATCACCTGGCGCTGCGACCCGGCGAGGGGCTCGTCGAGAAGCTCGGGGGCCTGCACGGCTTCATGCGCTGGGACGGGCCCATCCTCACCGACAGCGGCGGTTTCCAGGTCTTCTCGCTGCCGAACAAGGCGATCAGCGACCGTGGCGTGAGCTTCAAGAACGAGGTGACCGGCGACTCCGTGGACCTCACGCCCGAGCGCTCGATCGAGATCCAGAACCGGCTGGGGGCCGACGTGATCATGGCGTTCGACGAGTGCACGCCCTATCCGGCGGACGAGCGACTGGCGGGCACCGGCGTGCGCCGCACCCTGGGTTGGATGGACCGCTGCCTGCGTGCCCACGCGCGCCCTCGGGACCAGGCCTTGTTCGGGATCGTGCAGGGCAGTGTCTACGAAGCGCTGCGTCGGCAGTGCGCCGAAGCGCTGGTGTCGCTCGATCTACCCGGCTATGCCATCGGCGGCGTCTCGGTCGGCGAGGGTCACGAGCTGCTGTGCAAGATCACTGCCTTCACCGCGCCGCTGCTGCCCGAGCGCAAGCCGCGCTACCTGATGGGCGTCGGGCTTCCGGAGGACATCCTGGCCGCCATCGGCCTCGGCATCGACCTCTTCGACTGCGTGATCCCCACGCGCTACGCCCGCTCCGCCTCGGTCTTCACCTCGCGTGGCCGGATCCGGCTGACGCACCGGCGCTACCGGCGCGACGGCTATCCCATCGACCCATCCTGCGAGTGCGCCACCTGCATCGGCGGCTTCGCGCGCGCCTATCTGAACCACCTGTTCGCGGCGAACGAGATCCTGGGGGCCATCCTCTGCTCGATCCACAACGTCCACTTCTACCAGCGGCTGGTGTCCGAAGCGCGGCTGTCAGTCGAGGCAGACCGGTTCGAGGAGTGGCGCGAAGGGTTCCTGACCCGCTACGCAGGCGAGCAGCGATGAGCGATCGACGCGGAATCTTCCTGACGCCCGAGGAGGTGCTGGCGAAGCACAGCGCCGGTCCCACGACCGGAATCTTCACGGACGGCTCCTGCGAAGGCAATCCGGGGCCCGGCGGCTGGGGCCTGGTCTGGGTGGAGGACGACTGCATCGTGGCGCAGAAGCACGGAGAGGCGGCGGAGACCACCAACAACCGCATGGAGCTGACCGCGCTGATCGAGGCCTACCGCATGCTGCCGGAGGACGCGGAGATCGCCGTGTTCTCCGACTCCCAGCTCTGCGTCAAGACCGTCAACGAATGGGCGGCGGGCTGGGCGGCCCGCGGCTGGCGGCGCAAGAGCGGCCCGATCGCCAACCTGGAGCTGGTCAGGGAGCTCTACGCGCTTGCCGGCAGTCACCCGAAGGTACGGCTCCAGTGGATCGCCGCCCACGACGGCTCGCGCTGGAACGAGTACGCCGACGCCCTCGCCACCACCTACCTGCGCGAACGAAGCTGAGCGCTCAGCTCCGGATCGCCCACCACACCAGCACGGTCAACGCCAGCGCGATCGCCTCGAGGATGCCCATCTCGCTGTTCTCACGAAAGCAGGCCAGGCTCCAGGAGCGCGGCTCGGCGACATCGTCGCGCTCGGGGCGCCAGGGTCGCAGACGCGGGCGCAGTGCTGGAACGGCAGCGAGGTAGGCGCGGGCCGCGTCGCCGTGGCGCTCTACGATCTGCTCGGCTTCCTTGCGCTCCTTGCGCGGCAGGTAGTGCAGGAAGAACGCCGCCAGCAGCAACGGGATGCCCAGCGCCGGCCGCGGGCCGGCGCAGATCAGCAGGCCGATCAGCACCGCGAGCGCCCCGGCGTAGCAGGGGTGACGCAGGTGCGCGTACGGTCCGCTCACCGACAGCACGCGCTTCTTGACCAGGTGGCCCGCCGCCCACACGCGCACGCCCACGCCCAGCAGCACCAGGGGCACGCCCGCCGCCAGGCTGGCGGGCGTAGGCTCCGCGAACCACGCCACGGCGCCGCCGACGGCGAGGGGCCACAGGTGCTTGGCCCGCGGCTTGTGGAGCCACAGCGGCCGCGGCGTGCGCTTGGCCAGCTGCGGTTCGTCACCGTCGGCCTCTAGGGCCGGTGCTTCGGGCGCGACCGTCATCGAGGGACGATTGTAGGCGCCCCCTGGCGGGACCGCCGACCCTGGCAGGCTCAGTCGCCCGGATCGAGCTGGAGCAGGGCGATCTCGGGCTGGGCGCCCAACCGGATCCGCGGGCCGGCGAAGCCCAGCCCGCGACTCACGTACAGCCACGAGTCGCCGCGGCGGAACAGGCCCTGGTGGAACGGCGAGAGCAACCGCGCCACGTTCCAGCGGCCACGGCTGCCCGGGAGCGCCACCTGACCGCCGTGGAAGTGTCCGGCCAGCACCAGCGGGAAGCCGAGCTCCGCGGCCTGGTGGAAGGCATCCGGGCGATGGACCAGCAGCAGGCTGGGTCCGTCGTTGGGCAGCGCGGCGGCGAGCTTGTCGATGGACGCGAGACCGCGTCCTCCGGAGGTCCAGTCGCTACCGGGATCGTCCACGCCCGCGATGTAGAGCCGTGCCGGCACGGGCAGACGCTCCCACGAGTCGCGCAGAAGCTGCAGGCCGGGTGCGAAGCGGGCGAGGGCCGTGGCGATCCGATCGATGCCGGTATAGACGTCGTGGTTGCCGAGCACGGCGTAGACACCGAGCGGCGCACTCAGGCGCCCGAGCACCGCCGCTCCGGCTTCGACGTGCGATGGGTCGTAGTCGAAGAGATCCCCGGTCAACACGATCAGATCGGGATCCAGCGCGTGCACGCGATCGACCAACGCATCCAGGCGCCGACCCTCGAGTCCGTTCCCGATGTGGAGATCACTGAGGTGCGCGACGCAGAGTCCGGCGAGATCTGGCTCGAGTCCCGCCACCGTCACCGGGACCCGGCTCACCTGGAACGGCCGCAGCCGGTTGGAGAAACCCCAGGCCAGCGCCAGCCCGCAGGCCGCGGCGCCCACGGGGCTGAGAACACGGAAGGCGCCCAGGCTGGCGGCCCCGCCCACGCCCGCCCAGGCGGCGAGGACCGCGGCGAGCGCGCTGCCGATGACGGCGCACCCGACGATGACCACCGCAAGACCCAGGGCCGCGTAGGCCCGCGCCAGGGCACCGACCGGACCGGGAACGGCCGCCGCCTCGCGCGCGCGTCGGTAGAGGGCGGCGTGCAGTGCGGCATTGGCGGCGCCGGCCAGCAGCAACGGCCCGACCGGGAGCATGGCGGGATCCCGCACCAGCGCGAAGCCCCATGCCAGCAGCGCCACCTCGAGCGCACCCACGGCACCGCCGAGGCTGGCGTCGAAGCGCTCGAAGATCCGGCTGCGGATGAGGTCCCGGATCCCTGTTCTCAGGCTTGTCACCGAGTAGCCATCCCCGGGGCGGTGAACGCGCTCTTCGCCCTGCTTCGCTTTCGGAAGGCGGGACCCAGCACTTGAGCTGCACTCCCTTGAGACGAGACCTCGGTCCCGCGATACTCTGGCGACCCGCCGGCCGCGGCGGAAGGGAGGACCGAATGGCGATCAAGATCCTGGTCGACTACGACCTGTGCGAGGCGAACGCGCGGTGCATGGAAGTGTGCCCCGAGGTCTTCCAGGTGGACGACGACGACAACCTGAACATCCTGATCGATGCGCCCGACGAATCGCTGCGGGCCAAGCTGAAGGAAGCCGAGCGCGTCTGTCCGCGCCAGGCGATCCAGATCGTCGACGGCTGAACGCGCCAGCTCCGCACTGCGCTACTCGGGCGTGAAGCGGACCGGAAGCTCCTTGATCCCGTCGATGAAGTTCGAGTGCAGACGCCGTGGCTCCCCGGCCAGCTCGAGGTCGGGAAGCCGCCGCAGCAGCTCGAGGAAGATCGACTTGATCTCGAGCTTGGCCAGGTGCGAGCCGAGGCAGAAGTGCTCGCCGATCCCGAAGCCCAGGTGCGGGTTGGGACGCCGGCCCACGTCGAAGCGGTCGCCGTCGGGGAAGACCGACTCGTCGCGATTGGCCGACGGGTACCACAAGGTCACCTTGTCGCCCGCCTTGATCGGAGTGCCCGAGATCTCGGTGTCCTCGGTGGCGGTGCGCCGGAAGTACATCACCGGGGTCACCCAGCGCACGATCTCGTCCACCGCTCGGTCGATGAGCGAAGGATCGCGCTGCAGCCGCTCCCACTCGGCGCGGTTCTCCATCAGTGCCAGCAGACCGCCGGAGATCGCGTTGCGCGTGGTCTCGTTGCCGGCGACAGCGAGCAACAGGAAGAAGTTGTTGAACTCGAGCTCGCTCAGGCGGTCGCCGTCGATCTCGCCCTGCAGCAGATCGGTCACCAGATCCGGCATCGGATTGGCGCGCCGCTTCTGCCCCAGCGCATGGGCATAGGCCCACATCTCCATCGAGGCGCGCTCGGCGTCCTCGGGAGTGGTCTGGAACTCGGGGTCGTCGAAGCCGATCAGCCGGTTCGACAGGTCGAAGAGGATGTGGCGGTCCTCCACCGGGACCCCCATCAGCTCACAGATCGCGATCAGCGGCAGCTCGGCGGCCACCTGCGTGACGAAGTCGCACTCGCCCTTGTGGGCGATCTCGTCGACGATCCGACGGCTGGCTTCCCGCATGTGCGGCTCCATGCCCGCGATCATCCGGGGCGTGAAGCCGCGCCGCACCAGACTGCGGTACTTCACGTGCTGGGGCGGATCCATGTTGAGCATGATCGTGCGCAGGCGCGCCAGCTGGTCGGCGGGCATGTCGGGGATGTTGGTGCCCTCGTAGGAGGAGAACATCCGCGGGCGCTTCGAGACGAAGATGATGTCGGCGTGGCGGGTGAGCACCCAGAAGCCGGGGCCGGGCTCACCGGTGCCGAAGTGGCTGGCGCTGCCGGGCTCCGGGGCGAAGGAGATCGGGGCGGTGGCCCGCAGGTGCTTGAAGTAGGCGTGGGGGAAGCCCTGGTCGAAGACGTCCGGATTGGTCAGGTCGAGCGTCTCTACTGCCATCGGGAACCTCCTGGCGTCGGCCGCCGTCGGCTCCAGGATTAGAACATGTTTCAATCTCGGGATCAAGCGGCCGGGTCGGTGGACTTCCCACGGGGAACCGACTCAGTCCGACGGCGCCTCGTAGGCAGGCAGACCGGCCCGTCCGAGCGTCTCGGACGTGATCGGCAGGTAGGCTCGCGCGGCCGAATCACGCAGGTAGAGCGGCTCGGCGACCCGCTCGGGGTCGTAGCCGTCGCGCTGCAGGTCGAGCTTGCGGAGCTTGAAGGTCGAGGTGAGATCGGCCCGCTCGGCGAGGCGCAGGAACAGCGGCGCCGCGTAGCTGGGCAGCCGCTCCTCGGTCCAGGCGAAGAAGGCGCGCCCATCGAAGGCGGCCGGGTCGCCCAGCACCAGGGCCGCCATGCCGGCGCGCCCCTCGTGCCCGGGGACGCGCACGCCGTAGACGTTGGCGATGCGGAGATCCGGAAAGCCCGCCAGCGCGTCGGCCACCTCCTGGGTCGATACGTTCTCGCTCTTCCAGCGGTAGGTGTCGCCGATCCGATCGACGAAGCTGAAGTAGCCGTCCTCGTCGCAGCGCAGCAGATCGCCGGACCGATACCAGCGATCGCCCGGCTGGAATACGTCCCGCAGGATCTTGCGCTCGGTGGCCTCCGGATCGGTGTAGCCCTCGAAACGACCGGCCCCGGAGTCGGGCAGGTCGGGGATCGCCCCGACGAACTCGCCCACCTCGCCGGGGGCGGCCAGCTGGCAGAAGCCCTCGGGGCCACGCGGGTGGCTGTCGGTTTCGAGGTCGTATCGCAGCAGCCGCCCGTTGTGTCGCTCCGGGAACGGGATGCGGCCGCAGGAGCCCACCCGGTTGTCGACGTTGATCAGCGAGGTGTTGGCTTCGGTCGAGCTCCAGCCCTCGAGGATGCGCTCGATCCCGAAGCGCTGCTGGAACGCTTCCCAGATGTCGGCCCCCAGGCCCGCGCCCATCAGCACGCGCAAGCCGTGCTCGCGGTCGTCGGGACGCGGCGGCTGGTGCAGCAGGTAGCGGCAGATCTCGCCGATGTACTGGCAGCCGGTCACGCCGTAGCGGCGCACGTCGTCCCAGAAGCGACTCGCGCTGAAGCGGCGGGCCAGGGCGATGGCGGCGCCGTGGGCGAGGGCGCAGGAGACCACCACCATGCCGCCGGCGCCGTGGTAGAGCGGCAGGACGCAGGCGATGACGTCGTCGGGCCCGTAGCCCGCCATGGCCGACATGCCGTCGCCGACGCCCAGATAACGCATGTGGCTGAGTCGCGCGGCCTTGGGCAGACCGGTGGTGCCCGAGGTGAAGATGTGGAAGAGGTCGTCGCCGGCCACCAGCTTCTCTCGCACACCGCGGTCGGGGTTCGCCGTGGGCATGCGGGCCAGCAGCGCGTCACCGTCGAGCGCGAAGTCCGGGAGTACCGGCGCTGCCGACGCCGGATCGCGCAGCACCCACGGCCGCAGCGCAGCCTTCCGGTCGCGCTCCAGTCCTGCGAGCGCCTCCAGACACTCGCTTCCGACCACCAGCCGTTGTGCGCCGGTGGCGTCGAGGGCGTGGGTCAGCGGGCGACCGCGCGCGTGGGTGTTGAGCAGAGCGGTGACGACACCGAGCTTCGACAGGCCGAACCAGGTGATCAGGAACTCGGGACGGTTCTCCATGAGCAGTGCCACGACGTCGCCGGTAGCGAGCCCACTCTCGATCCCGGCATGCGCCACCCGGTTCGCGGCGGCATTGAAGTCGGCATAGGAGAGCGAGCGATCTTCGAAGTGGAGGAAGGTCCGGTCCGGACCCGCGGCGGCGACCTCCTCGAGACGATCGCCGACGGTGTAGCGCTGGCTCGGAGTATGCTTCAGCGTGGCGGCCGCAAGGACGTCGAGCTTCGCCTGCGTCGCTTCGCGGGGAACCGTCATGGGCTCGAGGGTACCACGGGGGCCGGCGGCCCCGGAGCGGGATGACTAGGTGTCGAGACCCGGGAAGCTCCGACCCAGCCGTTCCCAGCGCACGCGGTTGTGCTCGCGATCCCACGACCAGAAGAGACGCACCACACGACCGTGGATCGTCTCGCGCGGAATCGGGCCGAAGCTGCGGCTGTCGTTGCTGCGGTAGCGGGAGTCGCCCATCACGAAGACGTGGCCGGGCGGCACGCCGACCGGACCGAAATCGGCCAGTACGCCGGGCGCCCCCACCTCGACCCAGTAGGGCTTTTCGCCCAGGTGTTCGCGGCGGAAGCGGGATCCCGGATCGTCCTGGACGGGCTCCGTGAGCGCCTGCCCGTCCACCAGGAGGACACCGTCCCGGATCTCCACCTCCTGCCCGGGAAGCCCCACCACGCGCTTCACGTAGTTCTCGCGCGGGCGGTCCTCGAGCCGGAACACCACCACGTCGCCGGGGGCGAGGTCGCTGCGCGCCTTGGCGCGAACGTCCACGAAGAAGGTGTCGCCGGGCAACAGCGTCGGCGTCATCGACCGCATCGCGATCTCGAAGGGCTGCACGAAGCGCTCGCGCACCCAATCGCTTTCAGTGATCAGGAAGCTCGCCACCACCGGCACCCACACAAGCTGGAGCGCCAGGCGTTTCCAGGGCCGCGTCGTCTGCGGCTTCACGCGCCAGGCGGTGCGGGCGGAGTCGATCGGAATGGCCAGGATCTCGACGCCGGTCCACAGGCCCCAGATCAGCGCAGCGGTGGTCGAGTCCACCAGCCCGAGCCAGACCAGGGTGACGCAGGGGATCAGTGCGATCGAGAGGCCCAGTGCGGCCAACGCGCGCGCGGGAGCGCCTACGTAGAGATGACCCCATCCGGGGCAGACCAGACTCAGTGCCGCGGCGAAGAACGCGCGCCGGTTTCCCCGCATCGGATGTGTTCCGATCTCAGCCAACCCTTACCCCCGATTCCGAGCCTACCCCATCGGTTCCCCGCTCGCAGACTTGCGCGATTGCAGTGCGCAATGAACGCGAAATGGGAGCCGATGCAAGCGGCGCCGAGGCGGCAGCGCCGACGCCAAGTCCCTGTCAGCCCGTCACTACTGTGGGATACTCCCGCCGTGGCGCGGAATTCCGAGCGAAGTCCGGGCGCACTCGCGCTGGCCGGCGTCTATCTGCTGCTGCTGCTGGCCGCGCTGCGCCCAGGCGTGGCCCAGGATTTCCTTCCTTCCTACACCGCGGCGCGGCTCATCGAGCAGGGGCGTCTGGATGCGGTCTACCTCCCCGCCGATGCGCCTCACCTGTTTGCGTCTGCGCCGGCCTTCGTCGCCGCATCGATCGCCGCCGGGGGACCCGAGGTGGAGGCCCGAAGTGTCACCGCGTTCGTCGCACCACCCCCTTCGCTGCTGCCGGTTCTGCCCCTCGCGCGGCTCCCGTATTGGGCTGCCGATACCGCCTGGCGGCTGGGCCTGGCCCTCCTGGCGATCGCATCGCTCCAGCGGCTCGTGCGCCGGCGGAGCGGCAGCCTGGCGGAGCGTCGCGGGACGCTCTGGGCGATGGGTACGCTCGGCGCCACTCCGATCCTCCTGTACGCACTGGGCCTCGGCCAGTCGGCGTTGTTCCTGCTGGGCGCGGCGGCGTTCTTCGGGTCCGAGCGAACCCGGTCGCGGCTCGCCTTCTGTCTGCTGCTGGCGGCGGCCATCGTGTTCAAGCTGTTTCCGGCGCTGCTTCTGGGGTTCCTCTGGCTGATGGGGCGGCGCTCGGAGGCAGTGTGGACCGCGCTGATCTGTGCCGGTTGGACCGGGCTCGCCGCCATCCTGCTGCCGACCGACCTCGCTCCGGCATTCCTGAAGGGCCTCACCGCGGTCAGCGGCGGCGTCATCACGGGGTGGAACAATCTGTCGCTCGACGCGCTGCTGCTCCGCCTCGACACCGGCATCGCCACCTGGTGGTTCCGCGAGCCGGGGCCCGGATTGGGCGTCTTGCTGGGCGCGGGAAAGCTGCCGGTGCTGGCCGCGGCCGTCTGGGTGGCGGCCGGCCGAACCGGTGCTTCCGCCGCCCGACGCTGGGGGGCGGCGTGGGCGGGGACGCTCACGCTGTCGCCGCTGTTGTGGGCGCACTACCTGGTGGTGGCCCCGGCGCTGCTCGCTGACCGGACGCCGCGCGAAGCGGGCGTCCGCACCGCGCTGCTGGGGGCCTGCGGTCTCTGGTTGCTGCTCGAGCTCAGCGGAAGGGTCTCGCAGGCGACCGTCGGCAACCTGGGCAGCCTGTTGTGGCTGCTCATCGCCGGCACGCTGCTGTACCAGGGTTTCCGCCACGGGCTGGAGGGCGCGGCACGGCCGGGGCACCTCACACCGCCGGTACGATGAACCCGTCCTTCACCGGCTCGAGCTTCTCGAAGTGGGGACCGAGCTGCCTGTGGAGATCCTCCACCGTCCAGTGCGTATCCGAATCGAAGCTCGCCCCCAGGCTGGGACGATCGAGCACCGTGACGTTCTTGGCCCAGACCACGAACACGTGGCCCGAGATCCGCTCGGCCTGGGGCGAGGCCAGGTAGCCCACCAGCGGCGAGACGTTCTCGGGCGCGAAGTTGTCGAAGCCCTGCTCGGGCTTCTGGAAGATCGCCGCCAGCGGTCCCGAGTCGTTCATCCGGGTGCGCGCCCGGGGCATCAACACATTGGCGGTGATGCCGTACTTCTGCATCAGCTGGGCCGCACCCATGGTGAGCGCAACGATGCCCGCCTTGGCCGCGGAGTAGTTGGGCTGGCCGGGATTGCCGAAGATCGCCGATTCCGACGACGTGGTGATCAGCCGACCGTAGGTGGAGCCGCCCTCGGTCTTGGCGGCCTCGCGCCAGTGGGCCATGGCGTTGCGCATCACGCAGAAGTGACCCTTCAGGTGCACGCGGATCACCGCGTCGAACTCCTGCTCGCTCATCTTCCAGGGCACCGCGTCGCGGATGAAGCCCGCGTTGCACACCACCACGTGGAGGCCGCCGAACTCGTCGACGCCGCGGCGCACCATCGCCTCGGCATCGTTCCAGTCGGCTACGTCGCCGAAGTGCGCCACGGCATCACCGCCGGCGCCGCGGATCTCCTCCACCACCGCATCGGCGGCGCTCTGGTCGCTACCGCTGCCATCGGCGCTGGCGCCGATGTCGTTCACCACCACGCGCGCCCCGAGTCGCGCCAGCTCCAGCGCGTGACAGCGGCCGAGACCGTGGGCCGCGCCGGTCACCAGCGCCACCTTCCCTTCGAGCAACTTCTTCATGTTCCTTCCGCTCCTGCGACCGATCAGCGCAGCCGCTCGATGATGGTGCCGGTGCCCACGGACGATCCGCAGCACATCGTGATGAAGGCGGTGCTCGCGTCGCGGCGCTCCAGCTCGTGCAGCGCGGTCACCAGCAGGCGCGAGCCGGTGGCGCCCACCGGGTGGCCCAGCGCGATGGCACCGCCGTTGACGTTGACCTTGTCCATGTCCACGTCGAAGACCCTGGCCCACGACAGCACCACGGCGGCGAAGGCCTCGTTGATCTCGTAGAGGTCGATGTCGCCCAGCGCCATGCCCGTCTTGCGCAGGATCTCGCGGGTGGCGTCCACCGGACCGTCCAGCAGGTAGTAGGGATCGGTGCCGACCACCACGTCCTGGATCACGCGCGCCCGGGGCTTCAGACCCATGGCCCTGGCCTTCTCCGCGGTCATCCAGAGCACGCCGGCGGCGCCGTCGGAGATCTGCGACGAGTTTCCCGCGGTGTGGATGCCGCCTTCGCGCACCGGCTTCAGCGCCGCCAGTCCTTCCGCGGTGCTCTCGCGGATGCCCTGGTCGTGCTCGACGCGCCGCATCTCGCCGCTGGGCTTCATGTCGTCGCCGAGCACCGGCGCCTCCACCGGCAGGATCTCGCGGCCGAAGTGGCCGGCGTCGCGGGCCGCCGCCGCCTTCTGCTGCGAAGCCAGCCCGAGCCGGTCGACGTCCTCGCGGGTGATGCCGCGGTTCTGCGCGATGCGCTCGGCGGCGGTGAACTGGTCCGGCGACGAGTCCCAGGGCCACTCGGGGGTCTGGAAGTAGCCCGGGCCGTTGATGACGTTCGCGCCGAGACCGACGTGGCTCATCACCTCGATGCCGCAGCCGATGCCGCAGTCGATGCTGCCGCCCTTGACGAAGGCGTTGACGATGTGGTTGGCCTGCTGGCCCGATCCGCACTGGGTGTCCACGGTGGTGCCGCCCGTGTGGAAGCCCTTGCCCGCCGAGAGCCAGGCGTGCCGCGCGATGTTGTTGGACTGCTCGCCCGCCTGGGTGACGCAGCCGCCCACCACCTGCTCGACTTCCGAGGGATCGATGCCGGCGCGTTCGCACAGGCCGAACTGCACCTTCGCCAGCAGCTCGGCGGGGTGCAGCCCCGAGAGCTCTCCGCGCCCCATCTTGCCCCGGGCGATCGGGGTTCGCAGGGCCTCGACGATGACCGACTCGCGCATGCTTCTCTCCTTGGGGATCGCGTCACGAGAGCTGGCCGAGCACCATGCCGCTGGTGGGCACGCCCACCCCGGCGGTGACCAGCACGTGATCGTTCTTCTCGGGTTGGTTGAGCGAGGTGCCGCGGATCAGGCGCACGCCCTCGTTGACGCCGTTCATGCCGTGGATGTAGGCCTCGCTGAGCTGGCCGCCGTGGGTGTTGGTGGGCAGCGCTCCGCCCAGCTCGAGGTTGCCGTCGCGCACGAAGTCCTTGGCCTCGCCGCGCCCGCAGAAGCCGAAGGACTCGAGCTGCCACATCACCACCGGGGTGAAGGCGTCGTAGATGATGGCGGCATCGATGTCCGACGGGCCGAGCCCGCACATGGCGTACATCTGCTTGGCCACCAGGTCCATCTCGGGCAGGTGCGAGATCGACGGCCGATAGAAGCTGGTCATGTTCTCCTGCTGGGCGGCCGCCGCCTGGGCGACGCCGCGCACCACGGCCGCCGGCCGCTTCAGGTCGCGCGCCCGCTCCACCGTGGTCACGATCTGCGCGCAGCCGCCGTCGCTCTCCTGGCAGCAGTCGAAGAGCCGCAGCGGCTCGGCGATCAGGCGCGACGCCTGGTGCTCCTCGACGCTGAGCGGCTTGCCGTGGAAGAACGCCGCGGGGTTGTTCACCGCGTGCTTGCGGGCCGAGACCGCCACCTCGGCCAGGTCGAGGCTGGTGCAGCCGTAGTCGTGCATGTAGCGCTGGGTGAACATCGCCACCCAGCTCGCCGGCGTCAGCAGGCCGAAGGGCAGGTACCAGCTCCAGTGGACCAGGTCGGCGGTGACGATGCCCTCGGCGATGCCGACGCTGTAGCGGCGCCCCGAGCGCTCGTTGAAGGCGCGGTAGACCACCACGGTTTCCGCGACCCCGGTCGCCACCGCCATGGCGGCCTGGAGCAGCACCCCGATGGCCGCGCCGCCGCCGTGGGGGACGCGGCTGAAGAAGGTGAGATCGCCGATGCCGACGGTCTGGGCGACCTCGATCTCGTCGTTGGTGTCCAGGCTGAACGTCGTCATGCCGTCCACGTCGGACGGAGCGAGGCCCGCGTCGTCGAGCGCCGCCTTCACCGCCTCGCAGGCGAGCTGCAGCTCGGAACGCCCCGAGTTCTTCGAGAACTCGGTCTGTCCGATCCCGACGATCGCGGCTGCGTCGCGCAGTGCGTGGCTCACGCCTGGGCCCCCTTCGGAAGTGCGAGACGCACGGTGCCGGCGGCGTGATTCCCCCAGGAGTTCTTCGCCGCCACCTCGATCGAGACCTCGCCGCGCTCGGCGTCGACGCTGCCGACCTGGCCGGAAATGGTCATCCGATCGCCCGCCACGTTCGGCGCCCCGAGCTTGAGGCGCACGCCGCGGATGATCGCCTCGGGGCCCGCCCAGTCGGTGACGAAGCGGCTCACGAGTCCGTTGGTGGTCATCGTATTCATGATCACGCTCTGCAAGCCGCGCCGCTGCGCCTCGGCGTGATCGTGGTGCACGCGGGTCAGGTCCCGCGATGCCACGGCGCCGCTGATGACGAGCGTCGGCGTCACGTCCACGGCCAGCTCGGGCAGCGCTTCGCCGGCGGCGATCTCTGCGAGCGTTCGGGTGCGGGCGTTCATCGGATCTCCTGCTGGGGCCCGCTGGCGGCCAGGTCGCGGCCCAGGCGCACCAGCTGCGGCGTTGCCGAGCCCAGGCTCAGCTCGAGCGCCTTGGACCACAGGAAGTAGCGGTGGATCGGATAGTCCATGTCGACCCCGAGTCCGCCGTGCAGGTGCTGCGCCGACGCCGCGATGCGTGCGCCGGCCTCGGCCGACCAGAACTTCGCCACCGAGACCTCGCGGGCCGCCGGCAGGTCCTCGCCCACGCGCCAGGCAGCGCGCCAGGTCGTCCAGCGCATCGCCTCGAGATCGATGTAGGCGTCGGCCGCTCGCTGTTGCACGGCGGGAAACGAACCGATCGGCGCGCCGAACTGCTCGCGCTCGCGGAGGTGCGCGGTGGTGATCTCGAGTGCGCGCTCCGACACCCCGACCTGGGTGGCGCAGAGGCCGATGCGTGCGCAGTCGGCCAGCCATGCCGCGGCCCGCGCGCCGCCCTCGGCGTCGGAGCCGAGTAGAGCGTCGTCTTCGACGCGAACACCGGAGAGTCCGAGTTCGGCCAGGCGCTCGCCCCGCGACGCGCGACCGAGGCGCAGCGTCGCGCCCTCCGCCCGTGGATCGACCAGGAAGAGCCCGGCCCCGTCGCCGGTGGCCGCGGGAACCAGGACACGCGCCGCGAGATCCGCCGAGGGCACCTGTCGGAGCACGCCGTCCAGGCGCCAGCCGCCTTCGGCGCGCTGGGCCCGGACGGGCAAGCGACCGGCGTCGACGCCGTGCAGCGCACCGCTCAGCACGAGCTCACCGGCCGCCAGCGCTGGCAGCCATTGCTGGCGCTGCGCCTCGCTACCGAAGCGCGCGATCGGCAGCCCGCCCAGCAACAGCGCGGGGTAGGCCGGGACCGGCGCCACGGCGCGCCCGATCTCCTCGAGCAAGACGCAGAGTTCGAGCACGCCGAAGCCCATGCCGCCCTGCGCCTCGGGAACGGCCAGACCCAGCAGGTTGGCTTCGGCCAGGCTCGACCAGAGCGCGGCGTCGAACCACGCGTCACCCCGCTCGGCGGCCTTGAGCCGCTCGGGCGTCACCTCGCTCGCCAGGATCTGGCGCGCCAGCTCGCGCAGCGCGGTCTGTTCCTCGGTGAACTCGAAATCCATCGTCTACTCCGCGGGGTAGAACATGGGAAGCACCATCTCTTCGTCGACGTTCTCCACGCGCGCCTGCACGCGCATGCCGATCGAGACGTCGGCCGGATCGCAACCGACGACGTTGGCGACGATGCGCGTGCCCTCGTCGAGCTCGATCAAGCCGACCGCGAACGGGTAGCTGTAGCCGGGAATCGGCGGGTGGTGCATCACCGTATAGCTGTAGACGGCGCCTGCGCCCTTCGAGACCAGCGATCCCCAGGCCAGCGACTGGCACTTCGGACACATGGGTCGCGGCGGGTGCCGGAGCTCGCCGCAGTCGCTGCACTTCTGGATCAGCAGCTCGCCGCGGGCGAGGCCGTCCCACCACCAGCTGTTGTCGTGGCTCATGGGGGGCCGGAGCCGGCGCGGCGCAGCGGGCGCGGCCGAATCGGACGTGACGGCCTGGGGCGGGTGCGCCGGCTTGTAGCACAGCGTCCGGAACAGCAGGGTCGCCACTTGCTCGTCG
The DNA here is from genome assembly GCA_041577695.1 of Myxococcota bacterium. Taxonomy (GTDB): domain Bacteria; phylum Myxococcota_A; class UBA9160; order UBA9160; family PR03; genus JASJBO01. Next base: position 16,735 of record JBFGIM010000007.1, on the reverse strand, counting down.
CCGACCCGGAAGGCCCAGCGGACGTCGATGAAGTAGCCGACCCCGAGCGGCGTCGATTTCTCCTCGGAGATCTTCTCGATCGTCTTGGTGGCCGTGACCCGCTCGCCGACCCGCACGTAGCGCGCGTACTCGACGTCGTAGTCGGTGGCGACGACGCTGTAGCCCGCGCGCGCCATCAGCTGGTGCAGCTGCGCGTCCGCGTTGGGAGCTTCGGCCGTCTCGTCGTCCCACGCGGGGATGTACGGCGGCATCGTCCACGCGTCGAGCATCGCCGGCGGCGCCACGAGTCCACCGTGTACCGACTTCGCCGCGAAGTCCGGGTCGCGGAAGATCGGGTTCGCGTCGCCGGTCACCTCGCAGAAATGGCGGATCATCGGCTCGTTGACGAGATCGGGCGCCACGAGCGGATCGGTGGTGCGGCCGACATAGGACCGCATCTCGCGCTCCAGTGCCTCCCGCTTGCGCACTTCCTCGCTCATCGCGCCTCCTAGCGCCGCCGCGCGCGGGGAAGACCGAGACCCGCCATCGCGATGATGTCGCGCTGCACCTCGTTGACGCCGCCGCCGAAGGTCAGCGTCGTGGCCCCGCGGTAGGCGTGCTCGAGCAGACCGCCCAGCATTGCCAGGGGCTCGCCGGCAACGACCAGTCCCTCGGTTTCGACGATCTCCAGCAGCAACCGGTAGACCTCGACGAAAAGCTCGGTGCCGAAGACCTTGACCGCCGAGGCCTCGGCCATGTTCGGCGTGCCGGCGGCGAGCGACCAGGCCGAGCGCCAGTTCATCACGTTGAGCGCCTCGAGCTTGGCGTAGGCGCGGGCCAGGTTCAGCTGGACCCAGGGCTGGTCGATCACGCGGCCGCCTTCGGCGTACTCGGCGTCCATGGCCCAGGCCCACACGCGCTCGAGGGCGAGGCTGGCGAGGCCGGGCGTCGCCAGGGCGACGCGCTCGTGGTTCAGCTGGGAGGTGATCAACGTCCAGCCCGCGTTCTCGGGCCCGACCAGATTCTCCAGCGGCACCCTCACGTCCTCGTAGTAGGTGGCGTTGGTGCGCTCTCCGCCCAGGGTCTGGATCGCCGTCACCTGGAACCCGGGCGCCGTGGTGGGCACCAGGATGATCGAGATGCCCTTGTGCTTCGGCGCCTCGGGATCGGTGCGGGCCGCCAGCCAGATGTAGTCGGCGTCGTTGGCGTGGGTCGTGTAGATCTTCTGACCGTTGATCACCCACTCGTCGCCATCGCGTTCGGCGCGGGTGCGCATCGACGCCAGATCGGTTCCCGCCGACGGCTCGGAATAGCCGACGCCGAAGAAGAGCTCGCCGCGCAGGATGCGCGGCAGCAGCTCCCGCTTCTGGGCCTCGCTCCCGTACTGCATCAGGGTGGGGCCGATGGTGTTGACGGCGATCACCGGCAGCGGCGCGCGGGCCCGATAGGTCTCGTCCCAGAAGATGAACTGCTCGAGGGGCCCGCGACCCTGTCCGCCGTACTCGCGCGGCCAGCCGATTCCCAGCCAGCCGGCCCGACCCATGTGGCCCACCACCTCGCGGAAGACGGGCCCGCCCATCTCGTCCCACTCGGCGTCGAGGGCGGCGCGCAGCTCGGGCGTGAACAGCTCCTGGTAGTAGCTGCGGATCTCCTTGCGGAGCGCCTGCTGTTCGGGGGTGAAGTCGAGGTGCATCGGGATTCCGGGCTCGGCCTAGGCGTCCTTCGTTTCGGCCAGGAGGTCGCCGAGCGCGGCGAGCTGCGCTTCCGCCGGGCCCAGGGTGAGCTCGATCTGGCGCGACCAGAGATAGTAGCGGTGTACCGGGTAGTCTACGTCCGATCCGATCCCGCCGTGCAGGTGCATCGCCGCGTAGGTCACCGCGTGGCCCGCCTCGGAGGCGAAGAACTTCGCGACGGCGACGGCCTCCGGGGCCGAGGCACCGCGGCCCAGCTGGAACGCGGCATTCCACAGCGTGAGCCGCATGGTCTCGACGTCCACGTAGGCATCGGCGGCGCGCTGGTGGACCGCCTGGAAGCTGCCGATCGGCCGGTCGAACTGGCAGCGCTCGCTGGCGTAGTCGGCCGTGATGCGCAGCGCGCGGTCGGCCACGCCGAGCTCGACGGCGCAGAGCGCGACGATGGCGCGCTCGACCCACGCGCGCAGCGCCTCGCCCCCCGCTTCGGGCGCCACCAGCAGCTCCGCCTCGGCGTCGTCGAGGGTGATGTGGCCCAGGATTTCGCGGCTGGTGGCGTACTGGGCCTCCACGGTCACGCCCGCCGTGCGCGGGTCGAGCAGGAAGAGCCCGGGGCCGGCGGGCCCGCGCGCGGGCACCACCACGCGCTCGGCCACGGTCGCGGCCGCAACACAGGTCTTCACCCCGGACAGGCGCCAGACGTCGCCGTCGCGGCGCGCCTCGGTGGCCATCGAGAGCGGGTCCACGCTGCCGGGCTCGCTCAGCGCGCCGGTCAGCAGCACCTCGCCAGCGACGACCCGCGGCAGCCAGTGCTCCCGCTGCGCCTCGCTGCCGAACTCGGCGATCGGCAGCGCGCCCAGCACCAGCGTGGCCCAGGCCGGCACCGGCGCCACCGCGCGTCCGACTTCTTCGAGCAACAGGCAGAGCTCGAAGAAGCCGAAGCCACTGCCGCCGTAGCTCTCGGGCAGGGCGGCGCCCAACAGGTTGGCCTTGGCCAGCTCGCTCCAGAGCTCGCGGTCGATGCGCTCCTCGCTGCCCTCGACCTGGCGCAGCCGCTCGGGGCTGGCCAGATCCTCGAGGATCTTGCGGGCCAGCTCGCGCAGCGCCTGCTGCTCGTCGCTATACGCGAAGTCCATCGTCAGTCCTTGTAGTGCGGCAGGCCGAGACCGGCCATGGCGATGATGTCGCGCTGGACTTCGTTGGTACCACCGCCGAAGGTGAGGATCAGGGTGGCGCGGTACATGCGCTCGAGCCGGCCCTGGGCCACCGCGCCCGGCGAGCCGTCCTTCAGCGTGCCCGCGGAGCCCAGCACCTGCATCATGCGGCGGTAGGCCTCTACGTAGAGCTCCGAGGCATACACCTTGACGGCGGAAGCGTCGGCGGGGTGGAGTGCGCCCTGGGTCATGCTCCAGGCCAGCTTCCACTGCATCACCTTGAGCGCCTCGAGCTTGGCGTAGGCCCAGGCCAGCGTGGACCGCACCCACGATTGGTCGATGACGCGGCGGCCATCGGGCAGCGCGGTCTGCTGCGCCCACGCGCGCACTTCCTGGAAACGCCGGTGCGCCGGTCCCCACGGTGTCAGCGAGACCCGTTCGTGATTGAGCTGGCTGACGATCAGCCCCCATCCCTGGTTCTCGCCCCCCACCAGGTAGCGGTGCGGCACGCGCACGTCCTCGTAGAAGGTGGTGTTGGTGCGCACGTCACCCACGGTGAAGGTGGGGGTGAGCTTGAAGCCGGGGGCGCTGGTGGGGACGATGAACATCGAGATGCCGCGATGCTTGGGCGCCGTGGGATCGGTGCGCGCCGCCAGCCAGATGTAGTCGGCGAAGTCCGCCAGGCTGGTGAAGACCTTCTGGCCGTTGATCACCCACTCGTCGCCGTCGCGCACGGCACGTGTCTTGAGCGACGCCAGGTCGGTGCCGGCGCTGGGCTCCGAGTAGCCGATCGAGAACTGGCACTCGCCGGCGAGGATGCGCGGCAGGAACTCGGCGCGCAGCTCGTCGGAGCCGAACTGGGCCAGCGTGGGACCCACCGTGTTCAGCGTCAGGAACGGCAGCGGGAAGCCAGCGCGCTGCACCTCGTCGGCGAAGATCATCTGCTCGATGGGCGTGCGGCCCTGGCCGCCGTACTCCACGGGCCAGCCGATGCCGAGCCAGCCCTCGCGTCCCATCTTCCGGAGGGCCTCGCTGTAGAGCGGGCCCCCGCCCTCGCTGCCGCGGATCTCGTCCTGGAGCTCGGGCGTCATCAACTCCGCGAAGTAGTGGCGAAGCTGCGCCTGGAGCTCGCGCTGCTCCGGGCTCATGTCGACGTACATGGGGGGTCGCCTCCAGGCGTTTTTAGAACATGTATCATTTTTGATGCCGACCGACAAACTGCGCCGGAAGGGCCGCCGCAGACCCGAGGGGGTGCCCGGCGAGGGTAGTTCCGCGCGCGGGGCTAGAGTCGCGCGCCGTGCGCCACCTGTCGCCCGGTGTCCGCCTGATGATGGCCAGCGCGTTGGCCTTCAGCCTGATGACGGTCTTCGTGAAGTTCGCCGGGCAGCGCCTGCCGAGCCAGGAGATCGTGCTGGCCCGCGCGCTGCTGTCGCTGGCGATGAGCTACGCGCTGCTGCGTCGGGCCGGTGTGGCGCCCTGGGGCGTGCATCGCGGGTTGCTGCTGCTGCGCGGCTGCTTCGGATTCGCGGGACTGTCGTGCGTGTTCTACGCGATCACCCACCTGCCGATCGCCGAGGCCACCGTCCTCCAGTACCTGCACCCGATCTTCACCGCGCTGCTGGCCGCGCTCTTCCTCGGCGAGCGGGTGCGACCCGCGCTGGCGCTCTCGGTGATGCTGAGTCTCACCGGCGTGCTGCTGGTGGCACGGCCGGCTCCCTTCTTCGCCGAGACCGCCCTCGATCCCCTGGCCGTGATGATCGCCGTGGCGGGCGCCTTCTTCAGTGGATGCGCCTATGTCACCGTACGGCGGCTGGCGGCGGACGAGGAGCCGCTGGTGATCGTGATGTACTTCCCGCTGGTCACCGTCCCGGCGACGCTGCCCGGAGCCCTCGCGAGCTGGGTGTGGCCGAGCCCGGCGGACTGGGCCGCCCTGGTGGGCGTGGGCGTCTTCGCCCAGCTCGGCCAGGTGTGGCTGACGCGGGGCATGCGCCACGAGCCCGCCGGTCGGGCCACCGCCGTTTCCTATCTACAGGTGGTCTTCGCCGCACTCTGGGGTGTGCTCTTCTTCGGCGAGGGCCTGGGGTGGATCACGGCGGCAGGCGCGGGGCTGGTGCTGGCCGGCACCCTGACGGCCGCCCGGGCCCGCTAGCGCTTGCACTGAGATTGAAACGTGTTCTAATTCTCGGAAGTACCGTTCCGGAGACGCCATGGACTTCCGCGACTCGCCCACCGAAGCCGCCTTCCGCGCCGAGGCGCGCGCGTTCCTCGCGGCGAACATGCCCGAGAAGAGCGCCAGCGCCTACGACGACAGCGTCGACGAGGAGGCGCTGGTGGCAGCGTCGAAGGCCTGGCAGCGCCAGCTCTTCGACGCGGGCTGGGCGGCGCTGCTCTGGCCGGTGGAGTACGGCGGACGCGGTCTCGGCCCGATCGAGATGATCATCTGGAACCAGGAGCTGGCGCGGGCCGGCATCGGCGAGACCATCTTCGTGGTGGGCATCGGCATGGCGGGCCCCACCATCATCGCCCACGGCAGCGACGCCCAGAAGGAGCGCTTCCTGGCGCCGATGCTGCGCGGCGACGAGATCTGGTGCCAGCTCTTCAGCGAGCCGGGCGCCGGATCGGATCTCGCCAGCCTGTCCTGCCGCGCGGTGCGCGACGGCGACGACTGGATCGTCAGCGGCCAGAAGACCTGGTGTTCGGGCGGCCACTACGCGGACTGGGGCATCCTGCTGGCGCGCACCGACCCGAGCGTCCCCAAGCACCGCGGCATCACCTACTTCCTGTTGGACATGCGCAGCCCGGGCATCGAGCTCCGCCCGCTGCGCATGATGACCGGCGGCGCCCACTTCAACGAGGTGTTCCTCGAGGAGGTGCGGATCCCGGACGCCCAGAGGCTGGGGGCGGCTGGCGAGGGCTGGGCGGCGGCGATGACCACGTTGCTCAACGAGCGCATGGCCATCGGCGGCATCGAGCGCTGGTTCTCCTGGGACGAGCTGGCGGAACACGCGCGGCAGAACCATCAGCACCTCGAACCGGTGCTGCGCGACGAGTTGGCGCGACTCTACGTCGAGTCGAAGAGCCTGGAGCTGCTCAACGCGCGGGTCACCACCAAGCTCGGCCACGGCATGATCCCGGCCGCCGAATCGTCGGTGATGAAGCTCGCCATGGCGCGCGTTCTCACCCGCGCCGGTGACCTGGGTCTGCGACTCGCCGGGCCCGACGCGCTGCGCGGTCGCGGTCCCTGGCAGCAGCGCTTCCTCACCTCGCCATCCATGCACATCGCCGGCGGCACCGACGAGATCCAGAAGAACGTCGTGGCCGAACGGGTGCTGGGGCTGCCGCGCGAACCGCGCGGCGATCGCGACGTGCCCTTCGACGCGCTGCCGCGCTCCTGACCCGCGGTATTCTCGACGGCGATGTCCGTCTACCGACTCGGGGACGAGCCCATCTTTCCGCCCGTGACCGAGGCGGACCCGTCGGGGCTGCTGGCGGTGGGGGGCGACCTCTCGGCCGAGCGTCTGCTGGCGGCCTACGCCCAGGGCATCTTCCCCTGGCCGTTGGTCGCGGAGCCGTTGCTCTGGTTCAGCCCCGACCCGCGCATGGCGCTGCGCCCCTCCGAGCTGCGCGTGCCGCGCAGCCTGGCCAAGACCCTGCGCCGCGCCCCCTTCGAGGTGCGCCTCGACACCCGCTTCGCCGAGGTGGTGCAGCGCTGCGCCGAGACGCCGCGACCCGACGAGACGGGCACGTGGATCACTCCGGAGCTGGCGGAGGCCTACGTCCGGCTGCACGCGCTGGGCTTTGCCCACTCGGCCGAGGCTTGGCGGGGCGACGAGCTGGTGGGGGGGCTCTACGGGATCGCGCTGGGCGGTTGTTTCTACGGCGAATCCATGTTCGCCGCGCTCCCCGACGCATCCAAGGTCGCCTTCGTCACGCTGGTGCAGCAGCTCGAGCGCTGGGACTTCGAGATGATCGACTGCCAGGTGCACACCGAGCACCTGGAGCGCTTCGGCGCCGAGGAGTGGCCCCGGTCCGAGTTCATCGACGCGCTGGCGCGCGCACTCGAGCGCCCTACCCGCCGCGGCCCCTGGCGGATCGACCCGGCGTGAGCGCCCTGGTCCGCATCTCCGACGAGCTGTCGCGCAGCCTGGGGCGACTTCGTTTCGGCGCGCCGGTCACCCACGTCTACGACCCGCTCCACTACGCCCGCGTTCCGCACCGCCGTTACCTGCGCCGTTACGGCCGGGGTGCCAAGGAGGTGGTACTGGTCGGCATGAACCCGGGCCCCTTCGGCATGGCCCAGACCGGCGTTCCCTTCGGCGAAGTGGAGCTGGTGCGCGACTGGCTCGGCATCGCGGGCCGGGTGGAGCGACCGCGACGCGAGCATCCCAGACGGCCGATCTCGGGCTTCGCCTGCGAGCGCAGTGAAGTGAGCGGCCGGCGGCTCTGGGGCTGGGCGCGCGATCGCTTCGGCACACCAGAGCGCTTCTTCTCGCGCTTCTTCGTGGCCAACTACTGTCCGCTGGTGTTCATGGAGGAGAGCGGCCGCAACCGCACGCCGGACAAGCTGGCGCCGAACGAACGCGAGGCGCTCTTCCGGCGCTGCGATGGCGCACTGCGGCAGGTGGTGGAAGCGCTCGCGCCCCGCCACGTGGTGGGCGTGGGCCGCTTCGCCGAAGCCCGGGCGCGCCGCGCCCTCGAGGGGCTCGACGTCCGCATCGGCCAGATCCCGCACCCGAGTCCGGCGAGTCCGGCTGCGAATCGCGGCTGGGCGCCGCTGGCCGAGAGCGCCTTCGCCGAGCTGGGGATCCGGATCGGTTGCTGAGCCGGGCGCGCTAGCGGAGCGGACCCACCGACGACACCTGGTACTTCTGCACGTGCATGCTCTTCACGCCGAGCGCGCCCACCTTGCCCTGGAACGCCGCCATGTGGGGCGAGGCGAAGTGCGCGTCGAGCGCCTCCTGCGACTTCCACTCCTCGAAGATGCGGAAGCAGCCGGGATCGGTGAGGTCCGACGAAAACGTGTAGCTGATGCAGCCGGCTTCCCGCTGGGTCTGCTCCATCATCTCGCGTGCGGCGCTGATGGCGGCGTCGCGGTTCCCGGGGTCGATCTCGATCCGTCCGGCGATCACGAGCATGCGGGGTCTCCTGGTTGGGGCGCGTGGCGCCAGGAGCCGTAGCGGCGCGCGTAGACCTGGGTGCACTCGGCTCCGAAGAAGAGGATCTGCGAAGAGTAGTAGACCCAGAGCAACACCACGACCAGCGAGCTGGCGGCCCCGTAGACCGATGCGGCGGTGCTGCGGGCCAGGTAGAAGCCGATGGCGAACTTGCCCAACGTGAAGAGCAGCGAGGTGAAGGCGGCGCCGATCCAGACGTCGCCCCACAGGATGCGCGCGTCGGGCAGGATCTTGAAGATCATCGCGAAGAGCAGGGTCACGACTGCGAACGAAACCATCAGGTTGAGCCCCTGGAGGAACAGGGCGGCACCGGGAAACAGCTCGTTCAGCAGCGATTCGAGCGCCGCGACAGCAGTGCTCAGCACCAGGGAAACCAACAGCAGGAAGCCGATCACCAGGATCATGGAGAACGAGGTGAGCCGGTCCACCAGCAGGCCGCGCAGGCCCCTGCCGCGGCTCCGGGGAATGTTCCAGATCTGGTTCATGGCAGACTGGAGCTGTCCGAAGACGCTCGACGCTCCGAGGCCCATCATCAGCAGGCCGCCGATCGTCGCCAGCCACCCGGTGCGGGGCTGGCTGGCCCGTTCGATCATGCCGCGCACGGCGGCCGCGGCATCGGCGCCGAGCGACGCCTCGAACTGCTGGAGCAGCTCGCCCTCGGCCGCCTCGCGCCCGAAGACCAGCGCCGCCACCGCGATGACGATCACCAGCAAGGGCGCCATCGAGAAGATCGTGTAATACGCCAGCGCGGCGCCCAGCTGGAGGCAGCGATCCTGGCTCCATTCGCGAGCCGCCACGCGTACCAGGTCGAAGAGCTCACGGATGCGGAGCCAGCGCACTTTCGGTGTGTATCGAATCGCGAGACGGCGTGCCGGCTCAGAACCCGAGTTGCTGCGCCAGGCGCGCGCGGTGCCAGGTCGGATCGCCCAGCAGCAGCTCCGAGGCCTTGGCGCGGCGGTAGTAGAGATGGCAGTCGAACTCCCAGGTGAAGCCGACGCCGCCGTGGATCTGGAGGTTCTCCGATGCGGCGCGCGTCAGCGCCTCGCTGCAGGCCGACTTGGCCACGCTGGCAGCCTCGACCAGCGCCGCGGCATCGCACGGCTCCTGGTCGGCGACCCACCACGACCAGTAGGCGGCGGAGCGGGCCGTCTCGAGCTCGAGCATGACCTCGGCCACCTTGTGCTTGACGGCCTGGAACGAGCCGATCGGGCGCGCGAACTGGACGCGCTGCTTGGCGTACTCCACCGCCAGCTCCAGGCAGCGGGCCGCGGCGCCGATCGCCTCGGCCGCCAGGGCGATGGTGGCTTCGTCGAGCGTGCGGGCCAGGGCGGGCCAGGCGGACCCATCGCCTCCGAGCCGCTGTGCGGGGGCGTCGCGCAGCACCAGGTCGGCCTGGGGGCGGCTCAGGTCGAGCGGCTCCGAGGGCGTCATGGTGACACCCGGTGCGTCGTGCTCGACCACCAGCAGCGCGACCCCGTCGCGACCGCTGCTGCCGGATTCGCGGGCGGCCACCACGAAGAGATCGGCCTGAGCGCCGGCGAGGACGCCCGGCTTGTCTCCGCTGACGACCCAGCCGTCGCCCTGGCGGCGGCAGACGGCCGTGATGTCGTCGGCGTCCGGCGCCGCGCCCCGTTCGCTGAAGGCGAGTGCCGCCAGCCGGCTACCGGCGGCGATGGCGGGCAGCAACGCCTGGCGCTGCGCCTCGTTCGCCGCGTGGTGGATGGCCCGGGCGCCGAGGCACGCGCTGGCGAAGAAGGGTCCGCCGGCCAGCTGGCGGCCCATCTCCTCGAGGGCGATGCCCAGCTCCAGGAAGCCGAAGCCCTGGCCGCCCACCGACTCCGGCAGCGCGATTCCCACCAGCCCCAGCTCCTCGCCGAGCTGTTTCCAGATCGCCGCGTCGAAGCCCTCGGGCGTCGCCGCGAGCGCGCGGACCTCGGCGCTCGACCAGCGCTCCTCGAAGAAGCGCCGCAGCGTGTCGCGGAACGCGTCCTGCTCCTCGCTGAAGGCGAAGTTCACTTCGGGCCGGCTCCTCGGCGCAAGCGCCCCATCTAGATGCTGCGCTCGTGACCTTCCCAATGGGGGTCGCGGAGCTTGCGCTTGTAGAGCTTCCCGTTGGGATCGCGCGGCATCTCGGCGATGAAGTCGATGCTGCGCGGGGTCTTGTACTTCGCCAGCTTGTCGGCACAGAAGGCCAGGAGCTCGGCTTCGAGCTCCGGCCCGGCGGCGACGCCTTCCGCCGGCTCCACCACGGCCTTCACCTCCTCACCCCAGTCCGGGTTCGGAACGCCGAACACCGCCACGTCGCCCACCTTCGGGTGGCTGAGGAACACCGCCTCGATCTCCGCGGGGTAGATGTTGACGCCGCCGGAGATGATCATGTCGGCCTTGCGATCGCAGAGGAAGAGGTAGCCTTCGTCGTTCAGGTAGCCGATGTCGCCGACGGTGAAGAAGTTCTCGATGCGGTTCTTCCGGGTCTTCTCGCGGTCCTTGTAGTACTCGAAGTCGGCCTGGCCGAGCTTCATGTAGACCGTGCCGGTCTCGCCCTGGGGCAACACGTTCCCGTCGTCGTCGTAGATGCGGATCTCGGCATTGACCCACGGGCGCCCCACGGTGCCGGGATGCCGCAGCCACTCCTCGGGCGTGACGAGGGTGCCGCCGCCCTCGGTGGCGGCGTAGTACTCGTAGATCGTGGGGCCCCACCAGTCGAGCATGCGGCGCTTGATCTCCACCGGACACGGCGCGGCGGCGTGCACCATGCAGCGCAGCGAGGTCACGTCGTACTTCGACCGCAGCGCCTCGGGCAGGCCCAGCAGCCGGTGGAACTGGGTGGGCACCATGTGGCTGGTGGTGACGCGATAGCGCTCGATCGCCTGGAGGCAGGACTCCGGCGTCCAGCGGTCCATCACCACCACGGCGTGTCCGTAGTGCAGCGAGGTCGAAGCGAAGACGAGCACCGCGGTGTGGTAGAGCGGCGAACCGCACAGGTGGACGTTGTCGTCCTCGGGCTGGATGCCGAACATGGCGAAGAACCCGGTCAGCAGTGTCGCGGCGATCTCGGGCTCGAGCGGCGGCAGCGGCCGGCGCACCCCCTTCGGGCGCCCGGTGGTGCCCGACGTGTAGTTCATCACGGCACCGGCGGCGCGCTCTTCGGGCAGCGTGTCGGGTTGATCGGCGAGCAGCGCGTCGTAGGGCTGGAAGCCTGGAACGCGGCCCACCGCGAAGCAGCGCTCGGCCGGGAAGCCCGCTTCGTCGGCAGCCCGGGTGCAGGCGTCGGCGAGGCGCTCGTGGGCGACGAAGGCCTTGGCCTCGCTGTCGCCGAGGATGTAGGCGATCTCCGGCGCGGTGAGGTGCCAGTTGATCGGAACCAGGTACATTCCGGCCTGGGCGACCGCGAGGTACAGCTCGATCACCTCGGCGCCGTTGGGCAGCACGGCGGCGACGCAGTCGCCCTTGCCCAGGCCCAGCTTGCGCAGCCCGTGCACCAGCCGATTGCTGGCGGCGAGCAGCTCGCCCCGACTGATCTCGCGACCGTCGGGGTCGACCAGGGCGAGCCGGGACGGGTCGCGCTGCGCGTAGTTCCAGAATCCGTGATCTGCCATGGTGGAAGGCCCTTCAAGCTCCGCCGGCCTGCGCGTCGGCGGCGTCTGCCGCCACCTGCTTGGCCCACGGGTAGTCCGGCTTGCCGCTGGGCGAGCGCAGGATCTCGTCGACGAAGTGCAGCAGCCGAGGCGCCTTGTAGCCGGCGACGTGCTTGCGCGCGTGGGCTGCCAGCTCTTCGGCCGAGGCCGAGCGTTCGGGTCGCAGCTGGATCAGGGCCGCCACGGTCTCGCCCCAGCGCGAGCTGGGAACGCCGACGACCACGGCGTCGAAGACGTCGGGGTGCGACTTCAGCGCACCCTCCACCTCTTCGGGATAGATCTTCTCGCCGCCGGAGTTGATGCACTGCGAGCCGCGCCCGAATACCGTGATGGTCCCGTCGGCCTCGGGTCGGGCCATGTCGCCGATCAGCGCGTGGCGGACGCCGTCGATCTCGACGAAGGTGCGGGCACTCTTCTCGGGGTCGTTGTAGTAGCCGAGCGGAACGCGGCCGCGCAGCGCCACCACGCCGATCCGGCCGGCGCCGGGCGGAATGACCCGGCGATCGTCGTCGAGCACCACGGTGTTCTCGTTCATCGTGAAGACGAGTCCCCCATCCTCGGAGCGCTCGCCGGTCGGGTTGGCGCCCTGGGATCCGCTCTCCGACGACCCGAATGCGTCGATCATCAGCAGATTGGGGAAGTGGGCGCGCAGCTGCTCCTTCACCGCCGGGCTCCACACCGCGCCGGCCGAGGACATGACGATCAACGAGCCCACCTGGTAGTCGGCGCCCGGATCGTCCAGGGCCTCGGCGAGCGGTCGCGCCATGGCGTCGCCGACGATCGAGAGCGTCATCACCTCTTCGTCCTGCACCGTGCGCCAGATTTCGTGTGGGTCGAAGCGCGGTGCGAGGCAGGCGGTGAAGCCCTGGAGCATCGCGATCCAGCTGCCGAGTTGCGCGGCGCCGTGGATCAGCGGCGCCGCCGACATCATCCGCTGGGGCTCGCGCTCGGCGGCCCGCTCGGCGACGTCCTCGGGTCGCTCGGGGGGCGGGCCGGCCGGATTCGCTCCCATCAGGCCCGCGAAGAAGAGATCCTCCTGGCGCCACATCACGCCCTTGGGCATGCCGGTCGTTCCGCCGGTGTAGATGATGTAGAGGTCGTCCGGCGAACGCGGTGCGAAGTCGCGCGCCGGCGAAGCGCCCGCCAGCACCTCTTCGTAGTCGAGGGAATCCGCCGGAGCCGGGCCGGTCTCCTCCGGCTCCGCCACGGCGATCGCGGTGTGGAGCTTCTCGAGACCGCTGCGCACAGCCGCGACGCGCGGCGCGAAGGCCCGCTGATGGAGCACCGCGACGGCGTCGGAATCTGCGAGCAGGTAGCGCAGCTCGTCCTCGACGTAGCGGAAGTTCACGTTGACCGGGACCGCGCGGATCTTGAAGCACGCCAGCATCGCCTCGACGTACTCGGCGCAGTTCAGCAGATACAGCGCAACGTGGTCGCCCGCCCCGACCCCGCGCTCGGCCAGCGCGTGGCCGAGCCGGTTGGCGCGCTCGTCGAGCGTGGCGAAGGTGAGCCGCGACGGGCGGCACACCAGCGCGATGCGATCCGGAACGCGATCGGCGATCGACTCGAAGAGGTCGGCGAGGTTGTAGTCCATCGGGTCCGCCTCTTCGCTCTACGGCTTCTCGGCGCCCACGATCCACATCGAGAAGAACTGGGAGCCGCCGCCGTAGGCGTGGCCCATCGCCAGGCGAGCGCCGTCCACCTGGTGCTCGCCGGCCTGGCCGCGGACCTGCATGGCAGCCTCGGCGAAACGGATCATGCCCGACGCACCGATCGGGTTGGAAGAGAGCACGCCGCCGGAGCAGTTGATCGGCATGTCGCCGTCGAGCGCGGTGGCGCCCTCGTAGGTCATGCGCCAGCCCTCGCCCTCTTCGGCGAAGCCCAGGTTCTCCATCCACATCGGTTCGAACCAGCTGAAGGGGACGTAGATCTCCGCCACGTCGAGCTGTTCCCGAGGATTGGTGATGCCCGCCTTGCGGTAGAGGTCGGCCGCGCAGTCCTTGCCCGCCTGGGGATTCACCTGCTCGCGGCCGGCGAACATGGTGGGCTCGCTGCGCATGGCGTCGGACCACACCCAGGCGGGCGGGCGGGCGCCGCCGCCGGCGCAACGCTGGCTGGTCAGCACCATGGCGCAGGCGCCGTCGGAAGACGGGCAGGTCTCGTGGAAACGGATCGGATCCCACAGCATCGGCGAGTTGGACACGACCTCGAAGTCGATGTCGGGATCGCGCAGGTGGGCCAAGGGATTCTTCAGCGCATTGGTGCGGTCCTTCAGCGCCACGCGGATGCCGGTGTCCTCGGGCGCGCCGGAACGGCGCATGTAGGTGCGGATCAGCGGCGAGAAGAAGCCGCCGGCCCCGGCCACCACCGAGGCCTGGAGCGGCGTGCTCACCGTGAGCGCCCACATGGCGTTGCTCTCGGACTGCTTCTCGAAGGCGACGGTGAGGACGCGCTCGTGGATGCCGGCCTGCACCAGGCTCGCCGCCACCAGCGCGGTGGAGCCGCCCACGCTGCCGGCGGTGTGCACCCGCAGCAGCGGCTTGCCCACGGCTCCCAGCGCGTCGGCCAGGTAGAGCTCGGGCATCATCACGCCCTCGAACATGTCGGGCGCCTTGCCCAGCACGACGGCTTCGATGTCGGGCCAGTCGAGAGCGGCGTCGGCCAGCGCGCGCTCGGCCGCCTCGCGCACCAGACCCGCGATCGAGACGTCGTCGCGCCGCGCGGTGTGGGCGGTCTGGCCGATGCCCCGGACCCCGCAGAGCTCCGCCATCACTCGCCCTCCAGCACGCAGACCAGGTTCTGCTGTAGACAGGGGCCCGAAGTGGCGTGGGCCAGCGCCCGCTGCACCTCGCCCGCGTGGATGCGGCGCGCGGCCTCGCCGATGCGGGTGAGTCCGGCAGCCATCACGGCGTTGGCGCAGAGCGCGCCGCCCGAGGGGTTGATCGCCACGTCGTCACCGAGATCGAGCGCCTCGCGCAGGATCCACTCCTGGTGGGTGAAGGGGGCGTGGAGCTCGGCGAGCTCGACCGGAGCACGGCCCACGCCGGCCCTCTCGCCCGCCAGGCGCGTCGATGCCGAGCGCGTCAGGTCGCGGGCACCCAGGTGATGGCCTTCGGTCCGGTGATCGATGCCGCGGATCCAGGCCGGGTGTTCGCAGACCGCTCGCGCGCGTTCCCCGGCGGCGAGGACGACCGCCGCCGCGCCGTCGCTGATGGGGGGACAGTCGTGCTTCCGCAGCGGGGCGGCCAGGTACGGCTCGGCCAGCAGCTTCTCGATCTCGAACTCGCCGCGGACGGTGGTGTCGGGATTGGAACAGCCGTCGCGGCGGCTGCGCGCGGCCACGGCGGCCAGGTCGCGCTCGCTGCGACCGCTGCGCTCGAGATAGGCGCGCGCCTGGAGCGCCGCCAGGCTCACCGCGTCCGGCCACAGCGGGGCCGTCACGTAGGGGTCGAGCTGCAGCGCCAGCACCTCGGGCAGATCGCCCGGCGACGACTTGCCGAAGCTGTAGACCAGTGCCGTCTCCGCCTGCCCGGTCTGGATCTTCACCCACGCCTCGTAGAGCGCCCAGGCGCCGTCCATCTCGACGTGGGATTCCCGGATCGGCGGCCAGGCTCCGGCGGCGTCGAGCGCCAGCACGAAGGCGAAGGGCTGCCCCTGCAGGAAGTCGGTGCTGCCGGAGCAGGTGAAGTCGAGCTCGGTACGCGCCAGCCCCGACCGCTCGACGGCCTCGCGCACCACCGGCATCAGGATCTCCACCTCGTTGCGGAGTTCGCGGCGGGCGTTGGGCGCCTGGGCAAAGGAGACGATGGCGACGTCGCGCATCAGAGGAAGTCCTCGAGCTGTTCGAACGGCACGTCGGGCTCGTCGATGGGAACGAAGGAGCGGATGCTCTCGAGCGTCGGGCCCAGCTCTTCCCGGGGCACCCAGTCGGCGCGCACGCGCATGCCGATGCGCACCTCGTCGAGCTCGCAACCCTGGAGTACGGTGAAGAACGGCAGGTCGGCGCCGTCGAGCAGTACCTGCACGCTGGCGAAGGGCAGGGGAACCCGGATGTTCTCCGACGGCACGCGTACGATGGCGAAGGTGGTGATCGTGCCCTTGTCCGAGAGCTCGACTTCCTCCTCGGTCGCCACCGCGCAGCGCGGGCACGAGCCGCGCGGCGGCACGTAGACCTTGGTGCAGCTGGGGCAGCGTTGGCCGAGGATCCGGCCCTCGGCGATCCCGCGCAGGAAGCGCGACGTGGCGATGCCGGCGGTGTACTCGTACTCGAGACGCATGGGCGTCGCGATGCGCTCGACCGGCCCCCTCATGCCTCCTCCGCGAGATCGAAGCAGACGATGTCTGCGATGTGTCCCACGCGTTCTTCGCGCCAGCGCGGCTGCACCCGCAATCCCGTGCGCATCCGATCGAGGGAGCCGGCGTCCACCGCGTGGAGCAGCGCGCTGTCGGCGCCGTCGAGCTCGATCAGCGCCCAGGCGAAGGGGTGCGGAAGCGGCTGCTTCTCGCGGGGAGCGGAGACCCAGCACCAGGTGGTGACGACGCCGGCCGGTCCCACCGCCACGAATTCGTCGGTGACTCGTTCGCCGGTCTCGGGATCGAACTCGGCGGGCGGCACCAGCACCCGGCCCGCCCGGCTGCGCACCCCGACGATGCGGGCATCGCGCAGCTCGCCGAAGAAGCGCCCCAGCACCGGACCCACCGAACGCTCGTACGGATAGGCGAGCACGTGGGGCGCCGCGAGCACGCCGTCGACCTGGGTCACGGGAGTCGTCATGTTGCTCTTCTCCAGCTTCGCCGTCACGCGTTCAGGAGCGCGAGTCGCCGAGGATCAGATCGGCCGCCAGGCGCACGTGCTCGATCACGCCGCGCTCCGTGTTGAGTCCCGAGGACCAGCCCACCAGGGCCGAGAACCAGACGTTGTTCATGATGAAGGCGATGACGTGCTCGCGCGAATCGATCTTGCCGGGATCGAGGGGCGAGTCGAGGTCGGGTACCTCGCCGCGCATGGCCGCCGAGATCATCCGGGCCACGCGCAGCTGCACACCGGCGATCTTGACCGCCGTATCCTTGTCGCCGGTGGCCATCGAACGGATCAGCGC